>JADJGC010000003.1:0-300000 GCA_016708315.1 bacterium
CAGATCTTTGTAAGCGACTTAGCCAGAGACACGGTGAAACACATTGAATCCATAGAACGTAGCCATGCTCCGCGGTGGTCGCCGTGTGGTGAAAGACTCATTTACTTTATCAGGCTGGGCGATGGCCGCGGGCTCTACTCATACTATTGGAACACGAATTCCAGCTATCTCACTGTGCCATATGCAACCTACGGTAGTTGGATGCTTAACTGCGATAGTATCGCGATCATTGACTATTCTGACGGCGACTCTAGCGATCTTTCAATCTACTCTCTACGCGCAGAGTCGCGTTCACGCCTACCAAAGATCGATAGGCATAAGCGAGGAATTGCCGTAAGTCCGAACGGCAAGTCGATACTCATCGCGCGTGACGGATACGGCGCTTATACGAACGTTTGGAGAACTGATCTAGATTCGCTTGACAACGCGCAGCTTACAACCGAAGGAGGCAATAATCCTGACTGGTCGCCTGATGGTCAGTGGATAGTCTTTACCAAAGTAGATAAGGATAATGGCTACCTTTGGCTGATGCGACAGGACGGATCGGAGAAACACCAGATTACGTTTTGAGCTGTTAACTAATTGTTGACAACATCGTCAACGCTGACTTCATTCTAAAGTCATAAAGGCATCGTGCTCGGCGTCCGGGAGCAGATATTGGGGAGGATTCATCCATGAAGGAAATGATATTAGCCGTCATTGGCATAGCTGTATGCTTATTCTTTGTTCCTTCAAAGGTCGTCTATGGGCAAGCCAACAAAGTAGATCTGGAGATAAGACAAGTGTACGAGTACTATCTTGGACAATCTCTGGAGGATGCCATCGACAGTGTTTCCGCGAATAACAGAAGTCCTCAAAGTGCGGTCGGGGACACTGCCTTAGTTAGTCCGAATGCTCCCGAGGTTCATTCCAGTAGTTCACGTCCGAAATGCTACGCACCTTCACAGAGTCCAGCCATAAAGCCATTGCCTATTGTGAACGAACCCCAAGCTTTAAGTGTCGAGCAGCTAAAGAATCATTATAGTGTTTTTGCTCTCAGCACAGGAGAGAGAGGGCTGAGCGTAATGATCGGTTACATTGGGGATATCGCAGATTTGGCAACACTGGGAGTCACCATGACTAAACCACGGCGTGCAAAAGGCTCAGTTGCTGCAGCTTTTCCGCTGCGAATGCTCCCAGACATTGCCCGACATCCCAATATAGAGAGAATCTATTCCGGCGAACAACTGGAGTCAGAACTGAGTTTCACCTCCTTTACGACGTACGGCAGTTTCCATCACCCTTGGCTGCTGCAACCTGACGGATCGGAGAAACATCAGTTTACGTTTTGACCGTTGACGCCTCTGCAAAATGTGTGAATTAGATTGCATCGAATTGCCCTGTATCACTTCGCAACAAGTGATTTTCGTAACAATACCTCTCTTGTCATCTCGCCATAACTTACAATAGAACTTCAGGATAGACTCAGGCCGCCGAGAGCCGTCTGCGTAAGTTGCGCCCACCGGCAAAGGGCGTCTTCCGGCATGGACTTTGCATTAGACACTTCTCAGAACTCAACGAGGAGGAACCAAGATGGAGTGCTATTTCTACAGCCAGGTCCAGGACAAACGCGAAGATGGTCTTCATAGCGCAGTGCTGTCATTCTCGGTGCCGGATGCCGGAATCGTGTTCCGTACCCGCTTCGCCGGATCGCCGGCTGAATGTGAATATGCCGCCCTCTTGACGCTTCTTGAGTTCGTCGAATTGAATCCCCAGGTTTTCCGCGACCGCACGGTCGAAATCTACGGCGACAGTTTTACGGTCGTCAATCAGATCAACGAAAAGATGTACTGCACGAAGGATCTTCAGCCCTTCCGCAACATGGCGATTCTCTTCCGGAACAAGTTTTCCTACTCGCTGAACTGGATTCCGCAGCGCGAGAATCCGGCGCAATTGACTTTGAATGCGGACTGACATTGCTCATACCTCCCGAGGAAGAAGGCGGAACCGCTCGGTTTCGCCTTTTTCGTTTGTAGTCGAAAGTTTGTAGGGCAGGTCTCCTTACCGAAACTTCGTGATGATTGGAGCAGGTGTGTGGAGACCTGCCAGTTGCTTCCAGACTGTGGGGAGAGATTGGCAGGTCTCCAACGAGATGCCTCTATGGGAGATAGCTACCGATAAGGAGACCTGCCCTACGAACTTCTTCATTTTAGGGGATTGAAGAAGACACGCGCCGCTCTGAGTTCGTTCCATGCAGCGAATACAACCCCCTTGCCCCCTTTGCTAAGGGGGAATAACTAAATATTACGAACTGAGGAAGACGAGGACGTCTGCCGCCCACACAAGGGTTGTTCCCTCTCCCTTTGGGAGAGGGCAGGGTGAGGGCGGGCTCTTCCTTCGCCCGTCAAACTATTGACATCTCCGCCTAAAACTCCTAACATCAACACATGGCGAAATTCACGTTTGCGCAAGCGCTGGAAAAGGTAGAGTCGGGCAAGCTCGATTCGGCGTATCTGCTTCTGGGCGAGGACTATTATCAGCGCTTTCTGCTGACCGAGAAGATCACCAAAGCCAAACTCGGCAAGGAAGGCGCGCTCAATCGGCATTCGCTGATTGGCCGCAAGGCGACCGCGCAGATACTTGAGCAACTGCTTGCCGGTGTGCCGCTATTTGGCGGGAATACTGTCGTCATCATTTCGGACATAGATAAACTCCCGGAGAAATTTCACGAATTCCTGGTGCGATCGCTGAATACGCTTTCGCCATCGGTGCTGTTTATCGGCAGTGCCAACAAGCTTGATGGGCGCAAATCGTTCGCTAAGGAACTTGTCAAGGTTTGCAGTGTCGTTGAAACCAAGGAGATGTACGACAATCATCTTCCGCCGTACGTGCGCTCGCGTTTTGCTGCGCGAGGCATGGCTGTTGATGAGGACGCGGTCACCGAGTTCTGCCGTTTGGTCGGAAGCGACTGCGGCGACGTCGAGAATGAGGTCGAGAAAATCTCCATCGTCCACGCCGACAAGAAGCGCGTCGGTCTTGTTGATGTGCGAAGCTATCTATCGGATAGCCGCTTCTTCAGTCAGTTTCAGGTTGCGGATAGTGTAACCTCGCGCAATCCCAAGGCGACATTGTCCGCATTGCGGCAGTACCTCGAAAGCTCCGGCGCTGACGGCCGCGGCAAGTTGATTTGGGCACTTTACAGCCAATTTGAGCGATTATTGACGGTACAGGCATATACCGGGAAACTTAGCCGTGAGGACCTCGCCGGCAAGTTGCGTGTGCATCCGTTTTTCCTGCAAAAGATACAAGAGCAATCGGGCCAATTCAAACCGGCAGAGTTAGTTGCGGCGCTTCGAGCCGTATACGAAACAGAGCTTTCCGACCGCTTTTCGACGGAGTCCAAAGAGCAGATTTTCGAGCGGATGACATTGAAAATACTGCGTCCAACCGGGGAATAAGCTTTGTTCTTACTGGTAATAATGATGGTGGGGTCAGCCGATTCGTCCGACCTGGAGTTGGTCCAGCGGGCGAAGAAAGGCGACAAGCGCGCTTTCGGCGATTTGGTCAGGCGCCATCAACGCAAGGTTTATGCACTCTGTTTCCGGCTGGGCGGCTCGCACGATGCCGCCGACGATTTGACGCAGGAGGCTTTTATCAAAGCTTTTCAGGCTATCAGCACGTTCGACGAAGCATATCCGTTTATCGCGTGGATTATGCGGATCGCCTCGAACAACGCGCTGAACTACATCAAGCGTCAGAAGTTTCAAGTCTCCGGCGAAGAAGGCGAGCTTGTCATTGACGCCCAGACCTCATCGCATACCGAAGACAATCCGCACGCGAACTTGAGCCAGCAGGAGATTGATGCGCGTTATCAGCAAGCTCTGAATGCGCTGCCGCCTGATTTTCGCACCGTATTTGTTTTGCGGATGCACGAAGAGATAAGCTATGAAGAAATCGCCCAACGCCTCAAGATTAGCGTAGGAACAGTTATGTCGCGCCTGCACCGAGCAAGGCAACGCATGTTGCAGACATTGCAGCGGCTCAATAAGCTCGCAAAGAGCTCGCAGATCAGATTTCCCGATGAGGAGTACTTCGAGAGTCTTGCCAGCCGCATCGATGAAGGTGTCGCAAACCAACCCGCCGGACAGTCGCGGATAGTCGAGTTCTTTCTGGTAAGGCGCAAGTCTGTCGCGATCATCAGTTCGGCGGCGGCGGTGTTGCTGGTGGTGCTGATTGGCATGAACATGTTCGGTCCAACGGCGAAGAAGTATCCAAACGAATTGCCGGCATATAAAGCTGTGCCGCAAGAGATGATTATCCGGAATCAGCGAGTCGATACAGCCGCGGCAGGAACAACTGTGGACCTGATGACTGTACCTAACAAGGATCTGTCAGGAGATGTCAAATCGCAGGAAATCGTGGTGAGCGACGAACCGAAATTGGAGATTGCCTCGCCGGTGCCTGAAACTTCGTCAGTTTCGATGGTTCAGCCAGAAGGCGAAAGTGCGACGCCAGCGGACTCGCGCGATGCAATGAAGGTCCCGACGAGCGCGCTAATCAAACCAGGTCAGTTGAAGAAGAAAAACTTGAGCGATGAATCCTCTGGCGCTGTTCAGAATAGTCTTTCCGGACTCGAAGAGATGTCCAGCCAGATTGCGACGGTACCTTCGCTAGCAGCGGATACTATTATCATTTTCACTGAGACGATCTTCCCCGGTTTAGGTGAGTCGACTAACGATGCCTTGTCGAATTCAGCCGACATTGCGTCCAGGCCCGACCTATCGCGGTTCCACGATTCCGGCAACTTGTCTTGGAGCGTGTATCGGGACGTTTTCAACGAACTCGAACAAGGAATGTATCGAGGCATGAAATTGTCGGCGCTGACGCGTTCGCTTGATTCATTGCAAGCTTGGAAGGACTCGATCAAGGTACTTGGACCGGCGCGCTGGTATGCGGAGCAGGCGTTTCGTTCACTTCAGGCGAAAGAGATTACGTGGGATGAATATCAGCGGATGCGCGCTTACATCGACCACTATATGGCAGAAACGCAAATCCCGGACAGTGCCGTTTGGAATCGCCGTCTCCCGATTGTCGACGAAATCTATGAGCGACAACTCGGCAAGCAGTACCGGGAAAAGAAGTAATCTCATCAACAATACCCAAGACTGAAGGCGGCTAGATTGAATTCCTGCGAATCGCGATTGACTTTCGAGTTGAGCCGACTCACATTCTAGCATGACGTATTCCCGTAACCCGGCCGAAGTCGCAGTCACCTACATGAAGGGGGTCGGCCCCAAAAAGGCGGAGATACTCAGTCGCGTCGGGATCGAGACAATCGAAGACCTTCTGTACTATCTCCCGCGCCGATATCTCGACCGTTCAAATCTACAGTCGATCGCGACATTGCAATTTGGCACTGAAGTCACAGTCGTCGGGAAGATTGTCATGCAAGGGTTGTTGCGAGCCCGCAAGAAATTCTACGAAATCGTAATTCAGGACGACACGGGGCATCTGCCGCTGTTGTGGTTCAATGGAATCAAATACATCGAGAAGCGCTACAAGCGGGGAATGACGCTGTCGGTATCGGGCACGGTCAGCGATTTTCGCGGCGGGGCCCGGATCATTCATCCTGAAGTCGAAGTCATTTTCGAGGACGAAGAAGAGGCAAAGATTCATACGGGTCGAATCATTCCGATATATCCTTCGACCGAATTACTGAAATCGAACTGGCTCGACTCGCGCGGATTCCGTCGTATCATCAAGCCGGCGCTGGACCAGTATGGCGACTTCATCGAAGACCTCGTTCCTGCATCAGTGGTTGAAGACGCCAAATTGATGCCGTTGCCCGATGCCGTGAAGCAGATTCACTATCCCGACAATTTTGAGGTTCGCGCTCAGGCGCGTCACTCGCTGGCGTTTCGCGAACTGCTGCTGTTTCAACTGCTCGTGGCCGACCGTCGGCAACGCATTACGCATAAACACAAGGCGCACACCATTGCCAAGCCGGATCAAGGATTTCATGATTGGGTGCATGCACTGCCGTTTAAGCTGACGAAGTCTCAAGGCAAAGCAGTTGCTGAAATTTTGGAAGACCTCTACAAACCCGAACCGATGTTGAAATTGTTGCAGGGCGATGTCGGGTCAGGTAAGACAGTTGTCGCGACGATGGCGATGCTTCTGGTAGCACGCTCCGGTTATCAAGCGGCAATGATGGCTCCGACCGAATTGCTCGCGCAGCAGCATTTTCAGACAATCACCAAGTTGCTGGCTTCGACCGGCGAGGTTCCAGTCTTGCTGACCGGGACTACACCACCGCGCGAGCGCAAATTGATTCTGGGCGCATTGGAGGCTGGCAAAACAAAGATCATCGTCGGAACTCACGCTTTGTTTACAGATGATGTCACTTTCGCCAATTTGGCATTTGCCGTCGTCGATGAGCAACATCGTTTCGGCGTCTCCCAGCGCGAAGCCTTGCTTGCGAAAGGGAACTCACCCGACCTTTTGGTAATGACAGCGACGCCGATTCCTCGGACATTGGCGTTGACGGCATACGGCGATTTGGATCTGTCGATCATCGATGAAATGCCGGTAGGGCGCATTCCAGTAAAGACGGCGCTTCGCACCGATGCCGATCGGCCCAAAATCTACAAGTTCATTCGCGATGAAGTCAAATCCGGCAATCAGGTGTTCTTCATTTATCCACTGGTGGAAGAATCGCTCAAGGTACAGCTTAAAGCCGCAACGAAGGCGTATCAGGACCTCTCGGAAGTGATCTTTCCAGACCTGGCGATTGGACTTGTGCATGGACAAATGAAGAAGGAAGAACGCGAGCAGACGATGGCGCGCTTTGCGAAACGCGAACTGGGCATACTGGTTTCGACGACGGTGGTCGAGGTGGGCATCGACATTCCTGATGCGACTGTGATTGTGATCGAACACGCCGAGCGGTTTGGGCTGAGCCAACTCCATCAGTTGCGCGGGCGAGTTGGTCGCTCCAACAAGAAGTCGTATTGCATTCTGATTACCGAGATGGAAACGACCAGTGAGAGCTACCAACGGCTTCAGCGATTTGTCGATTGCAACGACGGATTCAAAATCGCGGAACTCGATTTGGAACTACGGGGGCCGGGTGAATTGCTTGGCACCAAACAGAGCGGAATGCCCGAATTCAAAGTGGCGAACATCGCGACTGACCTAAGTTTAATCTTGACGGCTCGCGAATTTGCTCATAGATTAATGACAAATACGCTGGCGATGTCCGATCAGGAGCGCCTCAAATTGAAAATGTATATTAAGCAACGGCGGGAAAGAGAACAATCTGGTGGCGTCTCATAGTGCAAAAAGTCTAAGAATCGAACTCGAACAGTTTCTGGCTGACACTCAGGTTTTTTCTACGAAACTCAGTCAGTTGATTGAGACGACGACCAATTACGACATGATTCGCCAACTCAAGAAGATCGACGCCGAACTGATGGATTTCCAGCATAATATTGTTATCGCAATCGATATGGAGGAGAAGTCGCATGGCTGAAATCTCCAAGGAAGCCCGCGAACAGGCGTTGTTTAGCGCGCTGTTGTTTAGCCTGCATTCGGCAGGGATGCAGCAGCTTGGCAAGATCATCAATCCGATGAGCGGCAAGATCGAACGCGATTTGGAACAAGCGCAGGCGACGATCGAAATGATGGAGTTAATCAAGAAGCGCACGATGGGCAATCTTGACGATTATGAGTCGAAGGTCCTGGGTCGCTTGCTCGCTGAATTGCAGATGAATTATGTCGATGAAGTTAATAGAGAACAAAAATCCGGAACACCGGACGAGTCTTCAGGTACAACATAACGGGTGGTAATAAAGCAGGATTATACCTGTCACTCTGATATTCTCAGGGCTCTACTCGGGAGATTTCTTCAGCATGTCAATATCTTCAGATAAATCAGGCACGGCCGGGTCCGTAGCCGAAAGCAGTTTTCGTATGGAGCGCGATTATCCGATAGCCAAACTGACGACTTTCGGAATCGGCGGTCCCGCGGACATGGTCGCTTTTTGCGAGACTGTCGAACAGGTTGTGGAGGCGGTCGAGTTTTGCAAGACGAACAAGATCGACTACTTCGTGATTGGCGGCGGCTCGAATATACTTGCATCAGATGCCGGTTTTCGCGGCATGATCATATTGCCAAAGATTGACTACTTCAAGATTGAAGGGGAATCGATTAACGTCGGCGCGGCATACTCCTTGGCCAGAATGGTCGAAGAGGCAGTCGAAGGCGGGTTGGCCGGATTGGAATCTCTGTCTGGAATTGCCGGCACTGTCGGCGGGGCGATTGTCGGAAATGCCGGCGCTTATGGGCAATCGATCTCAGATACCTTGATCGATGTCAGCATTTACAATCCAGACCGTGGTTTGTACACAGCGTTGAAAGATGAGATCGGTTTTCGATATCGTCATAGCGAACTCAAATGGACCAGGAACATCGTTTTGTCGGCTCGATTCAAATTGAAACATGAAGATGTCGAGCTTCTTCGCAACCGTGCAGCGGAAATCCTCGAACAACGCTGGTCGCGACACCCGCATCAGGATGTTTCGGCAGGGTGTTTCTTCAAGAACATAGAGGACAAAAGTGCTCCTCATGGCAAAATCGCTGCGGGATACCTGCTTGAGCAGATCGGCGGGAAGTCGGAAACGGTTGGAAATGCAGGAGTTTATCCAAGTCACGCCAATATCTTGATAAACAAAGGCGGCGCGACCGCGTCGGAAGTAAGAGCGCTTTCGCTAAAACTTAAGCAAAAAGTTAAAGAAGTTTATGGCGTAGAGCTTTCCGAAGAAGTAATCTTACTGGGAGACTTTAGCTAATGGAGGTTTCTATCGAAAAGATATGTAATGAATGAATTTATAACTGTGTAGAAAATTGAATCAATCTCTTCATATACTCATCCGTCTTCTCGCGGTAATAAGTTTCGGCATAACTGTTTGGAATGTCGAGTCATTTGCCGCTGTTGGCTTTGATATCGCCCTGCACTATCCGCCCAGCCGGATAGCCCAAATCACCCATTCAACACCGGACCATAACGGTTTAACCAATTCGCAAGAATCGCGCATCTATTTCGAATCGCCGTTGCTGAAGAAAACGCGAAGCTTCTACTATGATGAAGACAGCGGATTGCTGGTCTTTGATGAAGCGACCGGGCGATTCACGGGATACGCGGTGCCGCTTGCAGTTTCTGCTCAGGAAACTCAGCACCGCGAGTTTGAGCGCGAGTCAAAATTGCTGTTCCAGAAGGGTGTCGAAGAAGCGAAAAAGCGCCGTGCACAGGGAGTCAGCGGCGGATTGCTTGAATTTGAAATTCCGATCAAGACACCTAAGTTCGTCAAAGGTATCATTGGCGAGGGCGGCGCCGGACTCAAGGTCAACGGTTATCGCCGGATTTCGTTTGGCGGGCGCAGTCAATGGAATGATGGCGAGCAGGTAATTGCCGGGCAAAGCAAGTTCCCTTCGCTGCAGATGGAACAGATTTCCAGCTTCACAATCAACGGAACAATCGGTTCGAAGATTACTGTCGATGTCAATCAGGACTCGAAGCGGCAAGAGTCGCTGGCAAATCGAATTCAATTGCGTTACAAGGGCGATGAAGACGACATCATCAAGACGATCGAACTCGGTAACACCAACTTGTCGCTTCCATCAACGCGATTCTCAGGTTACTCGCAGCGAATCCAGGGCTTGTTTGGTGTCAAGACAACCGCTGAAATCGGTGGACTTCGCTTAACCGGTATTGCCTCGCAGGAAAAGTCATCCAATAAGTCAGCTTCATTCAAAGCCGGCGCTGAATCTTCGAGCCGTATCATCCGCGACTGGAATTACATTGATAATCAGTATTTCGACCTAACCCGTCGCGACTCGATATTTTCGTTTTCTGATCTGCTTCCAAGACGCAGGATTTGACAGCGGCGGGCCGACAGCATCACGAAACTGGAAGTCTACATTTTCTATCAAGCTGGACAGTCTACAAATCTGCCAACTAAAACAGCACGTTTGTATGTCGATCCATATAACCCTACCAAATACCCGGATGAGTCGACCGGCGGCACTTTTATTCTCTACGGGGCCGACAGATCGACATCGCAATCGAGTGAAGACTTCTACACGGTTCACAGGACATCGCACTACATCATTTTCGACCAACCTATATACGCCGGAAAATCGGTCGGTATCTATATGGAGTACGTTCGAAAATACGAAGATGGTTCAGCAGATACAATTTCAGTCGGTAATACCGACAGCGATTCACTTTATGTTCTCAAACTTCTGAGGACAGAAAATCCGCTGCCGTCATACGTCAGTTGGAACTATGTCTGGCGGAGTATCTATGACGTAGGTCGGGTCACTGATTTGGACGGATTCAATGTTGTGATTTATCGTGGCGATGCAACATCGTCGGCAGACAAACAGGAATCGGACCTGAATCACCTTAACGGTACTGAGTACAAGGTTTTGATGGGGCTGGATAATAATCGAGACGGCAGGGTGGATGCGTACAATACGAATATTTTCGACGCCTACCGAGGACACCTGTGGTTGCCGGGGAGACGACCGTTTGACAGTGACGTACTGACAGATCGGGTACCGTCTTTGTACGACAAGTCTTCTGCAACCGACCGACAGAATGAGTCCAAGTATTATCTCGAGATAACATCAGCGTCGCGGCAAAGCGAATTCCGGCTCGGCAATTTCGATATCGTTCCGGAGTCGGAGACGGTGACCCTCAATGGCCGAGTCTTGACGAAGGGTGTTGACTACAACATTCAGTATGAGTATGGCAGTATTACCTTCCTGAACGAGGAAGCGTTGAGCGCGTCGGCAGATGTTTCGATCGATTACGAGTTTTCGCCATTGATATCATCGCAGAAGAAGACACTGCTTGGCGCCCGGGCCGAGTACGAGTTTTCGCGCAATTTCAAGATCGGCGCGATGGCATTGTACAAATCGGAAAAGGAAACCGACCGCAAACCGAAACTTGGAGAAGAACAGGCAAAGTTCCTCAATCTTGATGTCGACGCTTCCTACAGTTTCGATACCTACGCCTTGACTAAGCTGATTAACGTGCTTCCGATTATTGATTCCAAGGTGCCGTCGCGAGTTGCACTTCAGGGTGAGATCGGGCAGTCGATGCCGAATCCAAACGTCAAGGGAGAGGCGTCAATCGACGATTTCGAAGGCTCCAAAGAACTCTATTCGCTCGGTGTGAATCGTACCGGCTGGAACCCGATATCGCCGCCGGCACAACTCGATACTCTGTCGCTCAAGCGCGCCAAACTGATTTGGTATAATCCGTATGACCAAGTGCCGATCACGGATATTTACGATCGCGATCTTAAGAGCGGCGAGAATCGTACCAATATTCTCGTTCTGCGATTTGCGCCGCAGGCCGACGAGGTAACGAATGAAAAGACCGGATCGTGGGCTGGAGTTATGCGTGCTTTATCCAAGGGCGCGTACGATCAATCAAAAACTCGATTTGTTGAACTGCGCATTCGCGGCCGCGTTGGTCGTCTGCATGTTGACGTTGGCGAGATCAGCGAAGACTTGAACGGTAACAAGGCACTCGACACCGAGGACAGCAAAACCAATCCAAACCAAATTGCGGAGATTGTCGAAGACATCGGTCTTGACCTGCTTTCGGATGAGCAGGAACTGGCGCTATGCGCAGCCGGTACGGCGCCGGATTGGTATGATTGCAGCCCTACCAGCACTGACCCGGCAGGCGACAATTGGGCATACGACAGCGATGACAAGAACAATTACGATCACATCAACGGCACCGAAAAGAGTCGCGATGATTTTGCGCGACTTAATCGGCCCGACACCGAAGACATCAATGCCGACGGTATCTTGCAGGAGCGTGAGAATTACTACACTTGGAACATCGATCTTGCCAATAATCCATTCCGTGTTATCGGTACGGAGCGCAATGATTGGTACACGATTCGCATTCCATTCCAGGACAGCACGCTGTATGAAATCGTCGGAAATCCGCTTCGCAGCAACGTCCGCGCTATGCGATTGTGGATCGACGGTGTGTCGGTTGATACGGCATATGTTGAAATTGCTGATATCGAGTTGACGCGCAACGCCTGGGAAGCTTTCCCGATTCTGCCAGCCGACAAGGTCCGTACCGAGGAAACGCGATTCTCCGTATCTGTAATCAATACTGAAGAAGATACAGTCTATAATCCCCCTCCCGGCGTTGAAGGATTCTACGACAAAACCACCGGCCTGCGCGAACGCGAACAGTCGCTGCGCTATGACTTTTTCAATTTTGCACCCGGCGACACCGGACTCGCGGAGAGAATTCCCTTCAAATCGCAGGACCTTAGCGGCTACGAAAAGCTTGAGATGTGGATTCACGGCGACTCATTGAGAGATAATTTCCAGTTTTTCTATCGCTTCGGTCCCGACGCCCGCAACTACTATGAGTATCGCACGACGCTGAACGTTGGCTGGGATCCCGACCACGCAGTCAACATTGTTTTCGACGAACTCACTCAAGTGAAATTGAAACTTCAGGAGTTGAAGGAGCAATACCCCGATACATTGGAATACAGCGAGGGCAAATTCCGAGTCTACGGGAATCCTTCGCTTACACGCGTCAAATATTATGCAATGGGCATTACCAATACGGACTCGCTCGAATTGCCAAGTCGGGTGAGCGGCAATATCTGGATTGACGAAATGCGCGCCACGCAGGTGAGACGCGACCAGGGATTGGCGGGAATGGTCTCCGGTGCCATAACGTTCGCAGATATCGCATCATTCACGGCAAACTATATGCGTCAAGATGAGTTCTTCCGAACACTGACGCAAGCCGACCGCCGCGATCTTGGTTCCGGCAGCAAGAGTACGAATTATGGATACACAGTCAGCTTCACGCTCGACAAGTTCCTGCCGCCGAACGACGGTGCATCGATACCATTCAGTTACAATTGGAGCCGTTCCGAGCTTTCGCCGCGACTGATAACCGGGTCCGATATTGTTGTGCCGACCGACCGTATTGATGAACAGCGCAGTGTGTCGACGAACTATGGATTTTCGATCAGCGAGCGCTGGAATAAACGCACCAGTAATCCGCTGTACACGGTTTTGCTCAACAAATTCCAATCGAGCTTTTCTTGGACAAAGTCCCAGTCGAAGACGCCAACTGTGCCGGTGAGCGATGCCGATCGCTACAATGCCAAAGGTCGTTACTCCGTCGTATCGCCAATCCGCAGCGGACTGAAGATATTTTCGTGGATGGGTGGAGTGCCGTTGGTACCGAAGCGGGTAACGGCAACGCAGTTCAATCCTATTCCGGCGCGGCTCAATTTGGACGGCGACGTCACGCGGTCGACGGAGTACCAGCTCAACAGTTTTGGTGTGTCGACCAGCCGCTATTCGCGGGTACTGCGCGGGTCATTTGATACCGGATTCAATCCTTTGACCGGCTGGGATTTGGGCTATCGTTTCACCACCGACCGCGATTTAAGCGATCCGAATCAGGTGAAGTTGTCGCTCAACCCCAAGAGCATTATGCTTGGCCGCGAACGCAGTTACACCGAGTCATTTACGGCCAATTACAGTCCGAACATAGTGCCGTTTATTACGGGAACGAAACTCGGATTCACCGGCTCGCACGGTGAGACCTTTAGCCAAATTGTTGTGGGCAGTACGGAGCCGGAGACGAGAAGAATCCAGAATTCACGCAGTCTCTCGGCAGGCGCGACTTTCAATTTGCAGAAGCTGATTGGTCAGAACACCAGGGGCGCCGCGAAAAGACCGACTGCGCCAAAAGTTCAGCCGCGCAATCCCAGTTTGGATTCGCTTCGACGCAATGTCCCGCCTGACTCACTACCACCGGCGGGAAAGAAGCAGGAAGCGAAGAAAGAACCGGGTACGCCGATTTACTCTTACGGGCTGAAGTTCGTTCACTTCTTTACAGACCAGATTGATCCAATGTCTGCGTCATTTAAGTTGGACGAGCGCGTGTCCCTTGATGGATTTACCGAACGCCCATCGCTGCTGTATCGACTTGGTCTCTCAAACGATTTGGAAGGTGTCGGGCGCGTTCCAGTGACGACAATCAATAGCCAGCAAGATCTGTACAGCAAGGGCAGGACCTATACGGCACGATCTGGTGTTCGACTGCCGTTGGGATTTTCTGTTGGCACAAACTGGGCTTACTCTATTCAAGAGGGCACCAACAAGCAAACGCGCGATGATTCTCGAACCTGGCCGGACCTAAGTTTGAAATTCGGAAAGCTCGATTGGCTGATGTTCCCGAAGCTGTTTACCAAATCGCTCTCGCTCGATTCGAAGTACTCGGAAAAGAGAAATTGGCAGTTCAATGTCAGTACCGGACAGAAGCGAAGCGACATTCACACAATCGACTATTCGCCTCTGATCTCGGCTGCATTCGACTGGAAGTTCGCGCAGGGTCTGAGGACCACTGTCAGCTACAGCAAGAGCGTATCTGATCGCCAACAGTTCCGTGATGGTGCAAATCAAGATGGCAGCGTCACGACTCGCACCAAGGATTACAGCAATGGTATTGTCATTAAGACGACCTATTCGTTCCGCGGTGGAAGCAATGTCTGGCTGCCGTTGTTTGGACGCGTAAAGATACAGTCGAATCTGACTCTTGATCTTGATATCTCGAATCGCACAACCAGGACCGAGAACCACGCGCCGGTGAAGAATGTCGAAACCAATGAGATAACGTTCAATATCTCAGAAACCTCGAATCGTTCCGAATTGACGATTCAACCGAGTGCGACCTATAATTTCTCCACCAATATTAAGGGAGGAATGCGGGCGCGCTGGACTGATTCCAAGGACATTAAGTCGGGCGGGCGCCATGTCCGCGAACTTGAAACTTGGGTGGAGATTAGATTCTAGTTTCTTGCCAATAGTGTAACCTTTGCCGTGGAGACAACTGCAGTTTCTATGGACAGCCTTAAGGAAGTCTTCTCATTTTCCCGTGCCGAAACGGTCGCGCTTTGCATCCTATTGACTATCTGTCTGATCGGCGGCGGAATTCTGATCTACGAACATTCGCGCCAGTCATTGCCTCCACAGATGATCTTTGAATCACTCTCGGCTGAACCGAGTTCATCCGACGAGGAACCGAACGAGATGCCTTCATCAAATTCCGCGATGGCGGCAAACGTGCCGCCGAAGCAGACTCCTTCCTTTCGTCAAAACAGGCTCCGAGTGAACATCAATACCGCACCCGCCGAAAGTCTGGCACTTCTTCCTTTCGTTGGCGCGACGTTAAGTGCGCGTATTGTCGATTACCGTGAAAAGCACGGCCAATACGACTCGGTCGGCCAATTGGTTGAGGTCTACGGCATCGGCCCCAAAAGCATAGAGAAAATCAGGCCCTACCTAATCTGCGAATAGCCCCTAAACAGGCTCCCCAACACAGGTCGATATTTCGGTTGAAATGCCCGGCGGCATAACGTAAATTGCCCCATTAGTTTGATTAACATGGAAGGAATTAGTTGATGATTGTTGAACAACAGACAATCCGGCAGGCAGCCAGCGGTTCCGGGATCGGACTGCATACCGGATGTCAAGCGACCATTACCTTCAAACCGGCTGAGGTCGGGACCGGCGTACGTTTCGTGAGAATCGATCTCAAGGATAGCCCTGAGGTCCCTGCCGATATCGACCACGTCGTCGGACTGGAACGCGGCACCACTTTGCAGAAGGGTGAGGCGCGCGTTCACACTGTTGAGCATGTACTCGCCGCAGTCGCCGGACTGCAAATTGACAACCTGATTATCGAACTTGACAATATAGAGCCCCCGGTCTTCGACGGCTCGGCGCGTCCGTTTGTAGATATTCTGCTTCAAGGTGGAATCGTGCCGCAGGCTCAGCCGAAGAACTTTTTCGAAATCGATGCCCACGTCAGCTATTCAGAGAAGGATCGCGGCGTCGATATCGTTGTCGTACCCAGCGATCAGTTTCGCATCACTTACATGGTCGACTACAAGAACCCGGCGCTCGGTACGCAATACACTTCACTCGTCAGCCTTGAAGAGGAATTTGTCGAAGAGTTCGCACCGGCGCGGACGTTTTGTTTCTTGTCGGAAGTTGAGCAGCTCAAAGAGCGCGGCATCATCAAGGGTGGAGGACTCGATTCTGCTATCGTCATTTGCGATCGCGACCTCGACGAGGCCGAACTTGCGCGGCTGAAGAGCGTCTTTGCATTGACGGGCAATGTCTTCCTCGGGAGTAACGGAATTCTCAATGATCGTCCGCTGAGATTCTACAACGAACCGGTACGGCACAAGGCAGTAGACTTGATCGGAGACTTGTTCCTGATTGGCGCGCCGATCAAGGGTCATATCCTCGCGGCACGCTCGGGCCATGCGGCAAACGTAGCTCTGGCGAAGAAACTGCGGTCGATTTTCCAGAAGAAGCAGATCAAGCGGAAGTACTCCGGCAAGGCTATTGGCGATTACGTGCTCGATATCAATGCGATTCAGAAGATCATGCCGCATCGCTATCCATTCCTGTTGATTGACCGGATTCTCGATATCGTACCGAACGAATCGGTTACGGCGCTGAAGAATGTCACAATCAACGAGCCGTTTTTCCAGGGGCATTTCCCGGGACATCCGATCATGCCCGGCGTCTTGATCGTCGAAGCGATGGCGCAGGCGGGTGGGTTCTTATTGCTGAATACAGTTGAAAACGCGGACTCCAAAGTAGCTTACTTTATGGGCATTGATGGCGTCAGATTCCGCAAACCGGTACTGCCGGGCGACCAGTTGCGATTTGAATTGAAGATGATATCTTTCCGAAGATCAACCTGCAAGATGACCGGCATGGCATATGTCGGCGAGCAGTTGGTTTGTGAAGCAGAAATGATGGCAGCGGTGGTAGATCGGTGAGCAACTCTCTTATTCACTCGACGGCGGTAATTACGTCGGGCGCCCGGTTGGGCGATAACATTGCCATAGGTCCTTATGCCGTGATTGAGGACAACGTCTTCATCGACGACGGCTGTGAAATCGGACCGCATACTCTCATCGCATCGGGAGCACGCCTTGGCAAGAATGTCAAAGTCCACAACGGCGCGGTTGTCGGTACAGTTCCACAAGATCTAAAGTTCGGCGGCGAGGACACACTTCTCGTTGTCGGTGACAACACGGTGATTCGCGAGTTTGCCACGCTCAATCGCGGAACGCATCATCGCGGCGAGACTCGTGTCGGCGCCAATTGCCTGTTGATGGCCTACTCTCATGTTGCTCATGATTGTATTCTCGGCGACAATGTGATCATGTCGAACTCGGTAAATCTCGCGGGTCATGTTGAAATCGGCGAGTATGCTACGCTCGGTGGCTTGGTGCCGGTACATCAGTTCGTTAAGATCGGTGCACATGCGATGATTGGTGGGGCAAGTCGGGTGCCGATGGATATTTTGCCCTATGCGCTCTATGGCGGACAGCCGCCGATTATCATGGGCATCAATCAGATTGGGCTTAAGCGGCGAGGATTTGCCCCGGAAACGCTGGCTGCGCTGGAAAAGACATTTCGAATTCTATTTCGTTCCAAACTCAACACGACTCAAGCAGTCGAACGCATCAAATCGGAAATGGAACTGATCCCCGAAGTTCAACTCGTGCTCGATTTCATCGCCAATTCCGAGCGCGGTATCAGTCGATGACAGAGAAGATTCGCTACGGCGTAGTCGGCTGCGGCCACTTGGGCCGCGTCCATGCTGAGAAGCTTGCGAATGTTCCCAATGCGGTACTGGCCGGCGTATTTGATATCGTGCCTGAGAAGACCACTGCCACGGCAGAGAAAAACGGTTGTAGGGCATGCTCCAATATTGACGAATTGCTAAGTCTGGTCGATGCCGTTTCGATTGTTGTCCCAACCGAAGTTCACCATCAGGAAGCAATGCGCGCGTTTAACGCCGGAAAGCATTGTTTAGTCGAAAAACCGATCGCCTCTACTGTCGCAGATGCCGAAGAAATCTGCGCAATTGCGAAGAAGAAGAATCTCAAGTTGCAGGTCGGCCATATCGAGCGCTTCAATCCAGTATCCGAAGGATTCAAGTTATTGCCGGAACAACCGCGATTTATCGAAGGGCATAGGCTGTCACAGTTTTCCGCCCGTGGATTGGGCGTTGCTGTCATTCTGGAATTGATGATTCACGACATCGACTTGATCTTGGCACATGTTAAAGCTCCGGTGCGGGAAGTCCGGGCGTCCGCAGTTGCGGTGATATCCGACATGCCTGACATTGCCAACGCTCGAATCGAATTTGCCAACGGGACCGTGGCGAATCTTACAGCATCGCGAATCTCAGTACAGAAAATGCGCAAGTTGCGTTTCTTTGCGCGCGACAATTATTTGTCGCTGGATCTTCTCAACAAGACGGGTGAGCACTTCCTGCTCGCACCGCTCAAGGAAACTGCACGCCCGGGGTATTTGCCCGCATTACAGCATGAAGCGACCGGACGCAAGATCATGTTCAGGCAGTTGAGCTATCCCGATTTTGATATGCTGACGGCGGAGATTAGCTCATTTGTCGATTGTGTGCTCAACGACGCACCGGTTCGGATTTCCGGCGAGGACGCCACTGCTGCACTGAGCCTTGCAAAGCGAATCGAACAAACCGCAATGGAGAATCTTAACCGCATATTCTCATGAAGACGGTGTTCATATCAGCCGGCGAGGCCTCTGGCGACTTACATGCCGCCGCGCTACTCGATGCTCTTCAAGCCCGCGCCAGCGGGCTTCAGTTTTTTGGTTTGGGCGGTGAATTGATGCGCGCCCGCAAGGTTGCGTTGCTCTATGATTTGAATTCGTTGGCGGTTGCAGGCTTCTGGGAAGTCGCAAAACGAATCTTCCACTTTCGCAGAATATTCAATGAGACGCTCGCAGAGATTGACAAGCGCAAGCCCGACCTCGCGATCTTTGTTGACTATCCGGGGATGAACCTGCGCCTCGCAGAGCAATGCCATCGGCGCGGAATCAAGACTGTGTTCTACATTGTCCCGCAGGTGTGGGCTTGGAAAAAAGGACGCATCGCAAAAATCGAGGCGAATGTTGACCTCCTGCTTTCGATTCTCCCGTTTGAGAAAGAGTTGTTCAACCCGGAACGCATCTGTTGTGAGTTTGTGGGTCATCCGCTTCTCGATCACGTCGATGATCATTTGACTGACAAGGAATTTCGGATTCAACATCAAACCAGCGAGAAGAGCAGCGTCATTGCATTGCTGCCCGGATCGCGAGTTGGCGAGGTTGAAAAACACTATGAGATCATGCTGCGCGCAGTCAAGCAATTGCAGGATTCGGGGCGGTCAATCAAGTCTTTTACCGCCGTGCGCCCGGAGCTAGACGAGGACATTTATCGCGCAATCGAATCGCGTGTCGGCGTGGCCCCCAATCATCTTACCACAGGTCGCCACAGTTTGCTTCGGCACTGCGATGTCGGAATTGTCGCGTCGGGAACAGCGACACTTGAGGCAGCTCTCTGCGGCCGACCATTTTGCGTGGTCTATCGCACCGGCTGGATAACATATCAGATTGCGCGCCGCGTGATCAAACTCAAGAACGTCGGGCTCGTGAACATTGTCGCCGGAAAGGAAATCGTTCCTGAGTTTCTGCAAGATCAGATGACTCCGGACAATTTAGCGCAATACTGCTCAAAGATGCTCGACGACAAAGCAGCATCTGGAGCTGTCGTAGCTGCTTTGGCGGAAGTTCGGCACCGCCTCGGTGACAAGGGAGCTTCCGAACGGGCGGCGAATTTGGTATGCGGGATGTTGACGCCATGAAGTTTCTCTACGTCTGTCTGACTTATTGCTATGTGATACCAACTGGATTGTTGGCGTTGTACTTCGGCCATTTGGCAGGAGATACGACATCGAGCGACTCGGACTCAATCTGCCGCAGCTCGCAACGAAAGTGCGTCCGGTGTGGTTAGTGGCTTCTTCGGTAGGCGAGGTTACGATAGCACTCAAGGTGATCGAACGTCTCAAACAAGCGATTGAGGCTCCGGTGATTCTCTCGGTGACAACTCCAACAGGGCGAGCGCGAATTTTGCAATCGGCGATTCAGCCCGACGCGGTGTTCTTTCATCCGTTCGACACGACTGGAAATGTCCGTCGCACTATAGAACATTTCAAGCCGCAAATGGTGATTCTGGTTGAGACTGAGTTGTGGCCGACCTTGATGGAAGCATCTTTTGAACGGGGAATTCCAATTGTGCAAGTCTCGGGCAGGCTATCGGAAAAATCACATCGGAGATATCGTGCGCTGCGCCCCTACTTCGCTCCGCTGATTCGTCGTTGTTCGCTGTTGTTGATGCAGAGTGAGGCGGATGCCGATCGTCTGCGCGACATTGCCGGTGAAACAGCACCAATCGAAGTCGTCGGGTCGATCAAGGAGGATTATATGCTTCCGGACAGCGAACTTCTAAATCAGATGAAGGAATCGTTGGCAGATTGGCGCGACAAAATCATTTTCACCTGCGGATCGACCCGGCCTGATGAAGAGGCGATCCTTTGCGATGCATTCGTACGGCTCAAGAAATCGAATTCGAATCTGCGGATGGTCATTGCACCAAGGCACCTCGAACGCGTCAAAGAAATCGAGCTGATTCTGAGCACGCGCGGTCTCTCGTATCGGCTCTGGGGCAGTACGTCACAATCGCAGGATGTCGAAGTTCTACTGCTTGACACCATCGGAAAACTCAACGCTGTATATCATCTGTCCCAGATCGCGTTTGTGGGCGGAACCCTGGCGCCAATCGGCGGACACAATCTCCTTGAACCGGCACTCGCCGGTTGTCCAGTGTTGCACGGACCGCACTACTTTGGACAATTGCGAGGACACGAGTTGCTCCACCAATTCGGAATAGGATTTGTGGTTTCGGACTCTGCCGCTGTTGCATCGACTATCGAGGCAATCATATCGAACAAAGACTTTCAGGAAAAGTATCGCGCCAGGGCAATTCAACTTCGAAACGCATCATCGCACATCTTGGACGAGTATGTCGGGCGGCTCAAATCGGTGATGCAGCATGACTGATGCGCGGCTTCAGATATCGCGGCTGCACTCGGGCAAACATCGTACGCCGCTTCTGCTGTTGCTACTCGCAATTCTCTGGCCATTGTCACTGCTGTATCGCAGTGGCGTTGCATTACGGAACTTCAGTTACTCACATGGTCTGCTGAAATCCCACCGCCTGAGTTGTCCGGTAATTTCGGTCGGAAATCTCACGACGGGCGGTACTGGAAAAACTCCGGTCACCATTCTCATAGCCGAACGTCTGCAGCGAAAACTGGCAACGGCTATTTTGAGTCGCGGATATCGGTCGGGAAATGAACGGCACTCAGTTACAATGAAAGGCGATCAGATTGCCAATTCCGATGTCGCCACTGTTGGCGATGAAATTGCATTGATGGCATCGCAACTTCCGCAGGTCTGGTTTGGAGTCGGGGCGGATCGAGTAGCAACGGCTTCGGAATTGCAGTCAAGACAGAGAATCGAGGCAGTAATTCTCGATGACGGATTTCAGCATCGTCGTATAGCGCGAGATTGCGACATCGTCTTAGTCGATGCTTCGAATCCCTTTGGCAACGGCATGTCTCTTCCAGCGGGACCAATGCGAGACAGGATTACTGCATTGCGGCGGAGTCATGTAGTTATCATAACGCGCTGCGAATCGGTGGATAATTCGGCGGTCGAAGAATTGACGGCGCGGATCAGTCGCTACATTGACGCATCGCGAATATTCCGGGCTGAGACTGTGCTCAAGTCGATTCGAACGATTGATGGTGCCGCTGAACTCGCGATTGCGGACCGACGCGTCTGGTTGTTCTCGGGGATCGGCAATCCGGGTGCATTCGACAATGCACTGGCGGCTACTGGCGCGCGCATTTGCGGCCATAGTATTTTCCCCGATCACCATCGCTACACCGAGTCTGAGATCGAGATGCTAAATCGCATACTATCCGACAATCACGCAGAGTTCCTATTGACCACCGCCAAAGATGCGGTGAAACTCACTGCGTATAACCTTGACAAGTCCCGGTGCGGAGTGGTTGAAATAGGGATTGATTTTGTCGACCGCGCTGATATATTCTGGGGCATTATCGCGAGGAGCGTGGGTGCTGAAATTTGATTTTCTTGTCATCGGTTCGGGAATAGCCGGACTTTCCTACGCCCTCAAAGTTGCCAAAAAGGGCACGGTGGCTATTGTCACCAAGAAACGCTCCACCGACTCCAATACCAACTATGCCCAGGGCGGTATCGCCGCCGTGATCGCACCCACTGACAGTTTTGAGGCTCACCTTGCGGACACAATTGCCGCAGGTTGCGGTTTGTCCCGTCCTGATGTTGTCGAGGCGATTGTCAAGGCCGGTCCGCGATGCATTCAAGAACTGATCGACATCGGCGTGAATTTCAGTCTTGAGGATTCAACTCCTGCTGAGGCGCATCTTCATCTGTCGCGCGAAGGCGGCCACTCTGCCCGTAGGGTTGTTCATGCCGCTGATGCAACGGGCCGCGAGATAGAAAAGGCGCTGCTTCATGCCGTTCACGAGAACCCGAACATCAGCGTGTTCGAGAATCACATTGCAGTTGATTTGATCATGTCTGGTAATGGCGAGGAAAAATGCTGCCTCGGCGTAATCTGTCTCGACAGTCAGGAATCGCGGGCAAAGTATTTCTACTCAGGGTCGGTGTTGCTCGCGACCGGCGGCGCTGGAGTGGTATACAAGCATACTTCGAATCCGACCATTGCCACCGGCGATGGCGTGGCAATGGCGTATCGCGCCGGAGCGTCGGTGGCGAATATGGAATTCATCCAGTTCCACCCGACAACGCTTTACAATCCGGGCGGCGAGAGTTTCTTGATTTCTGAAGCCGTGCGCGGCGAAGGCGGACTGCTCTTCACACAGGCCGGTGTTCGTTTCATGGACAAGTATCATCCTTCCGGCGAGCTTGCTGCACGCGATGTTGTGGCGCGCGCCATCGACTCGGAATTGAAAGCATCGGGCGATCCGTGTGTTTATCTTGACGTCACACATCTTGGCCGCGATCTGATTCTCAAGCGCTTTCCGAACATTTTCGAACGTTGCCTGAAGTCGGGAATCGACATCAGCCTTGCGCGAATTCCGGTGGTACCGGCGGCGCATTACATTTGCGGCGGCGTTTGCACCGACCTGCAATGCCGCACCGATATCAAGAATCTGTATGCTTGCGGCGAGGTCGGAATGACCGGCTTGCATGGCGCAAATCGGCTTGCCTCAAATTCATTGCTGGAAGCCGTCGCGACCGCACAATTTGCTGCAGATATTGCAAAGGTTGTCGAGATTCCGAATGGAGCGATCGAGGCACCGTTGCAGGAACCGAAGAACGGCATCACGGATAAGCCTTCGCGCCGGGAGCGCGTACTGCTCAAACATGATCGGAGCGAGTTGCTCAACTTGATGTGGGACTATGTCGGTGTTGTGCGATCCGACTATCGTCTTCACCGTGCCCGCGAACGCGTGAATATTCTGGTTAAGGACATCGAAGATTATTTTCAGACCAGGAACTGGAGTTATGATGCAATTGAGCTTCGCAATCTGGCGACCTGTGCAAAACTGATTATTGACTTTGCAATCGAGCGCAAGGAATCGCGCGGATTGCATTATAATATTGACCATCCGGACACCGACGACATCAATTGGCGGCGCGACTTGATCCGCAAAGAGGAGAAATGGCTATGACGTCCCGCAGCAGCGAGATGATTCTGATAATCGACTTTGGTTCCCAGTTCACGCAACTCATCGCTCGCCGTGTGCGCGAGATGCATGTCTATTGCGAGATCCACCCATGCACCACGCCGTTTGAGCGATTTGCCGACGAGAATATTGTCGGCGTAATTCTCTCCGGCGGTCCGGCCTCGGTTCTGGAGACCGGTTCGCCCGCGGTTGATGAGCGATTTCTCAAACTTGGTGTGCCGGTGCTCGGCATTTGTTACGGTATGCAACTCGTTGCCAAGCTCTACGGCGGCGAGCTGGTGCGCAGTGAGTCGCGCGAATATGGCCGTGCTATTGTGACTGCTGATCTCAAAGCGACACTTTTCAAGGGCGGCCTTGAGAAATCGACTGCCTGGATGAGTCACGGCGACACGATAGTCCACCCGCCGAAAGGGTTTGAGGTTACGGCTTCGACGGATGATGTCGAGATTGCGGCGATGGAGAACGACATCGGCAAGATCTACTGTGTGCAGTTCCATCCCGAGGTCGTTCATACTGTGCAGGGCAAACACCTGTTACACAATTTCGTGTTTGAGATTTGCCGTGCGCGCGGTGACTGGACAATGTCGTCATTCATCGAAAGTACGATTCAGGATATTCGCAGCCGGGTCGGCAGTGACAAGATTCTTCTCGGTATCTCAGGTGGTGTTGATTCCGCTGTCGCCGGACTGTTGCTCAACAAGGCAATCGGCGAGAAGCTGGTTGCAGTATTTGTCGACAATGGGCTGCTGCGGCAGAACGAGGAAAACGACGTCATCGAAGCGCTCGAACACTTGAATCTTCATGTCAAACGCGTTGATGCCGGACCGCTCTTTCTCAAGGAACTTGCCGGTGTCGTCGAGCCGGAACAAAAACGAAAGATCATCGGACGACTGTTCATAGAGGTCTTCGAAGCAGAAGCCAAGAAATACGGCGACATCAAGTATCTCGCGCAGGGCACGCTTTATCCCGATGTAATCGAATCAGTCTCATTCAAGGGGCCTTCGGTCACTATCAAATCGCATCACAATGTCGGCGGCTTGCCGGAAAGAATGAATCTCAAACTTGTCGAGCCGTTGCGCGAACTGTTCAAAGACGAGGTCCGCGAAATCGGCGAACAGCTCGGACTTGCGCACCACTTGTTGTGGCGGCACCCGTTCCCGGGACCGGGACTTGCAGTACGGATTCTTGGTGATATCACTGAAGAGCGACTGAGCATACTGCGCAAGGTCGACAAGATCTTCATCGACCTGCTTCGCAAACGCAAGCTGTATGAAGAAATCTGGCAGGCGTTCTCTGTGCTTCTTCCGGTGAAGTCAGTCGGCGTTATGGGCGATGAGCGGACTTACGAGAATGTCGTCGCCCTGCGCGCGGTAACTTCGCAGGATGGCATGACTGCGGATTGGGCGAAGATACCCCATGATGTGCTTGGTGAAGCTTCGAACTTGATCATCAACAATGTCAAAGGCGTCAATCGGGTTGTGTATGATATCTCCTCTAAGCCGCCGGCCACTATTGAGTGGGAATAGGGTTGAGCGGTTTGGCAGGTCTCCGGCAATGCGCATCCAAGAATAATGTGGTCACGGCAAGGAGACCTGCCCTACATCACTTGTTCTGAATTGGCAGAAAAAAGTAACGTTCGATTGAATTCGAAACCACAAAGGCGGGCGAAGATTCAGATTGCCTACGAGTCTTGAATCGAAGATGTTTAGACAATTATCAGACAATTCCCAACGGAGGTAGGAATGATTCGAGCAGGAATGCGTTTGGCCGTTCTCGCGTGGATGGCAGTCGGCATCAGCGCTTTCGGCGGCGACAAGGACGTGACGCCGCTGCATCCAGTGAATACTTATTCGATAGTTGCATACGATAGTGTGACCGGCCAGTTCGGCGCGGCGGTGCAGTCGCATTGGTTCAAAGTTGCAGATGTGATCTGGGTCGAGCCGGGCGTTGGCGCCGTGGCGACGCAGTCGCTGGTGGAGTTCAGCTACGGACCGCTGGGACTCGAGTTGATGCGGCATGGCAAGTCGGCGACGCAGGCTTTGAGTGGGCTGATAGTCACCGACCCGCAGCATCAGGTCCGGCAGGTGGCAATGATCGACAAGAACGGCGTGGTCGCGACGCATACCGGCGACAAGTGCATCGCAATGGCGGGGCATCATATTGGGCATCACTACAGCGTTCAGGCGAACCTGATGCGCGATTCGACAGTCTGGATGGCGATGGCGAAGGCATATGAAGGCACCAAAGGCGATCTTGCGGAACGAATGATGGCAGCGCTGGAAGCTGCGCAAGGTGAAGGCGGCGACATTCGCGGTATGCAGTCGGCGGCAATGGTTGTCGTTACCGGCAAGCCGACGGGAATGAGCTGGCGTGACAATATTGTTGATATCCGCGTGGACGACTCAAGCGAGCCGTTGAAAGAACTGCGGCGGCTTCTGGAGATAACACGCGCTTATGACCGAATGAACAAGGGAGATGAATTCATCGCGGTCGGCGATTTCGAGAATGCGAATTTGGAGTATGCCGAGGCCTCACGGCTGGCGCCGGGGAATCCGGAGATTCTGTTTTGGCATGCAGTGACATTGGTTACGGCGGGGCAGGTCGACAAATCGCTGCCGATTTTCAAAGAAGTTTTCAAGCAAGATCCAAGCTGGCGGATTCTTGTGCCGCGTCTGGTGAAGAGTGACTTGTTGCCGAATGATGCGGCGATTATTGAGAGGATTGTGGCGGAGTAGGGAGCTAACACGACGAGATCGCACACACACCGTCTCCGAGCCTCATTCTTCGGCTCGGAGCCACCCCTCTCGAGAGGGGAATTGGATAATGTTAGAATTCATCAAAATGATCTTAGTGTGAACGCGTCCGTCTATGGTTTCTTCTGGGTAATCGTCGTGACGGCGCGCGACTGGAGATTAATCTCCTTGCGATGAGCGGTGAAGGCGTTTCGCGAAGTCAGCGGGGGCGGGTCAAGATGTCTTGTTTACGGAGTGGTCGTGCGGGCGGTGAATTCGGGGGGGGGGGGGGGGGGGGGGGGGGGGCCCCCCCCCCCCCGAAAGGTGGGCAGCGGTGTCCAAATCAACTGATGAGCTCAACGTGAAATCACCAAATTTCGATGTATAGTTTACCTCAGTCGGAAGAGTCTTAAAAACATACCCCTCCGGCAGGGCAACGCGCACGGTATCGTATATCGTGCGAGGATAGCCGATCTCGAGCGTCTGCTTGCGCTTGGACAAATCCATAGTCTCGGCGTCATTGGTGACACGGAATCCCGCCAGATCGAAAATGAATGTCTCGCCAGCCGGCTTCAGCAAACGGGGATTCGACCACTTGATATCAAGACCGATTTTCGAGAGATCCTTTTCGGTGACGACGATATCCTTGTGACCAAAAGCCGGGAGGCCCGCGATTCCAAGGTGATACGCAAGCGCTTTGGTGGCATTGCTGCCGTCGCTATCGGAAATCAGTGTGTTGACTCCGTGCGATGGGTTGCCGCTCAAGTGAGATGAGAGTTTTAGATTGGCGGTCATGTCGGGTGCGAGCGCGATATCAATCTTGCGTGTGAAGATATTGTCAGCACAGCCGGAAGCCGGAGTAGTCAGCAGTCCGCCGTTTACGTCGTCGATAACGAGAGTGCTGACACCCTCGACGGAATACGGCAGATCGCCGAGCGCACAATCGAAACAGGTCGCATCGACCCAAGTCGTATCAGTACCGTTGACATAGAACATGATCACGTGATTGAACATCGCGATGGTGGGCAGTTCCGGATCAATGAGTTCGTCGTTGCGCATCGAGATCAGCGACGTTCGCGTGGTGACTCCGGACTTGGCGAACATCACTGCATACAGCGTCGCAAGGTCTTTGCAATCACCGTAACCATTCTGGAAGGTCTCTTTGGCAGAGTGCGGTATCCAGCCGCCCATGCTGAGATAAATCGCGACATATCGCAACCTTGAGGCAAGGCTCTTATGAATAGCAGGGAAGAGGGTTTCCGGATTCGATGCGACGTGCTGTTTGTAAAAATTATCCTGCGCGTCGGAGGATTTGAATGCATCATGCGTCATCGCATAGCAGCCTTTGGCAATCGCGTTCCAACTGCCGCCGTCAAATGACTTGCCGGCAAATTTGAAAACCTGGGGAACAACGAAAATTCGCGCTTCGCGATGAGACGGCCAGGGTTCAAGGCGCTCGGGCTCATGCGCCGGAAGATCGGTGATTGACCAGCTATTGACATTGCCTTCCAGACTTTCGATGGCTTCGATCGGTGTGAAATTGCCGGTCGCCACGAAGCGAATTTTGTTGGCAGGATGAGCCTTGATTTGACAGTAGCCGGACTTATTGAACAGCGTCTGTTCGGGGCTCCAGCCGAACCACATACCGATGGACTTTGTTTCAATCGTATACTGCCATTCGACGGTGTAAGGTACGCGCGCAGTGCGGAAACCGCCATTGTAGCTGCAGTCTTCCATGAAGAGCGCAAACTCCGGTCCGAAACCGCAAACCTTGAAGAGGTTCTTCTTGCCTTTGACACTGTCAATGGCTGTTCCGGTGGCGTCATACTGGTAACCGACAACATCCTGAAGTTTCCAGAAGTCGTTTTCTGTTGATGCGAATGCTCCATAATTCGCCGCCGAGGCAGAATTGATGCGGACAATGCGGCGATGTCGCATGGTAGCGCGGCCTGATTCATCGACCGAAACGAAGAGACTGTCGGCAACAATGTATGCCTTGGTCGTGTCGCCGGTAGCGACTACGGAATCGGGCGTCTCGGAAGTTTGAGCAAAGGCGAAGCCTTCGACGGCCAAAGACCACCGACCACTAACAGAGCCGCTGTAATCAACCAGAGGACAATCACACGCTTCGTCATTGTTCTGTCGCCGTTAGAGATTCGTTGACGCTGCTGGTGACTTTCTTATAGAAATCGCGAACTACCGGATACTCACCGGGATGGAAGAAGAAGCGTTTGAACATCACATTGGTCATCACGCGGGCGCTGTTGGCGTCTGTCAGTACAGCTCGCGAGAACAACAGGTCGGGTGTTATTTGGCTGATATTGGACGGCAGCGTCGCAGTCTTATAGGTACCCGGCAAATTCAAGACAAGTGTCTCGGAGAAGAAGCTGGGCAAATACAAATCGACCGGGAATTGACGTTTCTCGTTGGTCAGACGATTCTCGCCGGACCAGAGGAGACTCGGTTGACATGCCAATAGTCCGCCACCGATCGTACTGAAGTCTGATATGTTCAGCACTATCCGATATGATACGCTGTCCGGGTTCACTGGTTCGTTGCGAGTGACTTCGACAATATCAAAGGTCTTCTGCTTCAGCGCGCCGAACAAATCTTTGAGAACGTCGGCGTCAGGTGTGGCCTCCCGGTCGGAACTGAAGATGTCTTGCTCATAACCCGAGATCGTGACATACGACGAGCAAATCGCGCTTCCATCATCGGCGAGCCAGAGTGTGGCGTCGTGACGGATACCGCTTTTCCAGGCGTCGTGCTCAATGTGCAATGTATCGACCGGCTTATCATTCGTGCGTGTAAGATTGGCGCCGTATTCGAAGCGATGCAGCCTTTCTCCGGTTAGCACAAGTCCGCCATCAGCTCGAAGATTTGGCGGCAGATGAGGGAAAGGGAAGTCCTTGGAGTTGGCATCAAGGAAATAATCGGTCGATCCGATGCGCATGTGGCAAAGCATATAGTTGAACTGATTGTCATTGAGAATAGCAGTCGTAAAGCGCGCATGGTCGCGAGTGGCAATCAAGAGCGGATTCACATCATGTTTGAGAGTCTGCAAAATAGCAACCAACAGCAGATTCTTGTCGGTGGCGGTGCCGGCGCGTCGACGCAAAGTTTCAGCAGTAGTCTGAGATGGAAAATAATACTCCCCCGCCTCGAAAGTAGTGGTGACTTCATCCCGGACAAACTCACAGAACTGCTGAATCTGTTTGCCCAGATCAGACTCCGTCGTTGCAAGGATGGAGTCTACGACATTGCGCAAAGTGTCATCGAGAACGACGTACTCGTCAAACATCTCAGAAAGGCGCCGCGCCATGTCGGGCCAGCTCTCCAAGAAGTTCATTTCGTAGGTGCTGTCGAGCGGGATTCCGTAGTAAGAATCAAATTTGAGTCCGGACAATTGAAAGTACATACTGGGACGGAAGTTCAGTTGTGCGCCCTGGAATGGTTCGGCGACGATGGGCGGAATATTTCTTAGCGTCCAGGTAAATCGCTTGGTCGTCTTGTGATCGACGTTAACGTCCTCGCCGGCCGGTGTATGAAGGCTGTCATCCAAACCGATCATAACAGTATTGTAGATGAAGAACGGTGTCGTCGTGAATGAAAACTGCGATTCCAAGGTGTAATAGTCGTTCTGGAATTGCCAACCGGGCACGCGGACACTGCGTTCCGAGATGTTATACTTTAGCTCGATGATGCACCCGTCCTCAACAGCGGGAAAGGTGAATGAATAGACCTCGAGATAATCGCTGATCTTCTTCTTGAGTATCTTCATCGAACTATAAGAGTGCTTCTTGCCATCCGGCAAGTATGTCTGTGCCCCAAAAACCGCCGAAATCAGCATCCTTTGAAACACTGATTTCGACATTGATAGCGCTCCCGGCGGCAAGGCGGTCAAATATCTTGTAGCGAATGTGACGCTCGAATTTGACGCCCTCGAGGCTGGACCTTACTGATCCGACTTCGAAAAGCACGACAGCCGGTGCATGCGGATACTCGGCTGGCGGAGTCATCGCCCATTCTTCCGGAGTGATCTTGCCCCATTTGTGAGCGTCGTCGGCGTGTAGGAGCTGGCTTGCACACAGAACGATACTGACAATGCAGACGCCTAAGATGCGGAAACAATGCTGCAACATCGACCCCTCCTGAAGAGTTTCAAGGATTTCGGAATTTGATTTCATACCCACCCGTAGATTGCGCCTTTGAGTTGTGGCTCACTTTGAGCGCTGTTTTCCCGCTTTGAAAATGGTAAGAAAGGTCTTTTAAGTCAAATGGATTTTATTTAATCAGATTCAGTCGCCTTTACCGAGAATCCAGCGCGCGAGCATTGCACTGCCGGAAATGTAGAAGCTAATCGTTCCAAATAGCGCAATTCTGCCGCCTTTGGGGCCGTAGAATGCGGTCAACTTCCGTTTGCTGATACCCATTTGCGGTGCGGTTATGCCGCTATCCCGACGATATTTGAGCGCCCAGAAAAAGCAAACTATGGCGGCGACGAATCCGACTGCTTGAACGATTAGGAGAAGATCTCTCATTTGGCCAACCTTTCTGTGTACACGCTACAATTCGTAACTTAGTACACCTGTCCGCTGTCATCCTTCTTGCCGCGGCTGGACTTGCCCATGACATAGCCAAGGAAGAAACCGATAAAGAAAATCAATCCGACGACGATGAGTCTTGACATGATGAGAATCTAAACTCAAGAATTGCATTACGCCACAGAAAAGTAGGGGGCAAAACCTGTCGCGAACAAAGCACTTTAAGATCGTCAATACGGGTCGAGTAGCCAATCGGGCAGTTTTCATCCCATTTCCCTTTGCCAGCACTTGCCAAATCGGTTATAATCTCTCCCAGTTTGTCTAATTTACGTGACCGTCGGTGGCGTGAGCCGGACGGCAACTTGGAGGAAAAATGGAATACCGCATCGAAACCGACACCATGGGCGAGGTAAAAGTTCCGTCCGATCGCTACTATGGCGCCCAGACCGGGCGCTCACTCGAGAATTTCAAGATCGGCGGCGAACGTTTCCCGCGCGAAATGATTCGCGCACTCGGAATTCTCAAAAAAGCCGCCGCCATGGTCAATAAGGAACTCGGCACGCTACCCGCCGACAAGGCCGATCTCATAATCAAAGCCGCCGACGAGGTCATCGCCGGGAAGCTCGACGATCATTTTCCGCTGGTCGTCTGGCAGACCGGTTCCGGCACCCAGACCAACATGAACGCCAACGAGGTCATCTCCAATCGCGCGATCGAAATGGCCGGCGGTGTCATCGGTTCCAAAAAGCCCATTCATCCCAACGACGATGTCAACAAAGCCCAATCCTCCAATGACACTTTCCCGACCGCGATGCACATTGCCGCCGTCGAGGAAATCCATCGCCGCCTGATTCCGATGGTCACGCGTCTGCGCGACACCTTGCAGAAGAAGTCGCAGGAGTTCGACGGCATTATCAAGATTGGCCGCACGCACTTGATGGACGCCGTGCCGCTCACGCTGGGGCAGGAATTTTCCGGCTACACGCAGGCTCTCACCAACGGCCTCAAGCGTATCGACAACTGCCTGCCGCATCTGTACGAACTCGCGCTCGGCGGCACCGCTGTCGGCACCGGATTGAATACGCATCCGCTGTTCGCTGTCAAGTCCGCTCATGCGATTGCGCAGATTACCGGCAAACCGTTCGTCACCGCGCCCAATAAATTCGAAGCCCTCGCCACGCACGACGCGATGGTTGAAGCTTCCGGCGTGATGAAAACCCTCGCCTGTTCGCTAATGAAAATCGCCAACGACGTCCGCTGGCTCGCCTCCGGTCCCCGCAGCGGACTTGGCGAAATCTCGATTCCCGAAAACGAGCCCGGCTCTTCGATCATGCCCGGCAAGGTCAACCCCACGCAATCCGAAGCGATGACTATGGTCTGCGCGCAGGTGATGGGGAACGATGTGGCGGTCAACATCGGCGGCGCGAGCGGCAACTTCGAGTTGAACGTCTTCAAGCCGGTGATCATCTTCAATCTTCTGCAGTCGATTCGACTTCTGGCGGATGCCTGCGAGTCATTCGACGAGCATTGCGCGACCGGCATCACCGCCAACAAGGACAACATCAAAGCCCTGATGGAGCGTTCGCTGATGTTGGTCACGGCGCTGAATCCGCATATCGGTTATGACAACGCCGCCAAGATCGCCAAGAAGGCACACAAGGAAGGGAAGAACTTAAAAGAGACCGCCATCGAACTCGGCCTGCTCACTGCGGAGCAATTCGATCAGTGGGTGAAGCCGGCGGAGATGGTGGGACCGAAGTAGGCGTTCGAAACACGGGAGAAGTGGAGGGAGAGGTACGTGATTAGTTCTAGATTGGCTGCTTGCTATCTGTGGATTGTACTATCAATGATTGCTCCCGCAGTGTGTCCCGCTGCTTCGAATAGCGATGCCAACGAGATGGAGCCTTGGTCTTCGCAGTGTGTAGTTCCAGACTCACTCGACTATCTCATCGATCGTTCGGATTCAGAGTTGATTCGGGCATTCGAGGAGTGGGTGCAAACTCACAGGAAGTTGATTGTTCAATACGGATTGCCAATTTGGGAGAACCCCGATGCTTACAGGTTCATTCAATTCAGGTACCTCATGTCCGACTGTTTCCGGCTTCAAGTGGGCGAATTCGCTGACTCTGCTCTTCAGACGAGGCAGGCAATGCTCGATCAATCCTATAACATCAAAGATCGAATTGACTCTGTCTTTGCAGTTCCGCGCAATCTACAAGCATGGACAGAAATCGAGCAAGCCTGCCCGACTTTGATGTTGTCCAGTCGCAACTTTCTTGATTCCAACTCAAGCGAGAAGTTCACAGCAACGATATCATTCAATCTTGGATCACAACTCGTCGCAGAAGTCTCGGCATCCGGGGACTCATCCGTCCGAAACGACTTCTTGAATTCATTCATCGATTTGTACGTAATTGGCACTTCGCCGCCAACTTGCTGCGGAGAGACATTTCACAGAGCGAAATCTCAGCGTGTGATTCAATTGGTTCGCTTCGGCAGAAAAGCCATTCATGCGGCAGTTCCGATTCTCGATCATGAAGGGAAAGGAATAGGTGAAGCCGTATTGATCATGATTAGGAGAGAGTCCCAAATTGCGCCGGAAAACCGGTAGCCCACCCGAAGCGCAGCGAAGGGTGGGAACTCCATTTCACTGTCGGTAGCCCCCCTTCTTTTTGTTGACTTCAAATCCCCATTCTTCCAACTTCTCTTCGCAAGAGAGGTGCAAAAGTGAAAAAGCCGTATTTTCTGTTCGCCGGTATACTGATCGTCATGATTCTCGCCTTCATATTTGGGCGCGGATATCTTGATTCACTCGAAAAGGAAACAAAATCCAACACGACTCAGGCTGTCCAAAAATCTGAACTCGAAGAATTCAAGCAGGAAGTCGAAAAGCGCATCGACGAGAGCGAGGCCGCATTCTTTGCCCGTCTCGACAGTCTCGAACAGAAGTTCCGCGAAACGGAAGCGCCTGATTCTCTGGCAGCACCGGCTGTGACGACACCTCCAGTTCAGGCAAAGCCGGTGGTCAATAAACCCGCAGATACCGCAGTCAAGAGCGCAGAACTGAGTCAAAAGGTCGATTCCACGCCAATCAACGGCTATGTCCCGAGCGAAGAAGAAAACGAAATCTACCTTCGATACCTCAAACGTCGCTGGGCGCTGGCGGCTGACTTGACGGCTTATGAATTGAAGCTCGCCAAGGACGAAATTATGCAGGATGTTGGCCGACAATATAGTATGACCGCTGAGGAAGTACTTCAGTTGATCGATCGTGTGTACGACTATCGCAAGGCGAAGAAACAGAAATGACCGACAATCTCAAGACTATTGGAATACTCACCGGCGGCGGCGACTGCCCCGGCTTAAATGCCGTAATCCGTGCTGTCGTTCTCACTGCCAGCTACAAGTACGGCTGGATTTGCGTTGGATTTCTTGACGGCTTCGAAGGACTCATGGACCAGCGGTATATCAATCTCACACCGCAGTCGGTACGCGGTATTCTCCCGCAGGGCGGCACGATTTTGGGCACGTCCAATCGTGGCAATCCCTTCGAATGGCTGGTCAAAGAACACGGAGAAACCAAAAAAGTCGACCGCTCCGATCAAGTCGTCCAGACCATCAACGGGCTCGGCCTCGATGCGATAATTGCTATCGGCGGCGACGGCACAATGACCGTGGCCAAGATGTTCATGGATAAGTACGGCATCAAGTTCATTGGCGTCCCCAAGACCATCGACAACGACCTCAAAGCGACCGAGGTGACATTCGGATACGCTACTGCAGTAATCACCGCAACTGAGGCACTCGACAAACTTCACACGACCGCTGCCAGTCACCACCGGGTGATGGTGATGGAAGTCATGGGTCGAGGTGTCGGCTGGATCGCTTTGGAAGCGGGAATTGCCGGCGGAGCGGATGTTATTTTGATTCCGGAGATTCCTTATGACATGGAACAGGTTTGCGACAAGATTCAACGTCGTCGCAGTCGCGGTTCCAATTTCTCAATCGTTGTCGTTTCCGAAGGCGCCAAAGCTAAGAATGGCGATGTGTTGCTTTTGAATCCAGAGATGAAGGGGACTATTCACGAGAAGTTGGGCGGTGTCGGGATGAAAGTCGCCAAGGAGATTGAAGCCTGCACTGGCATGGAAACTCGCACTACAGTGTTAGGTCACTTGCAACGCGGCGGTACGCCTTGTCCGTTCGATCGTTTCCTTGCAACGCGCTTCGGCAGGGCAGCGGTTGAGCTTGTTGAACAGAAGCATTACGGCCACATGGTCTGCTATAAGGGCGGCGATATCACACACATCCCGATTGGTGATGCGATCGGCGGATTCAAGTCCGTTGACCCCGAAGGCGAGCGCGTCAAGACCGCTGAAGCGCTGGGGATGTCGTTCGGGCGATAACGTCGTCTAGTATACCAACGCAATCTGATTCGACTTATTGCCCTCCCTGTGGGCCAGGCACCTTCACCAGACCGTTCTCGCCTTGGAGAATCTTGTTACAAACCTTGATGAATCTCTCCGTGGTCATTGACTGCAGGCGGTAGGAGACCCACAATTTCTTGCTGACCACAATCTCGCGACGGGAAGCTTGCTTGGAGGGCATAGCTGCTCCTGTTGTTGGGGTGGTACCTTTACTTAGTCGCGGATCTGCAAGTTGCCTGAAGTAGCGTTAGTATGAGGCGGCAACTGCCGATCAAACTCAGCTACACATAATCATCCTGCTGCCGTGTGTAGTAATTCAGCAGAATTGCTCGACGATTAGAATTGTAGCTTTGCTAATGTGTTGACGAATTAAAACTATATTCTGTTTGTTCAATGTCCAATAGTATTTTGCACGATTTGCATATTTTTGCGAAATTATTTGAGCCCCGATTTTGCCATGCGAGCCTGGCCCGGCAAGGTGCGACAACATTGAGTCATATTGAAAACAAATTGCCTTGACAACCATTTCTCACATCCGTATAATCTTAAGCTAACCGCTTGCGGGCCCATAGCTCAGTTGGTTAGAGCAGCTGACTCATAATCAGCGGGTCCCAGGTTCGAGCCCTGGTGGGCCCATAAATATCGGCCATGGGCAATTAGCTCAGCTGGTTAGAGCGTTCGGTTCACATCCGAGAGGTCACTGGTTCAAGTCCAGTATTGCCCACCACTATAGACTAGCGAGGTAACCCGGTGTCATCGGCGGGATACGAGAAAACATACAAGATTGAATACAAGTCACATACTCGATACAAGATCGGAAAGCGCACTGGTTGTCAGTGCGTTTTCTTTTACCCATTTGCTTATTTTTGCCCGGAGCCGGAGGGCCTGATTAATGCATGAGGATATTAGACTGCTAAAGGAATTGCAGGACGTCGACTACTGGATCGGCGAACTCGAACGTTCGCGGGAATTTTTGCCCGAAATGATGCGCAATCTGGAAACCGAAATCGAACAGATTGCCATCGACCTCAAAGCCAAAAAAGAGCGCTTGATTGCCGCCCAGCTCGAAATCAAGGAAATTGAGTTGAGCATCGCGGAAAACAAAGAACATGTCAGCAAGTACCAGGAACAAATGCTGACTATCAAGACCAACAAGGAATACGACGCACTGGTCGTGCAGATCGACGCTTCCAAAGCGCAGATCGCCACCGATGAAGAGCGATCATTGACCCTGATGACGGAAATCGACCAACTCAAAGCCGCGGTCGAAGAGCTTGAAGCCAAGACCACCACCATCCGCGAGCTTAACAACGAAAAGCTGAAAGAACTTCAGATCCAAATGGACTCGGTGCAGGGCAAGGTCGACGAAAAAGAAGCCCAGCGCGAGCACCTCAAAGCCAAGGTTCCGAAGAGCGTGATGAGCATCTACGAACGTGTCCGCAAAGGACGCGGCGGCGATGTCGTAGTTCGCCTTCGTCGCGGAGCCTGTGGCGAGTGCTACAAATCGCAGCCGCCGCAAAAGGTCCAACTTGTCAAGCGCGGCGACTCATTGCAGACTTGCGCATCCTGTGGCCGAATCCTCATTTGGGAGGGGGACGATTAGTCCATGGCCACGATTCTGGAAAAAATCGGACTGACATTCGATGACGTATTGCTGGTGCCCGGCCTCGCGGAGTTTCATCCTCGCGATGTCGATGTCTCAACTCTGTTGACCCGCAATATCCGGCTCAATATACCGCTGGTTTCAGCGGCAATGGATACGGTGACCGAATCGGAACTGGCAATCTCGCTGGCTCGCGAAGGCGGAATCGGGATACTGCACAAGAACCTGTCCGTACAGCGCCAGGCGGAGGAGATTGACAAGGTCAAGCGTTCCGAAGCCGGTATGATTGTCAACCCGATAACTACGCGTCCTGATCAGACTGTGGGTGATGCTTTGGCGGTAATGACCCGCTACTCAATTTCAGGTATTCCGGTCGTTTTGGATGGCAAGCTGGTGGGTATTCTCACCAATCGTGATTTACGCTTCCATCCGTCGGTAGAGTCCAAGATTTCGGACGTAATGACCAAGGACAATCTGATTACAGTTCCCGAAGGCACCACTCCCGAACAGGCGCGCGAAGTATTGCATAAGCACCGCATTGAAAAATTACCGATTGTCGATAGTCACATGAATCTTAAAGGTATGATTACCTTCAAGGATATCATGAAGAAACTCCGCTATCCCAATGCCTGCAAAGACTCTCGCGGACGTCTGCGCGTCGGCGCCGCAATCGGCGTTGGTTCTGATATGATCCCACGTGCCGAGGCGGCAATTGAGGCAGGAGTTGACGTTCTTTGTTTAGACAGTTCGCATGGTCACAGCGTCAAGGTTCTTGAGGCGACTCGCGAATTGAAAAAACGGTTCCCGAACACGGACCTGATTTCCGGAAACGTGGCGACCACTGACGGTACCAAGGCTCTAATCGATGCCGGCGCAGATGCCGTTAAGGTCGGAATCGGCCCCGGTGCTATCTGCACGACAAGGGTTATCTCCGGCGGCGGCGTTCCGCAAGTGACGGCTATTATGGATGCCGTAGGGGCGGCAGCCAAGACAAGCACACCGATCATCGCCGATGGCGGTATTCGGTATTCCGGGGATATCTGCAAAGCACTCGCAGCGGGAGCCCATTGTGTAATGGTCGGCTCGATGTTAGCAGGCACTCAGGAGTCTCCGGGAGAGACTATCTTGTTGGAAGGCAGGAGCTTCAAGGTCTACCGAGGAATGGGTTCGATTGGTGCGATGAAAGACGGTGCCAAGGATAGGTACTTCCAGGAAGACCAGTCTGATATGACTAAATTGGTGCCCGAGGGTATCGAAGGGCGCGTCGCATACAAAGGAAAACTGTCTGATCTCGTATTCCAATTGGTCGGCGGGCTCAGGTCAGGGATGGGATTGGCAGGCGCAAAAGATATTGAGTCTTTGCGAACTATTACAAAATTTATTAGAGTTACTGCAGCCGGATTACGAGAAAGCCATCCGCATGATGTTACGATCAGCAAAGAGGCTCCGAATTACCGGTCAATGTATTAGTAGAAAATAGCTGTTCATAGATTCCGGAGCAGGTTTGGCAGTCGCGTCCCGATTTCGGTCGGGATGAGGAAAGTCCGAGCTTCACTGAGCAGGATACCTCCTAACGGGAGGGCGGAGCAATCCGACGGACAGTGCAACAGAAAGATACCGCCACGCAGGCAACTGCGGGGTAAGGGTGAAATGGTGGTGTAAGAGACCACCGGCGGGGGAAGTAATTTCTCCGGACCGGCAAACCCTATCCGAAGCAAGACCGAATAGGGGAGAAGAGCTGCTCAGACTCGTTTGTACTCCCGGGTAGGTCGCTACAGGTTTCGCGCGAGCGGAATCGCAGAGAAATGGCTGCAGGCAATTAGCCTTACAGAACTCGGCTTATCGCCTGCTGCGGAATCTATGATTAATTTACGAGGAAACACTTGCTCTTGAAAAACCGCGTAAAAATGCAGTGGGTGGTTGCGCCCGAGCCGGATTTCCGTCTCGTTGATGACATCGCACAGAAGGTCAACCTGCCGCCCCTCGTCGTTAAGATCCTTGTCAGCCGCAACATGACTGATCCGGTCGTAATAGACAAGTTTATCAATCCGAATATGTCCGACTTGGTCGACCCTTTCCTGATTCCGGGTATGGAAGCCGGTGTTGAACGCACCATCCAGGCCCTGCAGGAAAACGAAACGATCATGATCTATGGCGACTACGATGTCGACGGTATTACCGCCGCTTCGTTGATGTTCCTCGTACTGAACAAACTCGGAGCGAATGTCCACTATTATCTCCCCAATCGTCTCGTTGAAGGCTACGGCCTCTCTGAAGAAGGCATCATCGAAGCTGAGCGCAAAGGTGCTTCGCTGATTATTTCGGTTGATACCGGTATCACCGCAGGCAAAGAAGTCGAATATGCCAAAGAGAAATTCATCGATTGCGTCATCACCGACCATCACGAACCGGGCGAGACTCTTCCAAATGCAGCCGCCGTCGTCAATCCCAAGCTCGGCCCTTCGATCGGCCGTGAACTTGCCGGTGTCGGCGTGGCTTTCAAATTTGCGCAGGGATTGTATTCGCGTCTTGGACAAGACCAGACTGAACTATATGAACATCTCGATTTAGTGGCTCTCGGCACTTCTGCCGACGTCGTGCCATTGGTCAACGAAAACCGCATTCTGACCAGTTTTGGTATTGGCCAGATCATGCGCTCCTCCAAGCCGGGTCTCAAGTCGCTGGTATTCGAATGCGACCTGATGGGTAAAGAGATTACCACCAGCCAGATCGTGTTCATTATTGCGCCGCGTATCAACGCAGTTGGTCGTCTTGGCGGCGCTGAAAAAGCTATTAAACTTCTGACTACCAAAGACACGCAGACTGCCAGCAGCATTGCGAAGTTCCTCGAGATCGAGAATCGCCGCCGCAAGTCAATCGACGAGAATACTCTTGAAGAGGCTCTCGGTCAGATTGAAAAGTCGGTCGATCTCGAAAATGACAAAGCTATCGTCCTTCATTCCGAGGGTTGGCATCAGGGCGTCATCGGAATTGTCGCCTCGCGTTTGGTTGAGAAATACTATCTGCCGACCGTACTCATTGCCGTCGACAATAACGAGGGCAAAGGCTCCGGTCGCTCGATTCCGGGATTCCATCTTCACGATGCGCTTAAGAGCTGTGAGGACTTGCTGCTCCGCTATGGCGGCCACAAGTATGCCGCCGGAATGTCGATTGCACCGGAACGAATCAAGGAATTCCAACAGCGTTTCAAGCGCGTTGCCGCTACTCAGTTGAATCCCGAGGACCTGATTCGCAAACTGCATATAGATGCCGAATTGGACCTCGATGATATTGACTTTGACTTGGTAGATACTCTCGAACGCTTTGCGCCATTTGGTCCGGAAAACATGAAAACCGTGTTCATCACACGTAATCTCGAAATCGTCGGTTCGCCGCAGGTCGTGGGTAGAAATCACCTGCGCATGCGCGTTCGCTCGGGCCGAAAGGTCTTCGATGTCATCGGTTTCGGTTTCGGCGATTATGCCGAGCAGTTGTCGATGCACGGCGTCGATTTCGACATGGCGTACGTGATCGAGAAGAACATCCACAACGGCGTGACCAAGATTCAGCTTCGCGTTAAAGATATCCGCTGGAGCTAAGTTAAGTGGCGCTGCTGGATGATTTCAAACGCGGCGACCGCCGTGCACTTTCCAAAGTAATCACCCACATCGAAAATCGTCGCGAAGACTATCGCGCTGCATTGGCGCAGATTTCGCGACTTGATCGCAAAGCATATCGTATTGGCATCACCGGACCTCCCGGAGCAGGGAAGTCGACCCTTGTCGATTCGCTGGTTGCCAAACTCGCCGATAGCGGCAAAAAGATTGGCGTAATTGCCATCGATCCGTCGTCGCCGTTTACCGGCGGAGCATTGCTCGGCGACCGCGTTCGCATGCAGCATCTTGCTGACAAGGACAAGGTTTACATCCGCAGTATGGCCTCGCGCGGGCAGTCCGGCGGTCTTGCCGCCGCAACGCGAGATGTCATCACCGTGCTTGATGCCTTTGGAATGGATTTGATCATAATCGAAACCGTGGGTATCGGCCAGATTGAGCTTGATATCATCGAAGCGTGCGACACTGTCGTCGTAATCTTAGTACCCGAGTCGGGCGACATGATTCAGACGATGAAAGCCGGACTGATGGAAATTGCCGATATTTTCTGCGTTAACAAGATCGACCGCCCCGGCGCCGACCGATTAGTGAGCTATCTTAACAATATGATTCACGAGCGTTTGGGCGAATTCAGCCAGGAATTTCCGGCTGTTGGGACAAACGCGGTCAGCGGTCTGGGTGTAGATAAATTGTCGGATGCCATTTCGCGGCATCGTGATTATATTGCCGGCAATGGCATGTTCGAGCAGCGCCGCAAACGCCAGCTCAAAAATGAGATTCTTTCCAGCGTCCGGGACCGGATTGTCAAGGATCTCGACCACATGATTGACCTCGACGGTCAGTTCGAATCGATCTCGTCAAAGCTCACTTCCGGCGAGACCGATCCTTACACCGCCGCCGATGAAATTTACGAACACTACTTTCGCGGGAGACTGGTAAATGGCTGAAATCAAGAATCAATCCGCCGCCAGCGATCAGCAATTTGAGGACGCCCTCAAGAAGGCGCATCGTGAGTGGAAAGCGACTGCCGATCGCAGCGCCAATGCCAAGAAGAAATTTGTCACCGTCTCCTCCGCGCCGATTGATCCGCTTTATACGCCGGAACACGTCAAGGACATGGAGTTTTTCCGCGACGTTAATTTCCCGGGCGAGTTCCCGTACACGCGCGGCGTTCACGCTTCGATGTATCGCGGCAAACCGTGGACGATGCGGCAATTCTCCGGAATGGGCACGCCGGAACAGACCAACGAACGCTATCATTATCTGCTTAGCCAGGGCCAGCACGGTCTGTCGGTGGCTTTTGATCTTCCGACCTTGATGGGCTACGACTCTGATCATTCGCGCTCACTCGGCGAAGTCGGCAAGTGCGGCGTCGCCGTTGATACCCTGCTCGATATGGAAAAAATCTTCGACGGCATCGATCTCGCCAAGATTTCAACCTCGATGACCATCAACGCCCCTGCGGCAATCCTACTGGCCATGTATATCGTCGTTGCCGAGAAACAGGGCGTGTCGATGGATAAGCTATCTGGCACACTGCAGAATGACATTCTGAAAGAATACATCGCGCAGAAAGAGTGGATCTATCCGCCGGAGCCTTCAGTGCAGTTGATTGTCGATACAATCGAATTTGGCACCAAGCACATGCCGTTGTGGAACACCATTTCCATCTCGGGCTACCACATCCGCGAGGCCGGCTCTACTGCAGCGCAGGAACTCGCATTTACTCTCGCCGATGGTTTCACTTACATCGAAAAGTCAATCGAACGCGGTCTCGATGTCGATGACTTCGCGCCGCGTCTGTCCTTCTTTTTCAATGCGCATATGGATTTCTTTGAGGAAATCGCCAAATACCGCGCCGCTCGCCGCATCTATGCCAAGCGCATGCGCGACAAGTACGGCGCCAAAAATCCGCGTTCGTGGATGCTCCGCTTCCACACACAAACTGCCGGATGTTCGCTCAATGCCCAGCAGCCTGAACTAAATCTGGTTCGCACAGCGCTCGAAGGTCTGTCCGCAGTCCTTGGTGGTACGCAGTCGCTGCATACCAATGCAATGGACGAAACTCTGGCTTTGCCGTCGGATAAGGCGGCATTACTGGCATTGCGCACACAACAGGTATTGGCACACGAAACCGGCGTAGTCAACACGATTGATCCGCTTGGCGGGTCGTACTTCGTTGAGGCCCTCACCAGCCGCATCGAAGCTGAAGCCGAAGCCTATTTCGACGAAATCGACCGTCGCGGCGGCGTGATGGCCTGTATCGAGGAGGGCTACCTCCAGCGTGAATTGGCGCGCGCGGCCTATATCTATCAGCAGGAAATCGACAGCAAGGAACGCATTATCGTCGGCGTCAACGACTATGTCCTTGAGAACGAGAAAATCGAAATTCCGATTTTGGTAATCGACCCTGAAGTCGAAGCCAAGCAGTGCGCTTCAATTAAGAAAGCGAAGTCGATTCGCAATGACAAACGCGTCGCCGAGACTCTCGAAGAACTGCGCCAGGCGTGTCGCGACAATAAGAATCGCATGCCGTTTTTGATTAATTGCGTGCGCGAGTATTGCACGCTCGGCGAAATGTGTTTGGCGATGCAGGATGTATTCGGCGACTACGTCGAACCACCGATTATATAGCGATTGCTGTTCGATTTTAAGTAGGGGCGTGGTCACCACGCCCGTCATTCCGGCGAACGCCGGAATCCAGGCTTGTATGTCAAATCTCCTAAGGTTTTGACAATTCGGTTCTGTGGGTTCGACTTCAGTCGAACATCGCGCCGCAAGCGCGAGAATTGCCCAGTGACGGGGTGTATGGTAGGAATTATGACTAATATTCAGGATAAAACAAATGTCTGACAAAATTCGCGTACTACTCGCCAAAGCCGGCCTTGATGGCCACGACCGGGGCATCAAAGTCATCGCCGCTGCCATGCGCGACGCCGGTTTCGAAGTCATCTACACCGGACTTCGCCAAACTCCGGAGATGATCGCTGAGGCCGCCTTGCAGGAAGACGTTGACGCCATCGGTGTGTCGATTCTTTCCGGCGCCCACATGACGCTTTTCCCGCTGATTTACAAAGCAATGGAAGCTCGCAAGTGCACGGACATCATACTCTTTGGCGGGGGAATCATGACTGAAGAAGAAATGGTCATATTGCACTCGCAGGGCACAGACAAGCTCTTTGGACCCGGCACTCCGACACCAGACATCATTGCCTACGTGAAGGATGTGGTTGCCCGCAAACGGAAATCGGAAAAGATAATCTGGGCCAGTCCCCTGCCGGGTTTCCCCCCGGCAGGGCCTGTGGTGCCCCCGCCCCCGCGCCGGGGGCCGTCCCCCCGGCGCCCCGGGTGGGCCCCCCCCCCGGCTAAGAAGCCCCCCCCCCCCCCCCCCCCCCCCCCCCCCCCCCCCACCCCCCCCCCCCCCCCTCCCCACCCCCCCCCTCGGTTTCGGAACTGAGCTTACGTTTCACGGATTCCAGTGGCAGTTGATCTTCCCAGGGGGGCGGGGGCTGGGGGGGGTGGTCGAGCCGAGGCAGCGCCATCACGCAACTTTTCAGAAGGTGCGGTGCCAACTTGAGGAGTTGAAACGACCGACTCCAAGAGCTAGTCCCTTGGAACAGGACCAAATGTACATGTTCAGGCATGATAACATAACCGTAGACCTCAAATTTGTACTTGGTACGTGCCGCGTCTATCTCATGGAGTACCACAATGGGAAATCCAGGAATCTGAAGGAGTGGAAGTCGTTTATGGCAACTGAAGGTGACGAAGCGGGCTGTACCCCAATCGTCATAGTGCCTCAAAGTAGACATGAAGGGATACTATAGGTTGATGAGTCTTTGTCAATCACAAATCGTGGGATTGAACGGGGGGCGCACGGGTGGTAGTCGGGTTCCAAGCGAAACGTCGGACCCGACATCATCAACATATCCCCCCAACAAATTCGTTGATTTTCTAATCCGCAATTGGTTAATTGCAAGCCTTGATTGACTTTTTCTGTTGAGGGAGATCCTATGACATTCAATGTATCACCAGTCCAACAACCAATCCGCGATATGATGCGCGCCTTTGGTCCCAAAATCGAACCGCTTGGCCGCGAATGGGATCGCAAGCCGGACGGTTTCGCTCACGACATGTACAAACTCATTGCCGGACAAGGATTGTGCGGCTACGTGATGCCGAAAGAATATGGCGGCGGCGGCCACACGGCGCTCGAATACGCTACCATGATCGAAGAGCTTGCTTACATCGATCCGCCATCATCATTGCTTGCTGCGGTCGGCCAGCTTGCCTGCGATCCGATTATCAAGCAGGGAACTGACGAGCAGAAAAAGAAGTACATCCCCGATGCCGCAGTCGGCAAGACGATTCCTGCCTTTGCCCTGACCGAGCCCAATGCCGGTTCCGACGCCGCCAATCAAAGCACGACCGCGACTATCGACGGCGACCACTATGTCATCAACGGCGAGAAAATCTTCATCATGCACGGCGACGTCTGCAGTTTTGCGGTGACATTCTGCAAGATCATGGACGGCGACAGCGGCAAAGTCTCCGCGATCATCGTTCCCGGCGACGCTCCGGGTCTGCGCAAGGAGTGCCTTCAGTTCAAGATGGGCATGAAGTACGCCACCACCGGCAGACTCTGGTATACCAACGTACGCGTACCGAGATCAAATCTGCTCGGCGAAGTCGGCAAAGGTTTCCGCTATGCCATGGGCACGCTCGACGGCGCCCGTATCGGTATTGCCGCCCAGTCAACGGGTCTTGCCCAGCGCGCGCTTGATGAAGCCGTCAAGTACGCCAAACAGCGTATTGCTTTTGGCGCTCCGATCGCCAAGCTTCAGGCTATCCAATGGATGATCGCCGACATGAGCACCAAGACCGAAGCTGCTCGTCTGCTTACCTACAAAGCCGCTGAGCTGCAGGACAAAGGCGAGAAGTTCGGAATGGAAGCCGCACAGGCGAAGCTGTTTGCCTCTGAAGCTGCCAATTTCTGCGTCCAGAAGACGATGCAGATTCACGGCGGTTATGGCTACATCGGCGAGTTCTCCATTATCGAGAAGCTCTACCGCGACCAGCGCGTTTGCGAAATTTACGAAGGCACCTCGGAAGTCCAGCGCCTCGTTATTGCCGGCAATCTTCTCCGCGGTTAATCCAAAATTTCTTTAATCCAGCTCTTACCCCTCTCCCCAAATTGGGAGAGGGGAAGAGTCAACTATCCCGATTCTATCGGGAGTGAGGGCGCATGCTCCAACTCGGCAACTTCGAAATCCATTGTATCGTTGAAAATCGCATCTACCTTGATGCCGGGTCAGTCTTTGGCATCATCCCAAAATCGATCTGGAGCAAACACCAGCAGGCTGACGCCAACAACTTGATACCCTTTGATGTCAACGTCTTCGTAGTGAGAGGCAACGGTCACAATATCATCTTCGATGCCGGACTTGGCGACTTCCTTGAAGATCGGCAACGCAAATTGTATGGCACTATGCAGCCATCGGCGATGACAGCGGGACTTGCGAAGATCGGACTGACTGCGGACGATATCGACATCGTGATCTTGTCGCATCTTCACTGGGATCACGCCGGTGGTACAGTCCGCAAGGTCAATGACAAAACCGAATTGTGTTTCCCCAAAGCCCGGCACATCACGCACCAATTCGAATGGGAGGACGCCTCACATCCGGACGAGCGCACCAGCGGCGTGTATTTTCCAGATCGTTTAAGCGCAATTGAGAAGGCGGGCAAACTCGAGTTAGTGAGCGGGGAACTCAACGAGATTTGCGAAGGCGTCTGCGTTGTGCGCATTGGCGGACATACTCGGGGCCAGCTTGGTGTCCATATCGAGTCACAGGGGCAAAAGATAATCTATTATGCCGACAATTTTCCCAGTTGCCATCACCTGAAAGTTCCTTATGTTTCGGCAACCGACCTCTTTCCGCTTGAGACGCAGCGCTGCAAACGCGAGACGCTGCCGAAAGCGTTCGAGGGCGGCTGGCTGATCGCCATGGATCACGATATCGAGTGCAAGGTCGCTCGACTCAAGTACGACGGACTGAAACACACCTGCGAAAAGGTGATGTAGTTTAGTCGACCAGCGAATGTCATTCCGGCGAAAGTCGAGATCTGTATTGGCTGGTAAGTACTCAGCATTTGGAACCATCGTGTCGTGAGATTGTTAAATTCCCCTCTTGAGAGGGGTGGCGCAGTCGCGAGGAACGAGCGGCTGCGACGGGGTGTGTTAATTAAATCGGAGACTTCATCAATGTCCATCGAAGACAAACTGCGACTTCTGAAACAAAAACAAGACCAGGCGAAACTCGGCGGCGGCGCCGACAAAATCGCAGCCCAGCACAAGAAGGGCAAACTCACTGCTCGCGAGCGTCTGGAACTCTTGCTCGATCCCGGTTCGTTCGAAGAATTCGACATGTTTGTCACGCACCGCTCTTCCGACTTTGGACTCGACAAACAGATCATCCCCGGCGACGGTGTTGTCACCGGCTGCGGCCTGATTGACAACCGCATCGTCTTCGTATTCAGCCAGGATTTCACAGTGTTTGGCGGTTCGCTCTCCGAAGCTCACGCTGAAAAAATCTGCAAAGTAATGAAATCTGCAATGAAAATGGGCGCGCCGATTATCGGCCTCAACGATTCCGGCGGTGCGCGTATTCAGGAGGGCGTTGTATCGCTCGGTGGATATGCGGACATCTTTCTACTGAATACTCTGGCGTCAGGCGTCGTGCCGCAGATCTCCGCGATACTCGGACCCTGTGCCGGTGGAGCCGTATACTCTCCGGCAATAACTGACTTCGTGTTTATGGTGCGCAAGACCTCGTACATGTTCGTCACCGGGCCGAACGTCGTCAAAACTGTGACCCACGAAGATGTCACCATGGAAGACCTCGGCGGCGCCGACACTCACGCTTCCAAATCAGGTGTCGCGCATTTTGCCTGTGACTCCGAAGCCGAGGCAATTTTCAAGATTCGCAAACTGGTTTCGTTCTTACCGCAGAATAATCTTGACGATCCACCGCACATTACGGCAAGCGATCCATCTGATCGCATCGAAGACAAGCTCAATCACATCATTCCCGATACGCCGAATAAGCCGTACGACATGATCGAAGTCATTAAGCTCATTGTCGACGACGGCGACTACTTCGAAATCCACGCTGATTATGCGCCAAACATTACGGTCGGATTTGCCCGACTCGGTGGGCGCTCGATTGGAATTGTCGGAAATCAGCCCGCACATCTGGCTGGTGTACTTGATGTCGATTCTTCGATCAAAGGCGCACGCTTCATTCGCTTCTGCGATTCATTCAATATCCCGATTATTACATTCGAAGATGTTCCCGGATTTCTTCCCGGAACCGCACAGGAGCACGGCGGCATTATCAAGCACGGGGCGAAATTGTTGTATGCGTATTGCGAGGCCACCGTCCCCAAGATCACCGTCATTACACGCAAAGCCTATGGCGGCGCCTACGACGTCATGAATTCCAAGCATGTGCGCGGTGATATGAACTACGCCTGGCCCACGGCAGAGATTGCAGTCATGGGACCCAAAGGCGCTGTGGAGATCATCTTCAAGAAAGAAATCGCCGCTGCACCCGATCCACAGAGGGCGCTCGACGAAAAAGTCGCCGAGTACACCGAGAAGTTCGCGAATCCCTACAAAGCTGCCGAACGCGGTTACATCGACGATATCATCGAACCGTCGCAAACGCGACCGCGCCTGATACGCGCACTCGGAATGCTCGCTACCAAGCGCGACAGCAATCCGCCGAAAAAGCACGGCAATATCCCGCTGTAGTTCGGAATCTGTTACGGGATTTCCCGAGCTTTTTCTTGCAGTAAATCACTCCATTATCGTATCATTGCCAAAATCGACTTTGGAAAGGAGTCCCCATAATCATGAATAGTAACATTGCAAAGATTGCTGCCGTAGCCGGTGTCGCATTGATGCTGAGCGCCTGCTCGTCCAGCGAGAAGACACCGCCTCAGTCACAGGGCACACAACAGCCCGCTACTCAACAAACTCAGCCACCGGCCGACATGGGCCAGGCTAATCCGCACGGCGGCGTCGCTGTGACTACCGTTGCCGGGATTGACTGGACAGTTCCTGCCGGCTGGGCAGCCGCAGGCGAGAAGCCGATGCGTGTCGCGACCTACTTGATCGACCCGGCCGACCCCAAGGCTGAGTGCGTCGTTTATTACTTCGGTGAAGGGCAGGGCGGCGCGACGGATGCCAATATCAGCCGCTGGATAAATCAGGTGAAACAGCCGGATGGTTCTGACTCAAACGCCAAAGCTCAGCGCGGAACGGTTACTTCCGAGTGTTGCGAAGTCGCTACCGTCGAAGTCGGCGGCACCTACTTGTTCTCCGCCGGTCCGATGATGCAGACGCAGGAAGAGCGCCCCGATTATGTGTTGCTTGCAGGTATCGCGCCGGCGCCAAAAGGTAATGTCTTCTTTAAGATGACTGGCCCCAAAGCTAACGCCGAGAAATCGCGCGAAGCATTTATGACTCTCTTGAAATCGATCAAGAAGTCGACGACATAACTTCGCGTCCAATAAGACCAATATTCGTATCGGGCAGACGACCTCGTCCGCCCGATTCGTTTTTGTCAGTAACTCATCTCTGATCGTAATCTTGTGGGTTCGACTTCAGTCGAACTTTCGGTGAAACGTAGGCTTCAGCCCTTGCTCATAGTCAATTCCAACCTCACATACTCCGCCAACTCTTCAATCCGCTTTTCAACTTTCGCGATGATCTCCGGTGCCGACTGCATATAGCCTTCATTCTTGTAATGACTAAGTGATCGCTTAAACATGTCAACTGCGCCCCGCTTGTCGCCCTTCGCCGCGAGAATTTCGCCCATATCAAAGCACGCTTGACCCTGCACATCTTCGTTGCCGAGGCGCTCCGCCCACGCCAATGATGGCCGCAACCACGTCATCGCTTCGTCGTAGCGCTTCAGCTTCGTCAATATCCAGCCGACCTGATAATCCGCATACAGTTTTCCTGTCTCACCCGAAAACCGCCAATGATACTCGCGCGCCTTGACATACAACTCGTGCGCTTTCTCATAGTTCTTCTGGTCGGCATAAGTCGACGCGAGATTGTTGCACATCGATGGTAACATATCAAGATGACCGGTGGCTTCCGCTTCCTTGACACCAAGAGAGCCCCATTCGATTTGCTCAGCAGGCGAACCGGTGATGGCGATCATCCGCGCAGCATCGAGGTAACGATCGGCAAGATCGTGCTTCTTGGCGTAATCATACATCTGCTTGAACAACACAGTTGCTGAGTCATTCCTGCCCTCGCGCCATTCCAAACGGCCCTTGACTCCCAAGTATCGCGACCAACCGCCGGGGTACTTGTCTGATGCAATCGCATCTGCCTTTGCCAGCCACGACTTCGCGCCCTCAAAATCATTTTGTGTCAAGCGACAACGCGAGAGCTGCGAGAGAGCCTCGATTTGCGTCGAAGTATCATTTGCTGCCAAATCAAAAGCATCTTGGTATGCCTGAGCAGCTTCCACCAGTGCCCGGGTGTCGAAGTATTTATCGCCTTGTACAATCTTGTCCAGCGCCGGCGTGCTTGCGCGCAATGTCGCAAACGGAATGGCAAGAGCGGCTAATCCGGCAATCCAGATGAGATAGTCGCCAGCGAAGAGGAAGGCAGGGAGGTTCATTTCATTACTCCATTTATGTTACGACGTACTTTGCACTATTGAGTTACGGAAAGACTTATGATACAATTCGCGTTAGTTGCCTGTCAACAGCAACCTGATTAGAAGTCGGGAAGGAAGAGCAGGGTCACGCCGCCGACCGTAATGATAGTGCCAATGATCGCGCGTGCGCTTGGGCGTTCGCCGTGAATAATCATCACCAACGGGATGATCCACAGCGGCGTGGTCGACATGAGAGTGGCAGCGATTCCAACCTTGGTGAGTTTGATCGACATCAGCGACATCCAGATACCAAGTACCGGACCAATCAGTGCTGCCGCGAACATCGCCATCCGTGCCTTGCTGTCGCGCAAACCGGCGATGGTTTGCCGGACCTTGCCCTGTCCAATCGCAATGATCCAAATCATTGCCGCTGCAGCAATCATTCTAATCATCGAGGCGCTTAACGGCGTAAGGTTTTCCTGCATCCCAACCTTGGCTGCAATCAATCCGGTCGCCTGTCCCATTGCGCCGATACCGGCGAGAACATAGCCCCAAACTTTCGAACTACCTGCCTCTTCGCCAAAGGTGCGGGTGTTTCGTTCAAAAGTCACCCATCCCAGGCCGGAGAGGGTAATCGCAATGCCAATGAGGTGAATCCAACTTAGATTCTGGTCAAGGATGATCCAGGAAAGCAAGACGGCGAAGATCGGCGCCGATGCTGCCAGCAGGGAGGCAATCCGCGGTCCGAGGATCACCAGCGCGCGGAAATGACAGCCGTCGCCAACGATCAGTCCCAGAAAGGCGCTGAATGTCAGCCATCCAAACTGTGTTCCGTTGGTGGTCGGTGAGAAGAACTCTTGCTGGACCAGGATTGTCAAACCGACGAGCACGATTGCCGCTATTGGAATCCTGACAGCGTTCACGGTGAAAGCTCCGACACGGCGACTGGCGAAGCTGAACAGGATGTTTCCAAATGCCCAACAAATTGCTGTGCAGATTGCGAGCACTTCGCCCAAGTATGCCATAGTTCGAACGAATCTAATGCAATTGCTTTTGAAAACCCTGAGAATTTTCAATCAATCTTGCCCGTCGATCCTTATAATATGCAGGGGAGGACATTGGCCAAGATTAGACTAAATGAATCCATACGGTTGCCATTAAAGTAGCCGACAAAAACAACGACTAACAGAAAGCTGCGGAGGAAGAGATTATGGACGCACGTACCATTCTCAGCCGCAAGGGACACACGGTTTTTACCGTTTCCCCTTCTGCCACCATCAGGGAGGCGATGGCACTTTTGATTCGTCATGGCGTGAGTTCACTGATCGTAATCGGCCAGGACGATGAAGTTGTCGGGATCATTACCGAGCGGGATATCTTCCGTCTCACCTACGAACACGATGGGCGCATCATGGAACTGCCAGTCAAGTCTGTCATGACGCGCGAACTGATTATTGCACTGCCTTACGACAAGCTGGACTACCTCAAATCATTGATAACCGAAAACCGGATCCGACACTTGCCGGTCATCGACCAAGGAAAGCTCGCGGGAATTGTCTCTATCGGCGATATCGTTCGCGAAGAATCGAGCGCTGTTGCCGTCGAGAATCGCTATTTGAAAGATTTCATTTTCGGACCAACGGCAACAATGTAAAGGCTGTGGGAATAACCCCGGCGATCTCCGAAATTATCCGTTTGTCGCCTGTGCTCCAATGGTGTATAGTCAATACTTCAGGCTAAATACTCCGGTCGTGCCGGTCGATTAAATGACTATTGTTCCTTTGGAGATTCGATGAAGTCTGTTGCCGAACAAATGAAAATCATCCGTGAAAACACGGTTGAGATTCTTCCCGATGGTGAACTCGAGAAGAAACTTGAAAAATCCATCAAAACCGGAAAACCGCTGGTCATCAAACAAGGTTTCGATCCGACCGCTCCGGACATCCACCTTGGTCACACGGTCGGGATGCGCAAGCTCAAGCAGTTCTCCGATCTGGGTCACCACGTCGTAATCATCGTCGGCGACTATACTGCCCGTATTGGCGATCCTTCGGGTCGTTCCGCGACAAGACCACAATTGTCCGAGGATGAAATCGACGCCAATGCCAAAACTTATCTCAACCAGTTCTTCAGAATTCTTGATCCGGCGCATGTCGAAGTTCGCCACAACGGAGAGTGGCTGTCCAAAATGGCGTTTTCCGACATCCTTCGTTTAGCAGGCAAGATCACGCTGGCGCGAATCATGGAACGCGAGGACTTCACCAAACGCTGGAAGGCCGAAGCGCCGATCTCTGTACATGAATTATTCTATCCGCTGATGCAGGCCTACGACTCGGTCGCTATAAAAGCGGATGTCGAGCTTGGCGGAACCGAGCAGAAATTTAATCTTCTCACTGGCCGCCAGATTCAGGAAGCCTACGGTGTCGAACCTCAGGTGGCATTGACCTTGCCGCTTCTGGAGGGAACCGACGGTATTCAGAAAATGAGCAAATCGCTTGGCAATTATATCGGCGTTACCGATGCTCCCAAGGATATGTTCGGCAAGATCATGTCGATACCGGACAAACTGATCATTCCGTACTTCCGTCTCGCTTCGGACTACTCTGGCGAGCAGATTGCCGCCATTGAGCAGGCAATTGCGAGCGGCGAGAATCCGGTACGATACAAGAAGGAACTAGGGCGCACTATCGTACGTATGTACTATGACGCCGGAATCGCGGAGCAGGCGCAGACCGAGTTCGAGACAATATTCGCCGGCAAGGGCTTGCCTGACGAGATACCGGAATTGACCTATTTCTGGGCTGAGCCAAAGGTCTGGATACCGAAATTGTTGGTGCACTTGCAGCTTATGACCGGTACCGGCGAAGTCGTCCGCCTGATTAAGCAGGGCGGAATGTCGGTTGACGGCGAAAAAGTGCAGGACCAGAACACCGAATTGGAAGTAGAACGCGAATACCTGTTGAAGATCGGTAAACGCGGGTTTTATAAAGTCAAGGGAACGATAGAGAGGAAGTAGTCCATTTGCGAGTTCGTATTCACGCCATAATGATTATCTGTCTGGGCTTGGCTGCCGTGGTTGTTGGCTGTGCCGCCAAGAAACAAGCGGTAGATTCTCTCACTGCACAACTCCAGCCCGAGCCTCGCAAAGAGATCCACCCGGAGGCCTACCACCATTTCACCAATGCGGTGATTATGGAACAAGAAGGCGACTTCGCCAAGGCTGTCGAGCAATACGAACTTGCCTTGTCATTCGACCCATTGTCTTACGACATCCGTCTCGCGCTGGGAACTTTGTACTTAAATCTCAGTCGCCCGGCATCTGCGATCGATGCCTTCTTGCCGATTCCCGACAAAACCGCCGAAATCTATCAACTTCTTGGCGAAGCATTTCGCGCTCAAGGTCAAGATGTCGACGCCGAAGAGGCCTACCGTCGTGCATGGAGCACCGACTCAACCAACATCAACACCAACTATCAACTCGGCGTATATGCAGTTCGAGACAATCGCATTGACGAGGCTGCCAAGTATTTCCGAGTGGCTGCGCAAGTTTCCGGCAACTGGGAGTTGTTCGCGCAGATTGCCGAGATGTATGCCAATTTTGAAGAGTATGATTCGGCGGCGGTGTTTATCGAGCACGCCATCCGACTCAATCAGAACGATCCTTCACTCTTCGCCCGGCATGCAGTCTATCTGTATTCATCAGATCGCAAGAGCGAATCCAAAGAAGTCCTTCAACGGGCAATCGCAGTTCATCCAAACGATGCCCGTCTGCTGGCGCAACTTATCGAGACCTACAATGCGGAGAACAATCTCGACTCCGTCAAAGTCTTTGCCGAGAGAATGATCGCAATCGGAGAGGTCACCGCTGCAGATCGAATTGTATACGAGCGGATAGGCGCAGTTTTGATGCGCGCACGACTGCGCGAACAGGCCTCTGGGATTTTCCAGAAGATGCTGAAATTTGAACCGGAGAATCGATTCGCGCTGTTTTATCTGGGTCGTATTGAAGTTGACAGCTCGCGCTACGATGCCGCCAAGTCATACTTTGACCGCCTGATTGCCGCCGACTCGACAGTTCCTGACGGCTGGACAAACTTGGCGTACGTGTATCAACAAAAGAAAGACCTCGACAAGGCTGAAGATATCCTGGAAACAGCCTCCCGCTATGTCACCAGCGACCGTGATAATATTCAGTTCTTCCTCGCACAGATCCTCTCCCAGAAGAACCAATCAGATTCCGCAATTACTGTCCTGAAGAATGCCATCAACGATGGTGGCGATACCATTAGGGCATTGTTTCAGGTAGGTGCGGAATACGAAAAGCTAAAGGATGTTCCGAAAGCAGTTGAAACATTCGAGTTGTTGCTCTCCATAAGTCCCGACCATCATCCGACATTGAACTATCTGGGCTATATGCTGGCAGAACGCGGCGAGCGTCTTCCGGAAGCACTGGAAATGATCGAACGGGCACTGAAATCGGAACCTCAAAACGGCGCCTATCTCGACAGCTACGCGTGGGTGCTGTACAAACTTGGAAGATATCAGGACGCACTTCTCCAGATTCAAAAAGCAGTGACTGCGACGAACAACGACCCGGTTGTCATCGAGCATCTCGGCGATATCCAATTCGCACTCGGCAATCGGGAAAACGCGCGCGACGCGTGGCAAACCGCTCTTGCCTTTGACCCGCAGAACAAGTCTCTCAAAGAAAAGCTCGCCCGCTAACTCAGACGACAAAGTCCGTCAATCAATTCCGCGGCGAAGTTGCTGTCATCGCAATTATGCAACAATTTCGTTTGCGCATCGTATACGATTCCGATTCATTCAATGAGTCCGAACACTTTTCAGGAGGGAAAAGAACGAAATGAAGGTCTTTGGAATAATACTGGCAGTCCTGCTCTTACTTGTGCTTGCCATTGGCGGCTGGGTTTGGAGCAATCGTGGCGGTCTTATCGAACGCACTCAGTCGGTCGACGAGAAATGGTCGCAGGTTCAGAACGTTTATCAACGCCGTTTCGATCTGGTGCCGAATCTCGTTGCCAGCGTAGATAACTTCATGAGTCGCCAGCAATCGACTCTGACCGAAGTCATCGGCATGCGCCAGCGTGTGCTCGATCTCAAAGGCGCCGCCGAAGGTGCCCTTAAGCAAGCCAATCCGATGTTGCTCGACTCGCTGTCGACGCAGTTGTCGAAGCAGCTTGGATCATACATCAACGTTGTTGTCGAGCAATACCCTGATATCAAGGGCGAGGCGCTTTATACCGACCTGCTAACTCAGCTTGAAGGTACAGAAAACCGCATCGCGCAAGAACGCCGCGTCTTCAACGAAGTCGTCCGCGACTACAATACCTTTCGACAGAAGGGCATTGGCGCGATGATTGCGGGTGCCATCTTTGGATTCCCGTACGAGAAGCAGTTCTTCGCCGCGAGTGCCGAAGCTCAGACTGCACCTGTCGTAAAGGATCTTTTCCAGAACAAATAGCATGCGCAGACTATCATTGTCTTTGCGCTGCTGGTAGTATTGCTGGCATCGAGCGTTTACGCGCTCGATGTCCCGCTATATACTTCACCGGCAACTGACCTGGCCGGATTGTTGAGCGCGAGTGATGTGTCGGCGCTCAACCAGCGCCTACTTGATTATCGCACCCAGTCGGGCAATGAAGTCGCAGTCTTGATAATCCCCACGCTCGGAGACGAGGCTCTCGAAGATTACGCTCACAAAGTGTTTAATCAGTGGGGAATCGGCAAAGGCGCAAAGGACAATGGTGTCCTCTTCTTGATGGCGCTTGAAGAGAAAAAGACCCGTATTGAAGTCGGCTACGGCCTCGAAGGCGATCTCACCGATGCCGAGTCGGGCCGCATAGTCAATCGACGCTCACCAATGGCCGACCGATTTCGCAGTCAAGATTGGGGCGGCGGTATCAACGCAGTTATCGACGGGATCATCACCGCAATCGGTGGCGAATTTGCCGAGCCACAAGGCGGCGGCAAGAAAACTCCGATCCCAGTTGGTATTGTGATATTTGCCCTGATAATACTCATGGTGATCGTCGGCAAGATAGTCGACGCCGTGCGCGGAGTGAAGTCCTCTGGGCGCGGCGGCTGGGGTTCTGGCGGCGGGTTTGGCGGCTTCGGTGGTTTTGGCGGCGGCTCCTCCGGCGGTGGTGGCGGCGGATTCTCATTTGGCGGCGGCTCTTCAGGCGGAGGCGGCGCCTCCGGCGGCTGGTAGGAAGGGAACAATGGCAGATCTTGTAAACAGATGTTTTTCAGAGCCGGATTTCGAAGCGATCAAAAATGCCGTAGCTGATTGCGAGTTGCGCACTTCCGGCGAAATTGTAATTCGACTTTCGTCGCGTTCGCACAATTGGCTGCTCGACCGACTCGTTGCGGCATCTATTGTCTCTGTGTTGGCAATGGCGGTTTCGCTATGGTTCACACGCGAGCACAATTGGGGTGTATATTACGATTTCACTCAAGCAACCTTGTGGGCAGTTGTCGGCTTTGCCGCTGGATTCTTCGGGATCGGCGGATTTCTCTGCACTCCTGCGCGCCGACGTCGCGTTGTATGGGAGCGCGCTCTCAAGCTCTTTTCCGCTCTCACACCAACTCGCGACAGCACCGGCGTCCTGATTTTCGTCTCGCTTGCCGAAAAGTGCGCTGTAATCGTCGCCGATAAGCAAATCGCTTCCAAAGTGGATGCCGCCTATTGGGATCATCCGCAATCGATTATCCAGAAGTCGATTATCGAGAACCGACACAGCGAAGGCATCATCAGCGCAGTCCGTGAGATTGGTGCCAAACTTTCGGAGCATTTCCCGCGCCGGGCCGACGATATCAACGAACAGCCTGATCGTCCCGAAATCGTCTAAGACCTCGCTCCCTATCCATTTGCTATCTCCCCCCAAATCCCTATATTATTGTCGATGACAATTGTCCTTTAGCCATAGTGGGAGTCCTCAATGGAAGATTCGTTACACAAAAATGCGGTCGAAGAGTTTTACCTGAAACACGGCTTCGCCACGCGTGCCCTTCATGCCGGCGAACACATCGCCGGGCATCATTCGAACGCGCACACCGTCCCGATTTATCAGACATCGACATTCGTCTTTGACAATGCCGAACAAGGGAAGCGGCTCTTCGCTGCCGAGGACAACGGCTTCATCTATACGCGCATGGGTAATCCAACCACGCTGACCGCCGAAGCCAAACTCAACGCCCTCGAGGGTTGCGGCGCCAAGCTCGTCGATCCCGACAATGTTCGCATATCGTCGTTGTTGTTCACTTCGGGCATGGCCGCAGTTTCCGGGATAGTATTTGCCTTGCTTGAGCAGGGCGACACGCTCATTCGCGGCGATGTCGTTTACGGCTGTTCCGACAGCTTGTTCGAACACGTCTTGCCGAAGTTTGGTGTCAAATCCGTCAGTGTTGATACCTCCGATCTCGACAAGTTTCGCGTCGTGATGCGCGCCAATCCCAAAGCCAAAGGCGTCTACTTCGAGACCCCGACCAATCCGACGATGTCGATTACGGACATTCGTGAGATTTCACGGATCGCGAAAGAAATCAATCCCGAGTGCCTCATCATTGTCGACAACACCTATGCCACCCCGTATCTACAGCGCCCGCTCGAACTCGGAGCTGATGTCGTCATGCATTCCACGACAAAATACATCTCCGGCCACGGACATGTCATCGGCGGGGCAGTGGTGACGAATCATCCGAAGTTCAAAGACAAGCTCTACGGCATCATGAAAGACGTCGGCAGTTGCCCGTCGCCGTTCGACAGCTGGTTGATCTATCTTGGACTAAAGACACTTTCACTTCGCGTCGAACGCCACTGTGCCAGCGCAATGAAAGTCGCAGAACACCTTGAAAAACATCCGATGATCAAACGCGTATTCTATCCCGGGCTCCCCAGCCATCCGCAGCACAAGCTCGCCAAATCGCAAATGTCCGGTTTCGGCGGTGTCCTTGCGTTTGAGATGAAAGACGGTTACGAGGTTGCGCGCAGGCTGATGGACAATATCAAGATATTCACGCTCGCAGTTAGTCTTGGCTCCGTCGACTCGTTGATTCAGCATCCGGCGTCAATGACTCATGCCGGCATAGATGCCACCATCCGCCAGAAGATCGGTATCACTGATGGTTTAGTGCGTATCTCCGTCGGGTTGGAAGATGCTGAAGACCTCATCGCCGCTCTCGATGCGGGCCTTGCCAAAGCCGCGCAATTGACCAGCAAACCCAATGTCGTAACGGCATAATTCTAAATCGACAATAGAACAGTAGGGCAGGTCTCGTTGGAGACCTGCCTTTCTTTGTTTCTGATTCCTCCCCTCGGCGGGTGGAGCCAGGGGTTATATTCAACTCCTGGGGGAGGGGTAGAGAGACAAAAACGAAACGGGCACGCTCTCGCGCACCCGTCATCACTCAAAAATTTGTCGAATCGATTAGTTCTTTTTCTGAAAGTCCTTCATAAACTCGACCAGCTTTTCGACCGCTTCCACCGGCACCGCATTGTAGGTTGATGCCCGCAGGCCGCCAACCGAACGGTGGCCTTTGAGTCCGATGAATCCCGCTGATTTTGCCTCAGCGATGAATTTCGCTTCGAGTTCTTCAGTATTCATTCGAATCGTTACGTTCATTCCCGAACGACTGTCGGCGCGGACGGTGCCTTTGTAGTAGCCGCCGGAATTGTCAATCGCGCCGTAGATCAGCTCTTTCTTGCGATTGTTGCGCTTCTCTACTTCGACCATACCGCCTATCGAGTCAATCCACCGCATCGTCAACATCGTGATGTAAATCGGATACACCGGCGGCGTGTTGTACAGCGAGTCTTCCTTGATGTAGGTCGAATAGCTCAATATCTTCGGCAGACCTTGCTTCTGTTTAGCCGCAAAGTCCTCTTTGACAATCACCAGCGTGACACCTGCCGGTCCAAGATTCTTCTGTGCACCGGCATAGATAAACGATGTCTTGGAAACATCAACGCGCCGCGACAGAATATCCGAAGACATATCCAATATCAGCGGTACATTGCCGGTTTCGGGCAGATAGCTCCACTCAGAGCCGAAAATCGTGTTGTTGGTTGTGACGTGCACGTATTGCGCACTCGGATCCAGTTTGATCTGGTCCTGCGTCGGGATGTAGCTGAAATTCGCTTCGCTCGAACTGGCAGCAGTATTGACTGTGCCGAACAGCTTGGCTTCTGATGCCGCCTTCTGCGCCCACGAACCAGTAATGATGTAATCTGCACTCTGTCCCTGCGACAGGAAGTTCATCGGCAGCATGGCAAACTGCATCGAAGCTCCGCCGCCGAGAAACAGGATATGAAATCCATCCGGCAGTTGCAGATGCTTCTTGATCAGTGTCTTGGCTTCAGCGAGGATCGCCTCGAAGTCCTTACTGCGATGACTCATTTCGAGTACCGACATGCCGACACCCTTGTAGTCGAGCATCTCTTCCTGTGCGGTCTTCAGCACTTCAAGAGGAAGAGCAGACGGTCCCGGATTGAAATTGTAAACGCGTTTCATAATCTATCCTTTTCAGATAATACGCTGATTATAGTTGCCGACAAACTTGCCGATGATGCGGTCGACAGCTTTGCCGATGCGCAGCAAATTCTCATTTGTCGAAGCGCCGATATGCGGCGTCAACAGAGTGTTCTTCGCCTTGTAAAGCGGGGAGTTTTCCGGCGGATCGGAGTACCAAACGTCGTTGCAGTAGAAACCGATCTTGCCGGTGTTGAGCGCGTCGACTACGTCCTGCTCGATCACGCACTTGCCGCGACCGGTGTTGATAATCACCACGCCGTCCTTCATCTTGGCAATCGATTCCTTATTGATCATGCCCAGTGTCTTTTCCGTCAATGGCGTATGCATCGTCAGGTAGTCGGCATCGTGATAGACTTCATCGATTGTCACCTTGATGGTAATGATGTCATGTACATCGACAGTCGGATCGTAGCCGATGACGTTCATCCCGAAGGCCTGCGCCCGTTTTGCAACTTCGGTGCCGATCTTGCCGCAGCCGAGAATTCCCAGCGTCTTGCCCGACAGCTCCGTGCGCTTGAGTTCCTTCTTCAGCCACTTGCCTTCCTTCATCGAAATATCCGACTCGACCAGCCGGTTCGGCACTGCAATCATCATCGCGAAAGCCAGCTCTGCCACCGCGATACTCGAAGCGTCCGCCGTGTTGTGTACTTCGATTCCTTTTTCCTCGGCGTACTTGACATCAATATTGTCAAGTCCGACGCCGCCGCGGATGATCAAACGTACTTTCTTCGCCAGGTCGATGTACTCCTTCGTGCACTTTGTTTTCGAACGCACGAGAATGACATCAGCTTCCGGAGCCTCGTCCTTGTTCGAGGTAACCTCGCCATACTTCCGCAACAGATCGGGAAGCGACGGGTCAAAGGCGTCCGACAATAATATCTTCATTTAACAGTTCCTTTATGAAGTTAGGTCCGTGACTACGAATTAAGAACATACACCGCCATGCCGTCGCGCAGTTTCGGTTCAAACCACGTTGATTTCGGCGGCATCACACCACCCGAATCGGCGACCGAGCGCAACGCTTTTAGCGAAACCGGCGGCACTGCGAATGCAACTTTGAACTTGCCGGAATCAACCAGCTTCACAAGTTCTTTCGTCCCGCGAATTCCACCGACGAAATCGATTCGCTTGTCGGTGCGCGGTTTGGTGATACCCAGCACCGGCTCAAGCAGATTCCGCGACAGGATGCTGATATCGAGCGACTCAATCGGATCGAATTGATTGTAGCTGTTCGGCAGCGGCGTCAGTTTATACCACTTCTTTTCAAGATACATGCCGATTACCCGATCAACTTCCGGTTCAACCGTTTTGCCTTCTGGAAGTTCTTCAACAGCGAATCGCTCCCTGGCCTTCGTGATGAAATCTCTCGGCTCAAATCCCATCAGGTCTGTCACGACGCGGTTGTAGGAAGTATCTTCAATTGATTTTCCGGGAACACAACCGACAGGAAGTACGCTTCCGGCTCCTCGCCGGTATACTGCGGATTCTGCGCGCGCCGTTGTTTGCAGACATTTGCCGCAGCCGCACAGCGATGATGTCCATCGGCAATGTAGGTTGCACCCAAACCGGCAAATCCAGCCACGATTTGCGAGACACGTTGCGGTTCGCTGACGACCCAGAATCTGTTCCGGACTTCCGCCGCGACAAAATCGTACGTCGGTGCTTTCGCGCACTCTTGTTGCAGAATCGTATCGAGATCACTGCTGTCGGCATAGAACAAGAACACCGGACCCGTCTGGGCATTTGTCACATCATTGAGTTTCGTCCGGTCGGCTTCCTTGTCTGGCCGCGTGAACTCGTGGCGTTTGATGCGCCCCAAGAGATAGTCGTCCACGCTCGACAAGATCATGAATCCGGTCTGATCGACATCGCGCCAGGTCAGGCGGTAGATGTAGATACAGGGCGATTTGTCGAACGCCATTGTCCCGTTGTCAATCAACGCCTTGAGATTGACGCGGGCACGCTCGTAAAGATCGTTGCCGCCCGGTTCTGATCCCGTCGGGTAGGTAATCTCAGGCTTTGTGACGCGCAGAAACGAGATTGCATTTCCGTCAGCCATGATTCGGGCTTCATCGGAAGACAATACATCGTAGGGGGGAGATGACAATTTCTCGGCAAATTCTGCCTGCGGTCTCAAACCCTGAAATGCCTTAATCTTAACCATTTTTATCACCTATATGAATAGAATAGTCAATAACTAACCAAAGCACTCCAAAACTTAACTGAATAGGTAGTAAAATCCTCCTTAAAATGCAAGTGATTCTTTTCACAAAGAGAATTGGAATACAGAGGGGAAAAACCCCCGGAAATTTTTTTGGAAAGAGGTTAGTTAAGAAGATTTTTTGCTGTTTAAAAAGTGGGGATTTTTTTTTTATTGAGGTGCCCCCAAAAGGGGGGGGGGGGGTGGGGGGGGGGGGTCCCCGGTTCCCGGGGTTTTTGGGGGGGGGGGGGGGGGTGGGTGGGGGGGGGGGCCCGCGGGGCCCGGTTGGGGGGTTTTGGGGGATGTGGGGGGGGGAAGGGGAGGGGGGGGGGGAAAAAAAAAGCGTAAGGAAAAAGACGAGGGCGGGACAAGGTTTTTCCGGCAATCCCCCCGCGTTTCCCCCACACAGCAAAAAATTTTTTTTTGGCGCGCCGGCGGAGGCGGCCCCCCGGGAATCCGGGCCCGTTTCCTGAGGGGGGTTGGCAGGGGCAGACACCGGGGAAGGGACAAGGGGGGGGGGGAGGAGGGGGGGGGGGGGGGGGGGGGGGGGGGGGTCGGCGGGACCCCGCCCATTTGGGGGAAATGGGTTGGGGGGTTTTGGGGATGGGGTTGCGGGGGGGGGGGGGGGGGAAAAAAGGGAAAAAGAGAAGGGGGGGGGGGGGGGGGGCCCCTAAATTATCCTTAAACAAAAAACCTTTTCCGGGGGGGGCCCGGGGGGGTGCGGAAAAATTCCGGGGGGGCGGGGGGGCTCGGGGATGGCGAAAGGGGGTTGGGGGGGGGGGGGAGGGGGTTGGGGTGTTGGGGGCGGGGGGGGGGGGGGGGGGGGGGGGGGGGGGGGGGGGTGTGGGGGGGGGGGGGGGGGGGGGGGGGGGGGGGGGGGGGGGGGGGGGAGGGGGGGGGGGGGGGGGGGGGGGGGGGGGGGGGGGGGGGGGGGGGGGGGGGGGGGGGGGGGGGGGGGTGGGGGGGGGTTGGGGGGGGGGTTTTTGGGGGGGGGGGGGCGTGGGGGGGGGGGGGGGTGGGGGGGGGGGTGGGGGGGGGGGGGGGGGGGGGGGGGTGGTGGGGGTGGGTTGGGGGGGGGGGGGGGGGGTTGGGGGGGGGGGGGGGGGGGGGGGTGTGGGTTTTGGGGGGGGAGAGGAATGGGTTTTGGTGGGGGGGGGGGGTTTCTCGGGGGGGGGGGGGGGGGGGGGGGGGGGGGGTTTGGGGGGGGGGGGGGTTGGGGGGGGTGGGGGGGGGAGGGGGGGGGGGGGGGAGGGGGAAGGGGGGGGGGGGGGGCGGTCCTGGCTAGTTGGAGGTGATAGGCATTGCCAAAAAATCCCCTTGCATCCTCCCATTCCATCCGTATCATATCCAGACATAGCCGTTGGGAGTGGCGTGCCGATGTTTCGGCACAGTCTGAGATTATACCCCCAAAACCTGATCCGGACAATACCGGCGTAGGGAAACGGCAGCGACATCTCCCGTTGGGCGCCCTTTCCGTTGCTGCCATTCTCAAATGAGATCAGGCGGCATTTTTGTTTTTAGACCAAGGAAAGGCGTTTAACATGAAAGTCGCTTCTGTTTTGCTCTGCGCGCTATTGGCCCTCACGCCGCTGTGCGCGTCTGCTGTTACCGTTACCGGCGTCGTTGTCGATGACAAGGGCCGCCCCGTCCCCGATGTCGCTATCACCGTCGATGCCTCCGCCGCCGGTGTCGTTTCCGCTTCTGACGGTGTTTTCGAACTCGATCTCGACTTGTCCCAGCCGCGGCGGCTCACCTTCAAGCATATCAGCTTCAAACCGCAAATGATCAGCATCGTCTCCGATACTTCGCTGCGAATCGAGTTGGCGCCTTCGGTCTATCCGATGCAGGGCGTCACCATCACCGCCGACCGCGCCGAACTCGGCAAGTCGCCGGTGGCATTCACGGATTTCACCAATCGCGAAATTGAGCGCGACTATACTATCGGCGAATTTCCGCTGCTATTAGAGACTACACCCAACGTCTACGCCTATTCCGATGCCGGTGGCGGGCTCGGCTACAGTTATCTCAAGAGTCGCGGATTCGACGACAAGCGCGTTTCGATCTACATCAATGGCATTCCACTCAACGACCCCGAAGATCAATCGACCTACTTCGTCGACATCCCCGACTTTGCCGCCAATGTCAAAGACATCCAGGTCCAACGCGGAATCGGCAGCTCACTCTATGGCGATGCCGCTTTCGGTGGGTCGGTGAATATCGCCTCCTCGGCCATCGAGCAGCCGCGCAATGTGGCGTTGACTACCGGTTACGGCGGCTTCTGGGACAACGGCAAATGGGTCGGAGATATGCAGAAACAGTCGCTCGAGTACCAGTCAGGATTGATCGACGGGCGCTGGAATTTCTCCGGTCGCTATTCGCGTCAGATTTCCGATGGCTACCGCAAGGATTCCTGGTACGACGGTTGGGCGTATCACTTGTCACTTTCGCGACTTGATCCGCGCATGACCACCACCGTCAACGTCTACGGCGGACCAATGAAAATGCACCTCGCGTATTACGGCATCTCCAAAGATCAACTTGCCGCCGATCGCCGCTTCAATCCGTTGACCTACGACAACGAGACCGACAATTTCAATCAGCCACACTACGAATTTCACAACACACTCAAGCTCAATGATCGCGCGACGTTGCAGAACACGCTCTTCCATATTCACGGCAGCGGATTCTATGAGCAGTACAAAGATGGCCGCGACTTCTACGACTATGACATTCCGACAACCATCGTCCGCGACGACGAGGGCGACTCGGTCGGCACGATCACTTCCGGCGATTTGGTGCGCCAACAGCACGTCACCAAAAATCAATGGGGTTGGAATCCGCGACTGGAATTAGCGCAGGATCGCGGCGCGCTTTCGCTTGGCGGTTCGTTCTACTATTTCGAATCCGAACATTGGGGACAGGTCGTCTGGGCAGAGGGCGTGACTAACTCAATTGATCCGCGCCATCGCTACTACGAGTATTTCGGCACGAAGTACTTCGCTTCACTGTACGCCAACCAAAGCTACGAACTTACCGACCGCGTAAGTTTGACCGGCAGTCTCCAGATGCGGCATCAACGCTTCAGCCTTGACCAGACTCGCATGGGCGCGTTCACCGGCTACGACTACGATCTCGATTGGACATTCCTTTCGCCGCGCGCCGGTGTGACCTACAGCGTCAACGACAAGGTCAGCCTCTTGGCGAGCTACTCAATGTCGTCTCGTGTTCCCGCCGACTGGGAAATCTACGACGCCGGCGATCCCTACTCGTTTCCGTCTTTGAGCATCACATCGATTGAACGCAACGGACCCGGCGACTCGATCATCGTCTTCGGCGACCCGACCGCTAAATCGGAGCGTGTGCACAATTTCGAACTCGGCATGAACTATCGCACCGAACAGCGCACCTATTCAGCGAATCTATTCTGGATGGAGTTCTCAAACGAGATCGTCCCTTATGGCGGACTCAACGAAATGGGTCTGCCCATCACCACAAATGTCGACCGCTCCGTTCATGCCGGAATCGAACTGGCCGCGGCGAACAAGCTGTCTGACAAGTTCCGTCTCTCCGGTAATTTCTCGTACAACTACAATCGCATCAAGAAATTTGAAATCACCGAAACTGTCTACGACAACGACAGCGACTGGAATTTCGTCGAGAGCCGCCAATTCAACTACGATGACAAAACCATCGCCGGATTTCCCGACTACATCGGCAACTTGATCGGCGAGTACACCACTGAAAGATTCAACTTCGTTTATCGTGCGCGCTTCGTCGGGCGCATCTATGTAGAAAACAACAATATCGAGGACTTGACAATCGATCCATTCTTCACCTCATCGGTCTCTGCCGGATTGAAGCTTGGTCGCATCTCGAGTCTTGGTCAACTTGAATTGTCAGCGCGTCTCGACAATATCTTCGACAAGAGTTACGAATCCTCCGGATATGGAGGTGTCACGCGCTTTGCTGATGTCGCCGATCAATACTGGTCGGAGTACATCCCGTCGGCGGGAAGATCAATTTTCACGACACTCAAGCTGGAACTGCAGTAATTCGTGGCACTACTCGATCTTGCGATAATCGTCGCGTATCTCGTGGGCATTGTGATATTCGCAATGGCGAAACGCAAGCCTGCCGGCGACTCAGCAGTCGACTACATGCTCGATGGCCGCAAGCTCACTATGCCCGCATTTGTCGCGACTCTCGTGTGCAACTGGTATGGCGGTATTCTTGGAGTAGGGGAGTACTCGTTTCGATACGGACTTTCCAACTGGATGGTGTTCGGCGTTCCGTACTATGTCGCCGCATTGCTGTTCGCGTTGCTGCTTGCCCGCAAAGCCCGCCGCACTGAGTTTCTTACCATCCCAGACAGACTGCGTCAATGCTATGGCCGCAACGTCGCCGGTCTCGGCGCATTGATCATCTTTGTATGGACGTTGCCGACTGCATACATTCTCATTCTCGGTGTTCTCGGCGAATCATTCTTCGGTTGGCCGAAGTGGATCGGTGTCGTATTCGGGGCTGCACTCGTAACATTCTATGCCTTTGTCGGCGGCTTCCGGACGCTCGTTCGCGCCGACAAGTGGCATTTCATCTTTATGTATCTTGGCTTCATCGTCATGGTCGTGGTACTGTTCGTCACCAAAGGCGGCTTTGAGTTCCTGCGCGCCAACGTTCCGGAATCGCATTTCACTCTCACCGGCGGAAACACGTTCTGGTTCATAGCTGTATGGTATGTCATCGCCCTCGCTACATTGGTCGAGCCGTCGTTCTTTCAGAATTGCTACGCCGCTCGTGATGAAAAAACCGCCCGTCGCGGTATCATTGTGTCCATCTGTTGTTGGTTCTTTTTCGATTTCCTGACTACGACTTGTGGCCTCTATGCCCGCGCCATTCTCCCAGCAAACATTGACCCGATCGCTTCGTTTCCGCTCTTGGGCGAAGCGGTACTCCCGTCGGGCTTGTGGGGATTGTTTGCCGTCGCGATGCTTTCTGTCGTTATCTCAACCGCCGATTCCTATCTATTCATCGCGGCCTCAACAATTGGCAAAGACTTGATGGTTGGCTGGGTTGGCAAAGCCGAACGTTTGGCAAACTACTACACCAAAATTGCATTGATCGGCGGGGCACTCCTGACTGTCGTCGCCGCGATTCTCTATGAGTCGGTGGTTTCGGTGTGGTATAGTTTCGGCTCAATCGGTACCCCAATCATGTTGGTCCCGCTGGTCTCCACATTTCTCGGCAATCGCCTGATGCCGCCTCGTGCGGTGTTGTTCTCGATGATTGCTTCTGGAGCATCGTCCGCAATCTGGCTTGCCAGTTCGCAATTGACAGTCGATGGCGGCTACTGGCTCGGCCTCGAACCGATCTTCCCCGGGCTTTTCATCTCAATCGCCGTATATCTTGCGACATCACGTCCGCTTGCTGAGACTGCAAATCGCGGTTGACTCAGGCAGAAAATTGCCGTAGATATCGCAGCACATTCAAGCGGAAACTGAGAATGAGTTCGACGAACAGATTAGTAAGTCCCATCGCCGTCTACTACATTGCCGTCGCCATCCTTTTGGCGCTCTTCTTCGAAGTTTGGCGCGGGATAACTCTCTTTGCACTTTTCGATCGTGCTTCGGCGATTCCGGCGTCAACAATTACAGGGAGTTTTCTCGTCGGATTGCGCTTCGATTTCGCCATCGCGTGCTACATAACACTTCCGCTCATGCTATTGGGATTCTTGCCGTTTGTCGATGTCACTCGATCAAAACTCTCGCGAGTCGTAAATACGGCATTGCTCTATCTCGCGGCTGCGACAGCGTTTTTCATTCACCTCGCCGATATCGAATTTTTCAAGTTCTTCAATACTCGGCTTAACGCTATGGCTTTGGAGTGGAGCGATTCAAGCGAATTCATTCAATCAATGATATGGGAGAGTTTCCCCGTCGTACGTTACTTGTTGCTCTTTGCTCTGGTTTCAGTGGGATTTGTCTTCGCCGTCCGATTCTTGCAGAAGCGTATCCTACGGAATGCACGGCCGTCATCTTTTCTCGCGACATTGATATCACTGCCAATTCTTGCGGCAATCTTGCTGCTTGGTATTCGCGGCCGTATCGAAGAGAAGGCTCCGCTCAACTGGGGGCAGGCCTATTTCAGTGACCATGCGTTTGCGAATCTACTTGCCCTGAATCCGGTCTTCACTTTCGGTCGCGACTTGCTCTACGACTCCGGCAGCAAGCACGATGTCGACCGTCTGATGTCTGAACTCCCGGTCACCGATGTTTACGCCAAGACCGCCGCCTTGCTCGGACTACCTGCCGCACCCGATGATACGCTTTCGTCGCGCATCGTTCGTCCGGTTCGATTCGAGCCTGCATCTTCCGAGCGCCCGAATGTGATTCTGATCCTGATGGAGTCTTTTGCATCTGCGGGCGTAAGTTGCCTCCAGCCGCGTGTTGAGCAAAAATTGACACCGTACTTCGACTCTCTGTCGCAACACGGCGTGCTCTTCACCGACTTCTACTCAGCCGGGATGCACACCTATGCCGGAATTCTTGGCTCTCTCTATGGTTACCCAAGCGTTCCCGGCAAGTCGCCTATGAAGCAGGTTACCTCGCAGGACAATATGTCGGGGTTGCCCTCGATACTTGGCGGCTACGGCTATCGCACGATGTTCTTCACGACGCACGATCCCCACTTTGACAATATGCACGGTTTCCTCAAATCGAACGGCATGCAAGAAATCTACTCGCTTTTTGATTTCGATGAATCGCAGAAGCTGTCGACTCTCGGTGTTCCCGATCACGTCATGTTCGATTCTGCCCTCGAGAGAATACGGTCAAGCAACGGCCGCCCATTCTTCGCTGCGTTGTTAAGCGGAACAAATCACGGGCCGTGGTTCGTGCCGGACGTGCCATTTGGGCCAGTTTCTGATACCATTCCTGATGCCAAACGCCTCAATGCGTTCAAGTACTCCGACTGGGCGCTGGGGCAGTTCGTCAATCAAATCATGTCCGAGCCATCGTTGAGCAACACCATAGTCCTCATCACCGGCGATCACGGCTTGCTGATCGACCCGATTTATGACCTCGACTTGAGTCTCTTTCAAGTGCCGCTCCTGATTCTCGATAAGCAAAATAGGGCAGGGGAATCGCGGCGAATCCATCATATCGGTTCGCAGGTTGATATCGTTGCTACCGTGATGGGGTTACTTAAGCTTGACTATGACAACTACACCTTCGGTCACGATTTGTTCACTCCCGATCCAAGCGGACAGGACTACGCAATCTTCTCCGAGGGCTACCAGATCGGAATAGTCCAGCACAATCACTTCGCGATTCTTCGCCCGGGCCAAAAGAACTCGCTATATGACATTGATGCTCCAAAGATTGATCGAGTCTCGGAGAATCCGGGACTGATGGCCGAGTTGAGCGACCGGGCGCTTTCATACTTCCAAACAGCATATTTCAATCTCAAGTATCCACTGCACTTGAATCACCTTGTACATTCATCTAATGAGGAGAAATAGCTGATGACATTTGGCGAAATAATGCTCTTCATCGGAGCACTCTTGATAATGCTAATCGGGTTGCTTGGCGTCATTGTCCCGATCATTCCGGGATTGCCTCTGGTATGGTTTGCGACGTTGTGCTATGCTTTGCTAACCGACTTTCAGGATATCAGTCGCGAGTTTCTCTTCTCCTCGGCGATTTTGGTGCTGGTCATTACAATATTGCAGTATGTCTTCACGGTCTATGGCGCCAAGCGACTCGGCGCATCACGGTGGGGAACTTTCGGAGCATTTGTCGGAATGGTTGTCGGGTTGTTTCTCGGCTCGGTTGTGGGGATTATCATTGGTCCGCTTGTCGGCGCCGTAGCCTTTGAATTGCTCGTCGGTAAGACATTTTCGCAGGCGCTCAAAGCGGGTCTTGGCACATTTATCGGATTTCTATTCGGGACAATCTCTCAGCTTATCGCTTCTGTGGTATTGATCGGGCTGTTCATCTATCGCGTCGTCTTTGCGTAGTTCTGACTTCGAAGCAAAAAAATATGGAGACTCATGAGAATCTCCATATCAAGCAGGTCTAAACCCGGTTACAATTACGTCAGCGCTGGTACCTTCACCGGCTCATCACCCGGCTGCCAGCCGCATCCGGTCAACTTGCCGGTCTGCAGCGCCTGTAGCGTCCGTAAGGTCTCGTCAATCGAGCGTCCTACCGCATTATCGTTCATCACGACGGACTTCAGAATGCCTTTCGGGTCAATAATGAACGTCCCGCGCAAGGCGAAACCTTCGTCGAGCAGCACTTGATAGTCGCGCGAGATATCTTTGGTTATATCAGACAACAGCGGAAATCCCAATTTCTTGAAATCGCGCTGAATCCAGCTCAGATGCGAAAAATGCGAGTCAATCGAACAGCCGATAACTTCTGCGCCAGCCGCTTTGAACTTGCCGTATGCTTCGTTAAATCCGCGAATTTCCGTCGGACACACAAAAGTGAAATCGAGCGGGTAGAAAAACAACACCACCCACTTGCCTTTGTAGTCCGCAAGTTGAATTTCGCCAAATTCCATGTCCGGCATTACTGCTGTACCCTTGAAGTCCGGCGCCGGTTTGCCAATTTGCATATATCCTCCTAAATGGTCCGAGTTTCAGAATCATTGACGAAGAATATATGTAAGTAGATTTATGCGGTCAAGATTAACTTGTAGTCGTTTGTCGACTTTCGCGGTAGATATTGTGTGAGTTTAACCGTCGAACTGTAGGCTATTGCTCCGGTTCGATATCGGTCGGGTATTTCTTCTCGCCGCCGACGCCCATCGTTTCATCGCCCGGTTGCCATCCGGCGCCGGTCAATTCTCCGGTTTGAATCGCCTTCAGAGTGCGCAATGTCTCTTCTATGGAGCGTCCGATGGAAGAGTCATTGATCACAATCGATTTTAGAATTCCGTCAGGGTCGATAATAAATGTCCCGCGCAGGCTAAAGGCATTGTGCACCAGCACACCATAACTGCGCGATATGCTCTTTGTGATGTCCGACAGAAGCGGAAACTTGATCTGCCCGAGTTCTTTCTCGATCCAAATCTGATGTGCGAAGTGTGAATCGACTGAGCATCCCAGAAGCTCAGCTTTGACTTCCTTGAATTTGCCATGCGCCAACGAAAATGCACGCACTTCAGTAGGGCAGACGTAGCTGAAATCAAGTGGGTAGAAGAACAACACCAGCCATTTGCCGGCATAATCATCGAGAGAAACCTTCGTGAATGTTTTATCCGGCATGACAGCCATGCCTTTGAAGTAGGGAGTCTTTTCGCCGATCTGCATCACGTTCTCCTATGTTGCGCCCCGGAATTCGAGTGTGAAACGTAGCACTCGCAGCGTCGAGAGTCAAGGTTCAAATCACGACTTTGGGCGCGTTTAATCCGCTTGACAATCAATTCGCCATGGGTAGCTTAGAGCTTTGATATTAGGCACACCAATAGGAGAAATCGTTATGAAACAGGCGCTTGAGTATATAGACAAAAATCGTCAGAATTTCGTCGATACGCTCGTTACACTGCTCAAATTCAAGTCGATCTCAGCTGATTCAGAATTCAAGGGAGACGTGCAAAAGTGCGCAGAATTCGTCAAATCGAAGTTTGAGTCGCTCGGTCTATCTTCGCGCATCTATCCGACCAAGGGTCATCCGATAGTCTATGCCGAGTACAACAATCCCAAGAACAAGCGCACGATGTTGATCTACGGCCACTATGATGTCCAGCCGGTCGATCCGCTCGAACTCTGGCACAAACCGCCATTCGAGCCGGACATCCAGGGCGACACTATTTATGCTCGTGGTGCCACCGACGACAAGGGGCAATTCCTTATTCATGTTCTTGCCGCCGAGTCGTATCTGAAATCTGGGCTCGACATTCCGGTCAATATCAAGTTCCTGATTGAAGGCGAAGAGGAAATCTCTTCCACCAATCTCGAAGAATTCATCAAAGCAAATCACGAACTGCTCAAAGCCGACGGCGTCATCGTTTCCGATACCGCCATGTATGGCCGCGGCATTCCCGCCATCACCTACGGTTTGCGCGGTATCGCCGCAGCCGAGATCAAAATGATCGGACCCGATAAGGACCTGCACTCCGGCTCATTCGGTGGATCAGTTGCCAACCCGGTTGTCGAGTTGGCGCGCTTGATCGCCAAGTTCCACGACGACGACAAGCACATTCTCATCGACGGTTTCTATGACGATGTCCGCGAATTGGAGAAGTGGGAGCACGATGCCTACGAGGCGCTCGCTTATGACAACACCGACCACCTTCGCAAGACCGGCTCTCCCAGCATCGTTGGCGAGAAGGGTTACTCGACGCTCGAACGCGTCTGGGCACGTCCCACCTGCGAGATAAACGGCATCTACGGCGGCTATGCCGGCGAAGGCGCCAAAACGATTGTCCCGTCGTGGGCAGGCTGCAAAGTCACGATGCGCTTGGTGCCAAATCAAACGCCCAGCGACATCCTCGACAAGTTCGAAAAGTACGTAAAGAAAATCGCACCCTCAACCGTCAAAGTCGAAGTCAAGAAACTCGGCGGCGCCAAACCGGCCATTGTCCAGCGCGACAACTTCATGGTCACTGCGTGTGTCGATGCTTTGGACAAAGGCTTCGGGCGCAAACCCGTCTTTATACGCGAAGGCGGTTCAATTCCGATTGTCAATACCTTCAAGGAAGAGTTGGGTCTTGAGACGCTCTTGCTTGGCTTCGGTCAACACGATGACAACGCCCACTCACCGAATGAGAAATTTTCGCTCTCTGATTTCCAGAAAGGCATCATCACGGTAGCCCATCTCTTTGAGGGCCTGAAATAGTGGATCTCGGACTAGTTGGCAAGATCGCAGTAGTAGCCGGTGCCTCAGCAGGCATCGGCAAAGCGATTGCCACCTCGCTGGCGCGCGAAGGCGCAACAGTCGTCATATTATCCCGCAACAAGGCGAATCTTGCCGCCGCCGCCAATTCGATTATGCGCACGACCGGCGAAGCGGTTCATCCGATGGTCTGTGATGTCACGAATGCCAAGGCAATCAAAACGACTGTTGCCAAAGTGATGCAGAAATTCAAACGCGTCGATATTCTCGTCAACAACGCCGGTGGCCCGCCGATGCGGCGATTTCTTGATATCAAGGACGGCGATTGGGATAATGCCTATAAACTCAATTTGAAATCGGCGATCCTGCTTTCCGCCGCAGTTGTTCCCTCGATGAAGAAAAATAAATGGGGACGCATCATCAGCATCACTTCTATTTCGTCGCTTCAGGCCTCTGAAACACTGATGATGTCTAGCGTGATGCGACCCGGCGTTCACGGTCTCACCAAAGCACTCTCCAATGAGCTTGCCGAGTTTGGGATTACTGCCAATGTCATCTGCCCCGGCTATACCCGCACCGAGCGTCTGGATGAACTCGCCGAAGCCACTCGCAAAGCCACCGGCAAGTCAATCAAGCAAATCTACGCCGGCTGGGAACAAGTCGTCCCTGCAAAACGTCTCGGCAAGCCCGAAGAACTGGGCGACCTCGCCGCATTTCTTGCATCAGAACGTGCGGCATATATCAACGGCGTCGCGATCAACATCGACGGCGGATTTATCAAGGCCATTTAGTCCCAGCACATTTGACAAACGAACGCACCAAACTCATTTACCCGCTGATCATCCTCGGCCAGCTCATCGCCGGCGGCACGTTTCCTATTGCGAAGTTGGCTCTGCAATACTTCGAACCGTTTACTCTCGCCGTGACCCGTTTCGTGATCGCTTCGGTTGCAATGTTCGCCATCGTCAAGTTCTCCGGGCGACTCCGCAAGATCGAACGCGTTGACTGGGGCAAGTTCGTCTGGCTGGGACTGCTCGCGGTGCCGCTTAATCAACTGCTCTTTCTCTATGGACTCAAGTTCACTACGCCGGGACGTTCAGCGTTGTACTACGGCGCGACGCCGGCATTCGTCTTCATGATGGCGATCTGGTATCTCAAAGAGCGGGTCACCATCGCGAAAGTCGCAGGCATCGTCATTTCGTTTCTGGGTGTAGCGCTCATCTTACGCGCCGGCAGATTTGATGCCGACATTCTCTTCGGTGACATTCTTGTCATACTGGCGGTTATCGCCTGGGCGGGCTATACTATCTTCGGCAAACCCTTGATCGCAAAATACGGCCCCATGACCACAACCGCATACGCCTTGCTTATCGGGACGGCGCTGTACCTGCCCTTTGGATTGATCTACGCCGTAAAATTCGACTACGCCGCCGTTCCCGCAGCCGGATGGCTGTCACTGCTCTACATCGCCATCATCACATCAGTCATTGCTTACTCTATCTGGTTCTGGGCGCTCGGACGCATGGAAGCCTCCAAGCTTTCCATCTTTCAGAATCTGCAGCCGATCATCGCAACAATCTTGTCAGTGTTGTTCTTCGGCGAGATCCTCGGCTGGGAGTTCTACGTCGGCGGTGCCATGGTCATCACCGGAGTTATTGTCACCCAGCGCGGATAGCCGCACAACCACAGCACGAAGGACCCGTGCCGAAGCACGAGTCCCTCGCTTCGAAGAATCACCCACCCTTTAGTTGCTTCCACACGTAACTGTCGATCCCCCCGTTGCATCGCAGGGAGGTGGTCCTCCGGCAAAGATGAAGTTGATCAAGTGCACCACGTCAGACACAGTGATTGAATTAGAGCAATTGATCGGGCGCGGGGGGGGGGCCGCCCGGGGGGCGGGGCCGGGGCCCCCCCGGGGCGGCCCCCGCGCGGGGGCCGGCGCGGGGCCCGCCCGGCCGCCCGCCCCGGGGGGCGCGGGGGGGGGGAGGGGGGCGGGGGGGGGGCCGCCCGGCGGGGCCGGCCCGGGGGGGGGGGGGCGGGGGGGGCGGGGGGGGCGGGGGCGGCGGGGGGGGCGGGGGCGGGGGGGGGGGGGCGGGGCCGGGGCGGGCCGGGGGGGCCGGGGGGCCCCCGGGCCGGCGCGGGCGGGGCGGCGCCGCCGGGGGCGGGGCGGCCCGGGGGGCCGCCGCGGGCCCGCGGGGGGGGGCCGGGGGGAAGGGGGGCGCGGGCGGCCGCGCCCCGCCGCCCCCCCCGGCCCCCCCGGCGGGGGGGGGGGGGGGGGGGGGCCGGGGGGGCGGGACGGGGGCCCGCGGGGGGGGCCCGGGCCCCGGCCGCCGGGCCCCGCGGGGCCGGGGCGGGGCCGGGGGCCGGGGCCGCGGCGGCGGCGGGCGGGGCGGGGGGGGGGGGGGGGGCCGGGGGGGGGGGGGGGGGGGGGGGCGGGGGGGCGGGGGGGGGGGGGGGGGGGGGGGGGGGGGGGCGGGGGGCCGGGGGGGGCCGGGGGCCCGGGGGGCCCCCGGCCCCCCCCGGGGGGGGGCCCGGGGGGGGGGCGCGGGGGGGGGGGGGGGGGCGGGGGGGGCGGGGCCAGGGGCGGGGGGGGGGGGGGCCCGGGGGGGCCGGGGGGGGGCGGGGGGGGGGGGCCCCGGGGGGGGGGCGGGGCCCCGGGCCCCCCGGGCGGGGGGGCGGGGCGGGGGGGGGGGGGGGGGGGGGGCGGGGGGGGAGGGGGGGGGGGGGGGGGGGGGGCCCGGGGCGAGGGGGGGGGGCGGGGGGGGGGGGGGGGGGGGCCGCCCCGGCCCGCGCGCGCCGGGGGCCCCGCCGGGGCCGGGCGGGGCCCCGGGGGCGGGGGGCGGGCCGCGGGGGGGGGCCGGGCCCGGGCCGGGGGGGGGGGGGGGGGGGGCGGGCGGGGGGGGGGGGGGGGCGGGGCCCGGGGGGGGGGGGGGCCCCCGGGGGCGGGCCCGCGGGGGGGGGGGGGGCGGCGGGGGGCCGCCGGGGGGGGGCCGCCCGGGGGGGGGGGGGGGGGGCGGGGGGGGGGCCCCCGCGGCCGGGGCGCGGGGGGGGGGGGGGGGGGGCCCGGGGGGGGGGGGGGGGTCTCCCCGGGGGGGGGGGGGGGGGGGGGGGGGGGGGGGGGGGGGGGCGGGGGGGGCAGGCGGCAAGGCGACGTGGGGGGGGGGGGGGGGGGGGGGGGGGGGAAAAGGGGGGGGGGGGGGGGGGGCGGGGGGGGGGGGGGGGGGGGGGGGGGGGGGGGGGGGGGGGGGGGGGAGGGGGGGGGGGGGGGGGGGGGGGGGCCCCCGCCCGGGGAGGGCGGGGGGCCCGCCCCGGGCCCCCGGCCGGCCGGCGGGGCCGGCCAGAGGGGGGGGCGGGCCCCGGGAGAAGGGGGGGGGGGCGGGGGGGGGCCGGGGGGGGGGGGGGCGGGGGGGGGGGGGGGGCGGGCCCGGGGGGGGGCGGGGGGGGGGGGGGGGGGGGGGGGGGCGCGGGGCCCGGGGAGGCACATCAGCCATTTTCAACTGCGGCTCTTTACTGATTTCTCATTACTTTGGAATCACACTTGCATCACACGGAAGGAGAACATTGCGGCGATGACTCGCCCAATAGATAGTCTTGTGAGGAGACTAGAGAAGAATCAGGTGCAATGCAAATGAGCGTTTGGACCGCTATTTATGCGCTTATTTCTCGTGACCCTTAAATATCGCAAGGAGGACCCTTTTTAGCAACCTTTTTGTGGCAAGCATGTGAAAAAATCAAAACTCACCGTCTACAAGAATCTTCAACTGATCATCGCAGCTGTCTTGTCGGTGCTGTTCTTCGGCGAGATCCTCGGCTGGGAGTGCCACTTCGGTGGCGCTGGGGGCCGCCCGGGTGGGGGCCACGCGGCATCCGTCTTTCCAACTTAGCGAGTCGGAATCACCAAACCGTTAGGGATGGCAGTCGGGACCTGGTCCGCCGCCAAATATGTTGGCTATCATATGGACAGCGTCCGAAATGTTGACCGTATCATCCCCGTTGAAGTCTCCCAAGCACGAGAAAGCTGGTGCACTGCCGCCGAAAAATATATAATTAACAATGAACACCGCATCACTGATCAGAAACTACCACTGGAGTTTGAGTCCCCGCAGCCTCTGCAGGCGCACGCCTCACAGGCTGGGGGCAACGTGATCGCAAAGGAAATAAAACGCCGAAACTACCGTTGCTTCAACGACAACCTCAGGGGAGCTGCTCAACCCGACGATCACGAAACTGACGAAGAACGTGTCATTTGCGCTCCCGTCAATCACAACGTCGCGTGCCGCGACAACGATATCTGTAAGGTCCTCAATCGTACCGGTCGTATCGTAACCGTCTACGAGATCCATGCGATTCCAGAGCGAGTCGACTTGATATGTCCCTAACGGATCAACATAGACGGCCGCTGGCAAATTCATGCCTCCCACAATCTCGGTATCGTCATCCCGCAGGGCAGCTATGCCGCCAATTCTGTTCATTTCGGGAAGAGTAAGTCCCCCACGCGTGTAAACGACTTGTCTCAAGGAACTGTAGTTACCGTAGTTAGCCGGTGCATTTGTCGAGGGTATGTCCCAATCCGCCGCAAATGCAACCGTCAGGTTAGACACGGTTCCCATTGGGTCATTCAGACCCTTATAGATCGCAAATCGAGCAATGTAGTAAGACGCATTTGCCTTCGGAGCATAATAGTCTACCGTGAATCCCAGCGATGAGTCATGATTGGTACCGAGTCCGAATGCGTGTCGATAGACCGAAGAACTGGTCGTATCGTAAGTGATATCCGTAAGCGGAAGCAGTGTGCCATAGGGATTTGTGCCGGTCGGCGTCGCGCTTGAGTCCTCGTAAAGTGCCCAACTGAGATTGTCACGCGAGGTACCTAAAATGAGAGAACCATCGCGCAGGTAATCTGCCCCGTCTGAAAAGAACGACATCCGCGCTCCCGGTTGGTAAGCGCCGATTCTGCCAGAGCTGGAGACCGCGAGTTGATGGTTGTTTGTTCGTATGGTTACAATGTCATCTGCGGAAAATGACATCGAGGGGAAACAGAAGTTCACAAGCGCCGCTAAAGCGATTAACCTTGCAATAGTCATAGCCCAACCTCCATCATTTGTGCGTTTCTCAAAAATAGTAGTGTCTGTCGAGTTTAGCAACATCAAAATACGTGAGGTCGATTCAGACGCAGGTTTTTTGAAGCCGCTCAAATCAGGGAACTCTGATCTAACTTATTTCTCACTTCAGATAGAATAGTCAACGACTCAGTGATCGAGTTCGGCAAGGCAACATTCAGAGTTATTGGATCACGATAACCTGCCACCGACAGCATCGCCCACACTCGATGCCAGTCCACAATACCAGTAAATGGCGCCAGGTTGCGCGATACTTTTCCATCGGTATCCGCAAACAGCACAGCTTTGAGTCGGTCGCCATACTCCTCCAATATCGCGTACGGTTCGTGATCGGCAAGCAGGTCGAGAGCGGTGTCATAGCAGAATCCAAATCGCGGCGAATCATACTCCTCCATCGCGATTGCAAGCGAGTCCAGCGATCTGCGGTCAATCAAGTTTCGCAGGGCAAGATTAATCCCCATGATCTCCGCCGTCTCAATCAACCCCTCAAGAGCATGTACCAATGACTGTGCATCGCTGCCGTGGGGACTTGGAAGCGCATGCGTCGCCGAAATCACAACGGTTCTGACACCTAGAACCCGCGCCGCATGCATCGTATTGGCGACATTGCAGACCGCTCCCATGCGAGTGTCTGCGTGTTTGCTGGTAATGTCGAAATCGCGGCCAACGGGAACGTGAAGTGTATCAAACGACAACTTTCGTTCCTTGGCATAGGCGATTAACTGCAGGCGTCCGGTATGTTGCTGATAGTCGCAGTGCTGCGGGTTGTCGGTCAGCGCCAATTTGCCGAATCCGCTCTCTGCGATTTTGGCGAAAAGCTCAGAAAGTGGGATTGTCTCATCGATATTAACTGGTATTGCAAAGTCCATCACTTCGAAAATGCCTTCATTTCGGATAGTGTCAAGAATAATTTGACTCTCGGACTTCGACCTCGTAACTTTCCCGGCAGGGAATAGGAGTCGCGATGAAGATCCGCAACTATCACAAAGTCGAAAAACGAGATGCCTTCATTCGTGAGAAGTCCTCGGGCGTAGGAGTCCGCGTGGCAATTTCAGTGGAGGACGGCGCCACCCAATTGGCGATGCGTGTCATCGAAATCGAGATCGGTGGATTCACCTCACTGCATACCGAGGAACACGAGCAGGCCATTTTCGTCACCAAAGGCTCAGGCATCATCACAGACGGCACGAAAGAATGCCGCCTTACCAATGATGACGTTCTTTTCGTACCCTCCCAACAACAGCATCAAATTAAAAACACCGGCGATACCAAACTGATCTTGGTGTCGACAATACCCATCCTTCAGCAGGAATAATCCGCCCAGCGCCCATTGTGCCGTCAACGGCATTATCATTACAAACGGCAGGTCACCAATGGCCTGCCGTCTCTATTTGTGCTAAATGATTGTCGCGATTATCGAAACGAACAAAAAACGCCGCTTGAGGGCTCTCCCCAAGCGGCGTCTGCGTTTCAGAATTCGTGATTACTTCAACAGGACCATCTTTTTGGAAATCAACTGGCTTCCCGCGATGATTCGATAGAAGTACACACCTGACGAGACCGGTTTTCCCGAGGAATCCAGCCCGTTCCATGTTGTCATCTTCCTGCCGGCGGTCAATGGCTCGTCGACCAGGACAGCGATTTCTTGGCCAAGAATGTTCAAAACTACCAGGCGCACCCACGAGGCTTGTGGCAGATTGAACTCAATAGCCGTTTCTGCGTTGAACGGATTTGGATAGTTCTGCATCAAAGTGAACTCTGTTGGCAAGACTTCACCTTCGATTTCCCTGACTGCCAAAGCCGTCCCGGTACTGCACGAACGCGCGGCAGAGAAGGTGCCCCATCCGCAGTCGCTATATGCCCTCACGCGCCAATAATAGCAGGTGTTGGCAACGACATCATAACTGCCGAATTGCGACAGACTGCCTGCCAATACGCGCCGCACCAAGCCTGCGCCGTCAAATGAGTTCACAACGTCGATCTCGACCATGTAGCTGTCAGCATCAGCAACGGTTCCCCAGTCAAAGAACACCGGTCGTTGTTCAATCACTGCTCCTTCGAGAGGCTCTACCAAACCCGGCGCTGCAATCGGAGCGCACGTAGAGAACCGGCGCTTGACGCTCCAATCACTCCAGCCGCACGGATTGTATGACTTGATTCGCCAGTACCGAACCGCACCCGCCGGAAGCCCGGAAATTGATGCTGTCGATACGGCACTCTCGCCGTTATAAACCGGCGTTGCGAAACTTGTGTCGTCGTCAAGCTGTACTCGGTACGCTGTTGCCAGCGCAGCATCCGCCCAGTTAAGCACTACCGGTTGGGTCAACAGACTGTCGCCGTCAGCCGGTGTTTGAAGCACAGCCACATCCGCCAGCGGACAAGGCGCAGTTTCAAAATCGCGTGTAGCCGTCCATGTGCTGTGGTCGCAAGCATTGTCTGCCCGAACGCGCCAGTAATAGGTGGTGCTGCCAACCAACTGCGAAACCGAATAGACGGTCTCCGGCGTATTGAGATCAAACTCCGGTGAGTTGAAACTTGAACTATCGTCAACTTGCAGGGAATAGGAAGTCGCGCCCAGCACCGCGTTCCAATCGATACTAATCGGCTGAGTAAGACCCGTGGCGCCATCAGCAGGAGCTGCCAAAGTCGGCGGCGTCAATGTCGTACAGACCGTGAATACGCGTGGCGTACACCACGCACCTGTGGCGCAGTTGTTGATCGCTCGCACTCGCCAGTATCGCGGCAAGCAGTCGTCGGCAATTGTTATCGCGACTGTCGTTGTCGGCGTGGGAATTTGCAGGTCAAACTCCGGCGAAAGCAGAGTTGAGTTGTTGTCAACCTGGATCTGATACTCTGTCGCTGCGCCGTCAGCAGCCCAGGACAAAGTCACAAGCGTGGCACATACAGTCGCCGAATCCGCCGGTGTTGTCAAACTCGCGACCTCGGGCCAGACGCAAGAATTCGTGTATGAGATATTGTCGTGATATGCCTTTCCGGCATTGCCTGAAGATTGCGACCCGACCCACAGGGGGTTCATCGTACTAAGCACCGCTCCAGAAACTGCATTGGCGCCGGTGTAGATCAGCGTGTTGTCGATATAGAATCGGGGACGACCCGTTCCATCGACAATTATCTTGAGCGCATGCCACCCGCCGGCATATTGATCTGCTCGAAACGGCAACGGACTCGCCTCAGTCGGGAAGAAACTCTCCGTTCCCGATGCCGTTTCGAAACTTCCGAAGAAGTAGGCATGGGCTCTCAGCGAATCCGACAGAATCGCACATGACCTGCCAACGCCGGCAATTGAGAACGAAACGTAGGCATCGTATCCCGACCACGCTTGGAGCGTTGGATTGGCGATCCCGATAGCCGCCTCGGCAGCGCACAAAGCGGTATCGTTGAAATCGAGATAGACATCGGCGGTCAAAGTAAATCCGCCGCTTCCGGTGAAACGTTGAATCGAGATTGCGCCGCTCTTGTCGGTACCGTCCCCAGCGTTATCCAAAACTCCCGTTCTGCTGAACTGACTTGGTACAATCTCCGGAACAGGTGTCCCGAAAGCGACCCAGCTGCTCAAGTTGTCGAATTGATCTTGAAATGTCGATTGCGGCAAACTGCCTTGCGCGGTGGCAAACATCACCGTCAAGGTCAGTGCAAGCACAATCAGGCGACCAGATAGATTACACATATGAGACCCTCCCGAGCGGCGTTTACAGCACGCTCGACCTTGTTAGTATCCTGCCTAATCTACCGATTGAGATGCAGATGTCGAACAAAAAAATCGAGGAAAGTATCGATAAATGGTCGAGTGCTTCGACTATTCCGATAGGGAAGTGCAATGAAAACGGCGGACTGTTACATCCGCCGTCAGAGTTTCAAGAGAAAATTGAGGGCTAAAACTTGATCGTAAATGGCTGTGTACCGGAATGGCGCTGAAGTGTGTTTCGCATTATCGCCAGTGTTGCTTCGTATGATTGGCCGGCCGTGAACGTGACGTCTTCACTGCCGTTAGGTGCAGCAAGTGCCCGCCACAACACCAGATTCCAGCGGCCAAGTTGCGGATCGTATTCCGCCATCGACTTGACGTCATAGCGCGAGCTGTTGGTAGTTAATGCCTCCGGATAATACACGTAACCGGGAATACCGTCGCCGGCTACCCAACCCTGGTCCACCAATTGGAATGTCATGGTGTCGACAGCGTTTAGAATATCTCCGGTGAAATTGCGTCCCGTGGTATGCATCACGCGCGGTTCAGTCACGACGGACTCTGAACGAGCATTGCGTCGGTAAAGCGTCACTGCCGAGTCGCCGTCGACCTTGCCATTGTCGCGCCAATAGTAATCTTCCGCAACACCGAATGGCTCGGTGCGTCCGGCACGCCATATCCAGCAATCGATATTGCCGTTACCCTGCGTGTAGTGCGTGGGGAGTTCTTCCTTGGGAATGTCCGAATGGCAAGTCAATGCACAGTTGGCGCCGACGCTGCCGCCGGTTCCGGCCTCGAAGAATATCGATAGCACATCTTCGTTTTCCCACAACTGCTGTTCGCGCTCAGCAGGTGAGTAAGCAAAGTTGCCAAACTTGTTCTTGGCCGTATCCATCACTTGAGAGAAAGCATCTGATCCGCCCGGGCGGGCAAAGATCCAGCGCGCCGGTTTTTCGGTTTTGCTCGAATCCGACCAGTTGAAACGCATGTAAACATTGTCGCCGTCTTGAATCGCCTGAATGCGAACAACTCCGACTCCGAAATAATCTGTGTACGTTGAATCTGCACCGAAGCGAATCGATGCAACGTCAACATCATCCCAGACGGGGTCATTGACAATATCTGTCAAATTGGGAGCCGTTGAAACAGCTTCGACAACAACTTCAGTATCAACGCCGCCGACAGGACCGTCATCTTCGCTGCCGCAGCCTACAATAAGAAGTCCCGCCAGAAGCGAGGACATGAATAGGTAAACTAAGGATTTCCGGTTCATTCCTTCTCCATTTGAGAAATTGAGATTATGCACAATCTAAGATATTTCAACACCCAGAGAAACGTTTTGTGCCGTTAAATAGCTTTAATGATAACTATTGTCAAATCATCGGGTTGTGACGACGGATCTCGGAAGCGGATGATCTCCTGCACCACCGTTTCCCGCATTTCCTTGGCTGACCGTTGTCTATTAGTTTTTACCATATCAACTAACCGTTCAGTTCCAAATAATTCACCGCTGGGGCTCTCCGCTTCGGTTACGCCATCGGTATAGAGAACCAATATGTCGCCATCCCTTATATGTATCGGCCGTTCTTCATACTCTCTTTCCGGCATAATTCCCAACGTCCAGCCGCCCGTCGACAAGAATTCGACCTCTCCAGTCGCCCGCAACAGAATCGGCGGATTGTGACCGGCATTGGCAAAGGTGAATATGCGGTTCTTCATGTCCAAAACACCGTAAACCGCGGTCACAAATTTGCCTTTTTCAACCGATTCGCAAATCAGGTTATTGACCTTACGCAGAATCGTTCGAATTGCATAATTATTGCGAATCTCGGCAATCAATGACGCCCGAAATGAAGCCATAATCAGCGACGCGGGCAAGCCCTTACCGGATACGTCGGCGATTGTCACTCCCAATTGATTATCAACAATCGGGATAAAATCGAAATAGTCGCCGCCGACTTCTTCCGACGAGATATTCACCGCGTCAAAATCATAGCCCAGGTACTTCATCTCTTTGCTCGGCTGGAATGACTTCTGAATCTCTCTTGCAACCTGAAGCTGCTCCTTGATCTTATTCTTCTCGAAAGTCTCCTGAATCAGCCGAGCACGCGTAATTGACAACGCAGCCTGATTCGCGAACGCCGTCACCATTTCTAAATCGGAGGGGGAATACGCATCAAGCTTATCTGACTCCAAATTGAATGCGCCGATCACTTCGGTACCAAAAAATAGCGGCACCACCAATTCCGACATCGTCTCTTCGCGCGCCGCGACATAACGCGTGTCTTGCTTAACATTTGGCACAATCACCGGCTCGCCGGTTTTGGCAACCCATCCGACCAAGCCCTTACCGGCCTTGAGCCGTAACAGCTCCGGTGACGCAGCATTTTGATAGCCAGACGAAAACAGCTCATCGATTCGTTCGCCTTTCTGGCGAAGGATGTAGATTCCAATCGCATTGCAGCTCCAGTTCGATTCGATGCAACGCATCAATAAGAATCGCGTTTTTGATCTTAAGTGTGTATTCGTCTATGCGCTTCGTAACCGAAGAAACGACGCCGTCAAAATCACTTCCGCCAAACACGAACAGCATCGCCGGTATGGTCGGCGTCGCTTCGAATACGAATGCACGCCGATTTTCCGGAATGTTCTGCAGTGTTCCGCCGAGGTAGCTGAGAATCGGATTTTCGGCCACCGGCAGGTCAGTTGCCATTGCCTCAAACTCAGCGGGAATAATGTCGCGCATCGTGAACATGCTCGATTGAGCACCCGTCATCAAATGCACCTCAACTTCAAGGCGCATCCGATGGTAAATCACCACCGCCAGGCCGGAATCGCCAAGAACCAGCTTGAGTTCGCCGTAAAGCTCCTGGATATACTCCAGCTGCTTGGCCGAGAAACGCCGTTCGCGAGCTGTCTGTTTTGTCTCTATCGAAGTCATATCTATTTCAACCTGTTGTTCTTTCACTATTTGCCTCACGTTTTGGTTCAAGCGCCTATTCGCGGAACCTATGGTGCACAACTAAGATTGCCGCGTCATGAGGCAAGCAAGAGAATACTGCTAACATGAAAACTGGGCAAGAATAAAAGGGGCCGCCTGTACACCACATTTGGTCTCTAAAGTTTCGGCGCCAAAATTAAAATCTTGACACCATCGCCAATCCCGAATAAACTGACAATCACATATTCCACCGATTTTCGGCGCGATTTGCTTAATAGGGAAGCGGGTTAAAACCCCGCACAGCCCCGCTACTGTAAGCAGCTACGAAATCCCCACTACGTCACTGGGCAACCGGGAAGGCGCGGGAGAGTAGGTTTGAAGCTGACGAGTCAGGAGACCTGCCGAGGATCAGAACATTCACTTATTCCGGCGCGGGTTCGGGAAAAGTACCATTGAGCAGTTTCGCTGTTTGATGGATCTGACCGATTCCGACTTAGCAATGAGTCGGTTTTTTGTTACCCGCCCAAGGAGCTTGCTTTATGCGACTCATTTGGGCCAAATGGCTGGCGCGACTTCCCGGTTGCGCACTTCCTCGAAGTATCCACCGGCGGAATCATTCTGTCGCCGCCAAACTTCAAATCTCATTCATTTTCGTCCTATTCTTTCTAGCGCTTCTGCAATCGCGTTCGATCTGTCAGGACTTCGCCTCTCTCACGGGCATTGTCACCGACAGTTTGCTTAATGAACCTATTGCCGGTGTTGTCGTCACAGTATTACCCGACGGTAAATCTGTCCAGACATCGACGAACGGGCAGTTTCATTTCACCGGACTGACACCGGGATCGGTATCTCTACACATCGAGTCTGCATTCCACGCTTCTCAGACAATCGGACCGCTTCTCATTCGAGAGGGCGACCTTCGCGACGTGAATCTCCAACTTTATCCGCTGACTGTGAGTGGAGAGCCTGTCGAAGTTACGGCCGACCGCGAAAGTGGAATCGGTGTAACATCACTGCCGCTGACATCAAGTCGCAAAGCTGGCGCGACTAATGTCGGCGACTTCCTCAATCGCAACGGGTTTCATCTCGAGTCGGACGGACGGACCAAGTATGCCTCTCTGCGAGGGTTCAGCCCGCAATGTGTACTTGTACTAATCGACGGCGTTCCGATTAATCCCGACGGCGCACCGGCAGACCTTAGCACGATATCGACCGAATCGGTTGAACGAGTCGATGTCTACACCACCGGCGCATCTTCGCGATTCGGCGCCAATGCACTTGGCGGAGCCGTGAACATAATCAGCAAGACTGCTCCTTCCCAAGAGCGTTTCGCCAATCTCGCCGCAGCCCACGGAAGTTTTGATCTCCAGCGTGGCGCAGCGAATCTGTCAATGGCGGACATGCTTGGCGTTGGCGCAAATGCCGGTTACGACTACCTACAGCAGAGCAATGACTTTGATTATGAACACCCATACAATGGCGAGCAGACGCGAATCAATAATTCGTCGCGTGTTTACAGCGGCTACGTGTCTTTGCGTCCCGAGTCAATCAGTGGCTTTTCAATGCAAGCACGCATTTCCAATTCGCACAACGAACTTCCCGGAGCAATTTTTCAGGAAACCGGCGGCGGCGCGATGGCGAAACGCGAGAATCGCTACTACTCGATGGGTTATGAAATTTCGCGATTTCAACTTGATGCGACATTTCGGGAATTGCGTCAGAAATTCGCCGACCACAGTGGATTCATCGCCTACGACAAAGAGTACCTGCAGACTGCACGAATGCTGCACGCCAATTTCGAGAGCGCATTCTTGCGGCACTTTGTAGTATCGGCAGGCTCCGAACTATCATCTGAGAGTTTCTTCAACGATGACAAGATTGCCCCGCAGCGGTCACTTCCTGCCGTCAGCCGCAAAACCATTGCCGCTTTCGGTGGCTTATCAGCTACTCGCAACATTGGTAAACTTGAGTTGTCTGCAGAGTCGCGCTATCGCCTTGATCATATCGACGACAAGACTCACGGCTCACCATTTGCAGGCGCAGCTTTCAAATTTCACCTGCCGGTCACGGTAGGAGCGCAGGCTTCTTATTCCGAGTCGTTTCGATTGCCGCCAATCGATGCCCTGTTCTGGCGCGGTGATGTGTTTACCGAAGCCAACCCGCAGCTACGTCCTGAACAAGCGATCTCGCGGGAAGCCGGACTCAGCCTGAAGTACGCGCGTTCGTTCACTTTTGAGCTAATTCGCACCTGGTTCAAGAGCGATATGGAAGATTTAATCATCTGGCGTCGTCAGTTCGACGGCAGATACAAGCCGGTGAACATCAACCAGTCGCGCCACGTCGGCGCCGAAACGGCAATCACACTTGCGCCGAAAAATCGTCGTTTCGAGTTGATGTATTTCCACACTTCACTCGAAGCCACGAATCTCTCCCACTCCAGCGGCTACTATGGACAGATCGTACCGTTCAAGCCCGATCAAATCGAGCGGCTCTCCCTACAGTTTGATGCCGGGTTATTCACGACGCGCTACTCTTACAGCTTCACCGGCGAACGACAGATACGCGAAGCCAACACCAAGAGCCTGCCCGGATTTGCCCTGCACGATGTTGAAATCGAAGTTCCGATTTCACTTTGGTCGCGCAAGCACACGCTTCAGCTGGCGATGTTCAACATCACTGACGTGCGCTACGAATTGCTTGAACGTATGCCGATGCCGCCGCGCAGTGCTTCGCTCACAATTAACATCCAGATTTAGCAATACGGAGATAACATGAAGTCTATATACATCACACTCGTCCTCGCACTTCTCCTCACGGGAAATGCTTTCGCTGTCCAGCGCGAACTCATTGTCGCGAACTCGCTCGGCGAAACACTCGACGCTGTAAATCTCGAAGACAGTACCGTCTCGCCTTTTATTGACGAACTCGGCCTCTTCCCGAATGACATTGCCACCAGTGGCAACATCGGCATCGCTGTCAACTCCGGAAGCAACGATCTCTTCTTCTACGATCTCATCACCCTGCAGCGCACCGGCGCTTGCTTTGTTGGCGATAGCCGCAATCCCTACATTGGGGCATTCTTAAATGCAGACACCTTTTATGTCACAAATCTTGTCGCATCAACAGTGACCAAGGTGAAAACTTCCGACCGCAGTATCATCACCGAATTCCCGGTCGGCGACGGTATCGATGCCGACAGTCCGCAGGGCATTGTCATCCGCGATCGGCGCGCTTACATCTGCCTTGCCAGCTTCAACGACTTGTTCGAGTACGACGCCGGCAAACTCGAAGTCCGCGACTGCAACAATGACACTCTAATTGCACGCGTCACCGTAGGCGTAAACCCCCAGATTGCGCGATTCGGCCATGACGGTTATCTCTACATTCTTTGCACCGGGAACTATGCCGACATTGAAGGCAAGCTCTACAAGTTCGACCCAAACAACAATTCTGTCATGGATAGTCTCGCTATCGGTGGATATCCCGGCGGGTTGGCCATCACAGCTCAAGGCGTCGCATTCCTCGCCGCCGGTGGTTGGCCGCCTCCAGTTAAGATGACAACATCCGGTCTGGTGTTCGTTGATCGGCGCGATACGGTGCCTATAGGAGCCAAATCCGGTGGACTGGTCTACACAGTCAGCCTCGATGCCTTTGCGTTGCTCCACGGACCCGTCAATCCGCTCAACGCTGATTGGGGCGTGACATCAATGTTGACTGTTTCCGACTCGACTGTCATCACCACGAATTTTGCCGACGATACGATTACCGAGATCGATTCGGCCGGGGCGGTTCTTGCCCGATTCAGCGTCGGCGACGGCCCGGTGGCTCTTGCGAAAATCCCATCCTGTTTCGCCATTAAAGGAGACGCCAACGGTTCCGGGGGAATCAGTATCTCCGACGCCGTTTACATCATCGCTTTCATTTTCGGGGGCGGACCACAGCCCGCGGTGTACTATACCGGCGACATGAACTGCTCCGGCGACGTCACGATCTCAGATTCTGTCGCCCTAATCGCCCACATCTTTGGCGGCGGTCCCGGCTCCTGCGGTTGTGCCGACTAAGAGATTTTCGCAAAGTATCCGATGTCCTGTAAACAACAGTCAGGGCATCGGATATCCCATTCCAACTCGGCAAATTGTTGCATATAAACTGTACAGAAACGTCTTCAAAACCCCCAATCTGAACCGGAATTGTCCCTGCGTTTTTCGGGTATTGGTGTCGTATTAGCTAATGCAGAAGATAGCAGAGACCATCCACGGTCACACCCGACAGCTGTCGGCATCATTTTTGCATGTTGTTCCCATTTGGCATACCACGCACGAGATTTGGGAGTGGTGTGCGCTGGTCCAACCAGCCGCTCGAAGGTGACTTCGGGTATCCCCCCTCCACCACTCCCTTTAATTTGCCGCTTGTCCGGCGAGTCAGCTTGCCTCGCGATGGTTCTCATTGTATAATCAAGATATGTACCCTTTTTCGCCTCCCGAGTCTTATGCATATCGTGGCCGCGTTGCAACCCTTGCCGAACACCTTGGGTATTCAGCAAACGACAAGCTGTTGATTATCAATGCCGACGATCTTGGTTTGACATCTGGAATCAACCGCACAATCGCCGAACTCAGCTCCTCCGGTACGATTAGCTCAACGACAATAATGGTCACTGCCGGTGATTATCAGGATGCTTTGACTCGCATGAAGGCTCAACCCATTGCCTGCGGCGTGCACATCACGATGACTTCATCTCTCCCAGAAGCTCTCGTCGGGCCGGTTAGCCCCATCGCTGAAGTCGCCAGTCTCGTTGATGCCTCAGGAAAATTTCATCTCGACCGCGACCAGTTCTTTCTTGGCGCCAACCCCGAAGAAGCTCATCGTGAAGCAACCGCCCAGATTGAACGTGCATTGGCAGACGGAATCGACGTTACCCACATCGACAGCCACGAGGGCACAATGCAGCTTCGCCCGGAGTTTGCGGATCTGTACCTGGGTCTGGCGGCAAAGTTTCGCCTCCCTTTGCGTATGGGATCGCGGGCTTTGCTCGAGCAAATCGGTCTTGGTGATGGCTGGATTGAGCGCGCCCGCAGGCTGTGTCTCCAATTCACCGACAACTTCGTCTATCTGCCGATCGACGGTTTTGCCGCGCTCTCAGAAAAACACCACTATATGTGTCGCTTGCTTCAGCACCTGCCGTTCGGTGTCACAGAACTCTATTTTCATCCTGCCGATCCGCGTTACGAAGTCCGCACGCACCAGGCGAACAGGGAAGACCGCAACATTTGGTCAATCCGCGAATGGGACTACTCTATTCTTGTCTCGCCCGAATTTCAGTCGCTCATCAAAGAGCAGGGGATCAAGCTGATTAGTTTCGCACCAATCCGCGATCTCATGCGCGCTCAATAGCGCATGCTTTTTCTTCGTCTCAATTTTCAAAAATCAGAAAAATTACCCCAAAAAGGAAGACTGGGCGATTCTTTCGAACCTCCCAGTCCGTTGGGTACAGGGTAGGATAAGGAAGGGTCCCCAGGGAGCAACCTGAAGCGATCAACCCCAGGCCCTTCCGGTAGGATTACTCAAATGTCATCAGCATCGGGCGATGCTGTCTGAACTATTTTCACTACTTGTTCTAACGCCTGTATCATTTCAAAGTTCCAAACTTCAATTACTTAATTTGTGACTTTAGCCACTTGGTAGTAACTGATTTTGGTCTTTCGATCGGCCATCCAAGACCGCGTGCGACAACAGCTTGTGCGCACACGCCGAGGGCGCGCGATACGGAGAACAAGACAGTATAATATGCAAATTCAGTCATGCCATAGTGATAGAGCAACGCGCCTGATCCTGCGTCCACATTCGGCCACGGATCCTTAATCTTCTGCACTTGCTGAAGCACTGTCGGTACGACATCGAATACCTTCGCGACAAGCTGGAATACTTCGTCGTCAGCGATATTCTTCTTACCCCAATCAAGGAACGCCGCAAAGCGCGGGTCAGTGATGCGGAGAACGGCATGACCGTAACCCGGAACCACTTTACCTGAATTGAGAGTTTCCCAGGCGAATTCCTTCAACTGCTGATCAGTCGGAACGCCGCCGAATTTTTCCTTTACCATCAACACCCAGTTCAGGCACTCTTGATTGGCGAGGCCGTGAAGCGGTCCTGCAAGACCATTGAGTCCGGCAGAGAGGGCATAGTAAAGATCGGAAAGCGCAGAGTTGACGCAGAACGTCGTGTGGGCGCTGACGTTTCCTGATTCGTGGTCGGAATGAAGTACAAGATACAGTCTCATGCAATCGGCGAACTTGCCGGTCGGATCCGGAAGACCCAACATCTTAACATAGTTCTGCGACCAGTCGAGCGACGGATCGTAAGCGATGCGCGGTCCCTTGTTGAACTTCATCCGATAAACACCAGCCGCGATTTCGGGCAGCTTGGCGACGATGTCAAGCGCGTCTTCGAGCGTCCATACCCAGTATTCGCTCTTCGGCATGCCGGCATCATAATGCTCACGGAACTTTGATTCTCTTTCCATGACTAAAATGGCGGTATCGAACATTGCCATCGGATGCGAATCCTTCGGCATAGCTTCGAGTACTTTCCATACATATTCCGGCACCTTGGCGCGGGCTTTGAGTTCGCGGCTAAGGTCGGCAACTTCGTCCTTGGTCGGCATTTCGCCGGTCAACAGCAGCCAGAATACTTCTTCCGGGGTGTTGTTGACAAGGTCAGCGACCGGACGTCCGCGGATGATTAATCCCTTATCTGGCGGAACATCGGATGTGTCACAAACCAAACCCTTGACACCACGCATACCACCGTAGGCTTGCGCGATCGAAACATCGGAGATTTTTACATCGCCGTACTGCTTTACGAGGTCCTGAATCTCCTTCGACCATTTCGGGAGCTCAGTGGCCATTTTGTCTCTGATTGCTGTCATCTTGACTTCTTTTGCTATGGTTGCCATTTTATCGAACCTCCATATTCCGGCTTGAGCGGAGGACGAACTTCATATCATCACGCTTCGCCCACACCGGGCCAAATGTGAATAAATTCACAATTCTGTTCTCAGTATATACCTTTCAATTGCAGACTTGTCAACTATATTTTAGAGAAAAATAGCAGAAAAATCAAGCAATTATCCCAAACTTTCATCGGATTTAATGTAATTTTTATCCTCTATCTAATAAGTCGGAAAAGCCCCCATCTTCTTTAGAAGAATCTAATTAAAGGTAGATATTCCTGAGAATTCGAGAGGGTCAAATTCGAGGCTGGAACGTCGAAAGCTCGGAAAATTGTACTTGAAGGGTGCGGTAGCAGGGCAGTGGGTACTGAATCGGCGCTTTGGTTCAGTAAGACCAATTCACGTCAATCCTCATCATCCTCAGCTATCCGAATTGAATTTCCAATTCTTTGTTGATCTCGATTTGCTGCTGTTGTGTAAGACCGCCCTTTGAGGCACCATCGTCGCCGCCACGAGACGCCGATCCCCGATTGATAAATTCGGTGCAACTCATGACTTGGGCGCTGCAAGATTTTACATACGATTGAACTTCGCGGTCGTCGGTGACGACAATGATATGCCTAGGTGTGCGGCTGCGACCGACGATTGTTTTGATCTCCTGATCGGCGTTGGTTTTGGTCGCGAATATAACCGCGACGGCGCGATTCTCAGGCGCCGACATGTAATACCCGGCCTTGCCGTCAAACACCACGGTGACTTTGTTGCGCTGACTGCCATGTGGTCGTTTGTTGACAACGAACCGCACGAGTTCACCGCGCGCCTCTTCAAGTTTCATCTTGGCAAGGAATTCCGTGCGCTTGATTACGTTGTATCCATCAAGGATGTAATGGAGGGACATCAATCGCTCCTTTTAATGATCAAGCAAATGTACGGAGTTAGTCGCAAGAGTCAATGGTGGACTTCGCTTGACATCAACTTGTTAACCTGTACCCCACCGAACTGGACTGTTGAAAAAGCTCGAACTTTGTCATTCTGAGCGCAGCGAAGAATCGATGGGTGTTCATCAGCAGAGGCAAGTCCTTCGCCTGCGTTGCGGCTCAGGATGACAGTGAAGGAGCTTCTTCAACACTTACGAACCGGTGGGTTCTTCTAATCCGCGCTACCAATCTTGGCAAACACAATTCCCTTGACTCCACATCGAAGCGACATTACTTCTCCCCATGCACTGCATCTTCTGCCAAATCATCGAAGGAACCATCCCTCGAAAATCTTCTACCAGGATGACAACGTCATCGTGTTCCACGACATCACTCCCAAAGCGCCAATTCACTTGCTGATCTGTCCCAAACAGCACTTCACCGATTTCATGAGTGCGCCCCCCGAAGTTCGCTCCCAGCTTGCGGATACCGTGCAACGCATTAGCGAGATGCTCGGCGATAGGGGAAAGGACTTCCGCATCCAGATCAATAACGGCCCCGGTTCGGGCCAAATCGTGTTTCATCTGCATTATCATTTTCTCGGTCGGGGCTAAGCAAAATCCTTCCGATTCCGATTCTTGTAGGGGAGAGGACAATCGCGCCAGGTCATTATTGGTGGGAATCGGACTATGAGGAAAATTCTACTTTTTGCAGTTGTATCGTTGATCTTCGTCGGTCAATCTTGGGCAGATGATATCAACAATTCCAATCCCGGTGTCGCCACCTGGAATCTGATGTTCGGCGGGGGAAGTGCTGCCGGTCCCAATCGCAGTACCGCAATACATGGCGGCAGTGGACTCAGCTTCGGCGTGGGCGGTCATTTGTCATTGGGCATCTCTGCCAACTACACCATGTTCACAGGCTCCACGCCAAATGATGCCTCATACTTCCTTGATGCCCCCATCACTTTGTCAGGCTACTTCCTTGCCGGCGGAACTCTGCCAATGGCAATCTCCGGTGGTGTGGGAATGGGCTTCTCCGATCTCCCCGAATGGCGCAACTCCAATCGCGCTCTCACCGGACACCTTGGCGTTGCCGCGAATTTTGGAAGCTCACTGTGGCTGGAACTTAAGATGATTAAAGCCGCAACCAGTACCGGCAACGTCACATTCGGATTCGCACTCGCTTTCTGGGACCAGCCCTCGTGGCGCCCTTAAGAAACTTTCATTGAGCGAAGAATCGTGATAGTAGCCTAGGCCCCCTGTGAGCGTATCTGATTTTTTGGTGAGTAGGGCAGGTCTCCTTACCGGAATCATTATGGAATTTGGGGTATCTAGATGGAGACCTGCCAATGACTCACCCTGTGAACAGGATTGACTGGCAGGTCTCCAAATGCGTGCTACAATTTGTCGATGAATTTCGGCGAGGAGACCTGCCCTACCAACTGCTCCGCCTGACTCGCGTTCTAATTACTCCGCTCGTGCTGCTCGCTCGTCCCATTGTCGTACAGCCCCACAAACGTCGTCACGTTGCCGTCCTCGCCGCGGAGGAATTGCGCACGGAAGTACTCAACGCCCTTTAGCATAAACTTGTCTTTCCCGAGCGGGATGAGCTGGTTTTTCGGGTTCTCTCCGCGTTGATAATAAAGCGCGCCGTTCTCGACCCACACTTTGCGCGGACCGTAAGTCCCTTCATATTGGCGCAGCAAGTTTTCGTCCAATGCAACAGGATTGACTCTCGCCGCGAGTGCTTCCGCCGCCCATTGCAGGCGTTCCTTTTTCTGAAGATCATCCGTCTTTTCAGCGATTGCTTGAAGTGCCATCATCTGAGCGACGTCAAGCGCCTTCTCTACGTCTACGTCAACATCCGGCGTCACTCCAACGCCTTCCCAATTCGTTCCCGTAATCGGATTGATCGCGCGCCCGAACGGAACACTGACCTCGGTATTGAGACTCGCGAACAAGTGGCCCTCGGTCGGATGCGCGCCGCCCCCGGTCGTCTTGCCGATTATCGTGCCGCGCTTCAGATTCTTGAGATTGTAGGAAAACTCCTCGGCGCCCGAAAACGTGTTCGGACTTGTCAGCACGAAGACCTCCGCCTTATCGAGTTTCCTTCCCGGGACGTAAGCTTGCGTCCAAAACTGCTGCATTGTGTCGAGCGACCGGACATAAAAGCTGTTCAAATGCACTGGTGTTTCGAACAAATAACTCGAGATCAGCTGAATCATCGACGGATCACCGCCGCCGTTCTTGCGCAAATCGAAAATCAAGGCATCGCAATTCCCCAGGAAATTCATTGCCGCAATCGCTGTTGAACCGCCGACCTCCGCGGGTGTGAAGCCCCGCAGGTCAAGGTAGCCGATATTGCCCGGCAGGATTTCGAGCTTGAGAAATCCCATATTGCTGTTCTTCATTTCTTCTAAGAATGGATTCGCGGTCGTCGTGTCGTCTCTCGAGTGCAGTTCGCGTATCACGTCGTCCGGAACGAAGTAGACTCCAAGATGCAAATCATGGGATACTGACCTGAGATCTTGCGTTAGTTTCTGCAAAAACGCCGGGTATGCCTTGATATCCGTGTAGGCTCCCTTCTTGAGATTGCTCCGCATCAGCTTCTCCATCTCCTGTGCCTTGTCGAGAAAGATGTAGTTGTCGAGCAGGGCAGTGGAGACGCTGTCAATGATCGCAGCTTGCGCCTTCGCTGTAAGCTCCTTGTCCACTGGCGGACCACCGACTATTATCTGGGCTCGAAGTTGTGTTGTCGCGAGAAACAGCGTGCCAATTACGACAGTGGCACAAATTAGTCCGTTCACAATTCCCATGTTTGCTCGAATACGATTCTTCATGACAACAACTCCGATTGTTTGATAGCGATACGTTTATGGTGAAATATTGAGTTTCATGTAAACAGTTTCGCGAGCATAGGCCGTCGCCCATTTCGGTTTTGCCGACAATTTGCGGAAACCGTACTTGCGATAGAGCAAATTAGCCGCCTTGAGCTGAGTGCTGGTTCCCAATACCAGTTGATTGGCTCCGGCAAGACGGGTGCGATGGATGGCTGTTTCCAGCAGGCGCGCTCCAACACCACGACCGCGATACGGCTTGGCGACTGCCATCTTCGCGAGTTCATAAATCGTCTCCGAATGCCGAATCAACGCCACTGTGCCGACGATGTTGCTTTCCGACTTGGCGAAAAGCACCGCGCCGCCGCGCTTGATAATCTCCGCTTCCGGATTCTCCAGCATGACTTTGTCTGCGGCCTCCACCTTGAAAAACTCGCTCAGCCATTCTTCATTCAACTCGCGAAACTTATCTGCCCAGCGAGGTTTGAAGTCGACGATCTCGACTGCGGTCCGTTTCTCCGGATAAAGCTGTTCCGTGACGCGTGCATACATGTCTTTTTCATTCAATGAGACTTCGATCTGCTGAATCGCGCCGAGGAAATTGCCATCGAGCGAATTCAAAAGTTCCGCCGTGCAACCGCGAATAACGTCCCAAACCGGCTGTAGCTGCTTGACCATTTGTTTTCCCTGTTTGGTCAAACTCAACAGCCGCCGGCGGTCGTCGTTGCGATCGCGCGTCGAAGCCAATAGCCCGCCTCGTTCCATTTGTCCCGCAATCTGGTTGACTGCCGGGTGAGTGAATTGAAGGCGATCGGCGATTTCCGTCACCGACAACGGCGATTTCTGTGATAATAAGTATGCCACGGGAAACCATCGGGCTTCAAATTGCAGTTGATGTTCTTCATACACTCGCGAAATATCTCGCGCCAGACGGTCGCTTAATCGCTTGAGGCGACTGGCGAAAGCTAACGCTCCCAATTCCTTGATTGTGTCTTTACCGTGCCCTGTCATTGCACAATCCTTCCTGATGTAACTGGTTTACGTAAGCGCTTACCTAAAAGTTTGGTTAAGAATTGTTAAGTCCTCCTCTTGATTTTTCGTATTTATTACACGAGGAAGATACCTGCGCTTGCGCCAATTGGCGACAACAATCGTGGTTTTATGGCTCGGAATATTGACCGGCGACTACTTGTATGGCTGACAAGGCTCCATCCATAGTCGTCGCTAACATTATATTGTCCTTGACTCTCTATATGACCGTCAATATATTCATCAGTTCTGGAGTAATGAGGGGGCCAACAATTTTTCGTTTTGAGAGGAGGTTGAGCCAAGCTTGACAGGAGTAAAAGTCCGCGACGACGAGTCGTTTGAAAAGGCTTTAAGAAGATTCAACAAGCTGTGCGAACGTTCGGGCATTCTGTCGGATATCAAAAAGCACCAGCATTTTGAGAAGCCGTCTGACAGACGCAAGCGTAAAATGAACGCTGCCAAACGCAAAACGCGCCGGTTCAATCGGGAAGACTAAAGATGTCGGTGTTAGACACCCTGAACAACGACCTCAAGGATGCCATGCGAGCAGGCGACAAAGGCAAGCTCGAAGTCATCCGGGGATTGAAATCAGACATCAAGTATAAAGAGATTGAGTTGAAGCATCCTCCGACTGAGGAAGATGTACTTGCCGTGTTGTCTTCTGCCGCTAAGAAGCGCCGCGATTCCATCGAGCAGTTTCGTGCCGGTGGGAGAGAAGATCTGGCGACCAAGGAAGAATCGGAGCTGGCGATAATCATCCATTATCTGCCCCAGCAGCTTTCCGATGACGAATTGACTGCCTTTGTTGTGGCTGCTATTGAAGCGAGCGGAGCAAAAGCGCCGGCCGATTTGGGCAAAGTGATGAAAGAAGTCATGCCCAAAGTCAAAGGTCGCGCCGACGGCAATCGACTACGCGAAATCATCGCCGCCAAATTGGCGGGGTAAGATTGTTGAAATTAGATTAGAGTGGTGACCTGCCTGATGGCGACATCGGGCGGGTTTTTTATTTGACCCATCTGCATGAAGAGAAAATAGAATGGAAGCGCTGATCACCTACGACGACTTTCGCAAAGTCGATATCCGCGTCGGCGAAATCCTTGAAGTCCTCGACTTCGAACGTGCCAAGAATCCTTCTTACAAAGTCCGCGTCAACTTCGGCGCCGAAATCGGCGAAAAGTGGTCCAGCGTCCAGGCCAAACTTGCTTATACCAAAGAGGAACTTCTGGGTAGGCAAGTGCTTGCCGTAGTGAATTTTCCGCCCAAGAACATCGCCGGCTTCCAATCCGAGGTGCTGATCCTCGGTGTCGAGAAAGAAGACGGCAGTTTGTCGCTTTTGGAGCCGAGCCGAAAACCTGCAGTTATCGGTTTTAGAGTCTATTAGCGCAGAGAATATCTCCTTGCATTTCCACGCTCCGGAAAGTATACTCACTGTTCTGTATTGTTTAACGGTGAGATATGTTCGATTCACTTTCTGAGAAATTAGAGAAGGCATTTAAGACCCTGAGGGGTCAAGGGAAGCTGACGGAAGACAACGTCCGCGAGTCGGTGAAAGATGTCCGGCGCGCATTGCTTGATGCAGACGTCAACTTCAAGGTCGTCAAGCAGTTCATTGCCGGCGTCGAGGAAAAAAGCCTATGGCCAGGAAACACTCCGGTCAGTGGCGCCCGGCGAACAAATCGTCAAGATCATTTACGACGAACTGGTCGGAATTCTCGGCGGGCAGAATGCCCCCATCGAATTCCGCGGTACCCCTGGCAAGATCCTTCTCTGCGGTCTGCAAGGCTCCGGTAAGACGACTCTCGCCGGCAAACTCGCTTTGCACTACCAGAAGAAGGGCCAGCGCCCGCTCATGGTCGCCGCCGACATCTATCGTCCTGCTGCCGTCAAGCAATTACAGGTACTCGGCAAGCAGATCGATGTGCCGGTATTTCATGTTGATAAAAAGCCGCCGCAAATTTGCGCGGAGGCAATTGAATACGCTCGCGCCAATAACCTGACGCTGATCATCTTCGACACCGCCGGACGACTGCATATCGACCAGGAGTTGATGCAGGAACTCAGCGACATCAAGAAGAAGGTTTCGCCCGACGAAATCCTGCTGGTTGCCGATTCGATGACCGGTCAGGATGCCGTCAATGTCGCCGCTCAATTCAATGAGACACTCGACTTAAGCGGCGTGGCATTGACCAAGCTCGATGGCGACTCCGTGGCGGTGCGGCACTGTCTATCCGCCATATCACCGGCAAGCCGATCAAATTGGTCAGTGTCGGCGAAAAATTAAGCGATCTGGAGCTATTCTATCCGGAACGCATGGCGTCGCGAATCCTCGGTATGGGCGATATTGTCTCGCTGGTCGAGAAGGCGCAGGAAACCATCGATGTCAAGGAAGCTGTCAAACTCGAAAAGAAGCTCCGCAAGGAAGCTTTCACGTTCGACGACTTCTACCAGCAGCTTCAACAGCTCAAGAAAATGGGCTCGTTGGAGTCGATTTTGAAGATGATTCCCGGTGTTTCCAGCCAGTTGCGCAATGTCGAGATCGACGAGTCCCAGATGAAGCGCGTCGAAGCGATCATCCTTTCGATGACACTTGAAGAGCGCAACCGCCCGCAGGTTCTCAACGGTTCGCGCCGGGCAAGAATCGCTGACGGCTCCGGAACGTCGATTCAGGAGGTCAACCGCCTGATCAAACAATTCCAGCAGATGCAGAAGATGATCAAGCAGATGCGCGGTGGAAAATTAAAGAGGATGATTCCGGGTAACTTTTTCAATTAGGATTAGAACTAACTTATACGTATCTTAAATATGGAGGATTGACTTGGCAGTCAAACTAAGACTCAGAAGAATGGGCGCTAAGAAACGCCCGATTTACAGAATCGTCGCTATCGACTCGCGCCGTGCGCGCCAGGGTCGCTTTGTCGACATGATGGGTAACTACAACCCGCTGGTAAAGCCGGCGAAGATTACCATCAATGAAGAAAAGGTGCTTAAGTGGTTGGGTGAGGGAGCAGAGCCGTCTGACACCGTTCATACGCTGTTCTCCCAAATCGGTATCAATGAGAAGTGGGAACTGCTGAAGGCCGGTAAAGACGCTTCCGGGATCGAGATCAAGACGACGATCACCGAGCGCAAGAAACGCACCAGAAAAGCAAAAGCAGCTTCGGCGGCTCCGACCGGGGAAGCGTCCGCCTAACAGCGAGACGCTATTCTCAAGCGAGCAACTTCGCTTCACTCCCCGTCGCAGGACGCGCGGAGACACTCCGCCGACGCTTGCGTTTACATGGAAGCAAAAGTTTGTTTCTTATAGTTGAGGGAGAGTGAATGTGAAGGAGTTCGTTGAGACCATTGTTAAGGCCTTAGTGGATAATCCCGACGCCGTAGTGCTCAAGGAAATCGAAGGTGAGCGTACCACGGTTTTCGAACTTCGGGTTGGTCAGGGTGACCTGGGCAAAGTGATCGGAAAGGCGGGGAACACCGCCAAAGCGATCCGCACAATTATGCTGGCAGTATCTGCCAAACAAGGTAAACGCGCGGTATTGGAGATTCTCGAATAACGGATGAATTGATTGCGATTGGCAAAATAGTTCGCGCCCATGGAATCAAGGGCGAAGTAGTGGTTAATCCACTTACCGATTTTGTCGACCGGTTTGAAGATCTCGAATCAGCTTTCCTCGAAGGACGAGCGACCGCGCGGTATACAATCCGCGAAGTCCGCTACCACAAACGACAACTGCTGATCTTATTCGAAGGCATTGACACGCGCAATCTCGCCGAGGACCATATCGGCGAGTTTGTCAGCATCACCAAAGACGAAATGGTCGATCTTCCGGATCAGACCTTTTTCCTCTTCGACGTTATCGGCATGAAGGTATATACAGAATCCGGCGAGTACCTCGGCGAAATCGCCGAAATCATCGAAATGCCGGCAAACGATCTCTGGCGCGTCGAGGGCGAACGCTCGATTCTGCTCCCGGCATCAGAGAATGTCATTTTGAACGTCGACAAGGAAGAACGCAAGGTTACCGTCCGCATCATCGAAGGCCTGCTTGATCTGTAGAACATGAAAGTCACAATTCTTACCATCTTCCCGGAGTTCTTCGCAAGTCCGCTCGAACAGTCGCTTCTGCAAAAAGCAGTCGAAAACAAGACGCTTGAGGTTGAGATTGTTGACATCCGCAAGTTCTCAGGAAACAAGCACAACACCGTCGATGACGCACCTTTTGGCGGCGGTGGCGGAATGGTGATGAAAATTGAGCCGCTCTATGACGCGCTCTCTTCGGTGCTATATAATGACGAAAGCAAGAACCGCCGTATCGTCCTAACCTCTGCCGCAGGGCGCAAATACGACCAGCCGGCAGCTGTAAAGTACTCCCTGCTCGACCATTTGATTATTATCTGCGGTCGTTACAAGGGCGTCGACGAGCGAATTTTGAAGTTTTTCGACCTTGATGAAGTGTCGATTGGTGATTATATAATCAATGGCGGCGAGACAGCCGCCCTCGTCATCCTGGAATCTGTCTTCCGTTTATTGCCGGGAAGTATGCACGACATAGATTCGGCCTTGACAGATTCGTTCAGTGATGATATTCTCGGTGCTCCGGTATGGACTCGTCCCGCCGAGTTCCTGGGCGAAAAAGCGCCCGCGACTCTTCTGGGCGGGGACCATGCACGTATGGACGAGTTTCGTCGTTGGGCCGCGCTCAAGCGCACCATGGACAATCGTCCCGATCTGCTGCGTCGCGCGGACCTGTCCGATGACGACCGCGCCATGATCGAGCGGATCGCCGCCGGAAATGAATTTGATAATTAATTTGATTGGAGGATAAATATGAACATCGTGCAAAAAATCGAGGCGAAATACCTCCGCGAGCAGAAAGTCGATTTCGCTCCCGGTGACACCATCGCTGTCCATCAGAAAATCATGGAAGGCGACAAAGAACGCATCCAGATCTTCCAGGGTGTGGTCATGGGTCGTCGCGGCGGCGGCACCGCCACCGGCGCATCATTCACCGTCCGCAAAGTCACGCAGGGCATCGCTGTAGAAAAAGTCTACCCCTTGCATTCGCCGAATATCGCCAAGATCGAAAGAATTCGTACCGGCCGCGTTCGTCGCGCCAAGTTGAATTACTTGCGCAATCGCTCCGGTAAGGCTGCTCGTATCGACGAAAGAAAGCAAGACCTCACCGGCGAATAATTCCCGCGATTATATTGATTACACTTTTCGAAAGTGTCATCTCCAAATTGAAAGGCCGTGCCCACCCACGGCCTTCTTGTTTTTTACTTTGTAGGTCAGGGCCCCGTGCTCCTAACATTCCCATGTGCTCCTGACATTCCCGCCAAACAACCGAGTAGGTCAGGCCGGTGCCCTGACATTCCCGCCTACGATTACTCCCCGAAATCCTCCTTACCCCAATCGATTTCCTTACTCCCCCAATCACGTCGATACAAACCCTCTCGAACGTAATCGTGAAACGACGTCCACTGCCAATCAAACGGTGACTTGACAAGACCTTGCTTAACCGGATTGTAGTGCACATAATCGACATGCCGATTGTAGTCTTCCTGATTGCGAATAATATGATCCCAGAACCGGTTCTGCCAAACGCGACCGGACTTCTGTCCAAGTAGTTTTCGATATCGCGCACCAAATGACATTTTGATCGAATGCATAAGTGTTGAAATGTCCCACCCTGTTGGATCAACGACAAAGTGGAAATGATCGGGCATGATTACCCATGCGTGAAGTTCGAAGGGTTGCTTTGCACGAACTGCTTCGATCGACTCGATAAGTAGTTCGGCACTCTGGACGAGAATGGGAAAGCGGTCGAACGTTACGTTCGCGATAAAATAGATGTTTCCGCAAGTGTGATATCGTCGTAAAATGGACATGATAAAATATGGTATAGCAGACGTTTCACAACAAGGGATTTCGCTTTCAGTGAGATGTCAGGAGCACAGGGCTCCTGACCTACATAACTCAGCCGCGATACCGGAGTGAATTATGATGCGCAAGACAAGATATTTCGAGTGGTGTTCGATTTTCGCTGTTGCGTTCAGTCTCATAATTATTGTATGCGGGTGTGCTCCCGAGACGTTTGACGAAGCGGAGGCAAGCGCGCGGTTCAAATTCGAAGGTTTCCTTGACGTCGACGGACTTAATACACCAGACCAATTTGAAACTGAAGCCGCGAGGTATGCTCCGGCCTTCGGATTTCGCTGGTTTTCGAAGACATTTGATGTTGATTCTGTTAATGTAACCGTCTTGATCAATAAGGCGTGGTATCGCAGTGACAAAGTGAGATCGCGGGGAAACTGGAAGTTAATGCCGGAATCATCAATTGAGAGGGAGTACAGAACACGCGATAGTCTGGCAAGAGCGAAGGATCCCGGTTCTTGGGAATAGCTTAGTAGGTCAGGAACCCAGTGCTCCTGACAATCCGCCTCGCAACTCCTCGAGTTGTGCGCGGCAGAGACCGTCGTCTGCCTGCTTACGTAGTTTGCGTCAGCTCTTGTCCCGACGCCGAAACGTCTGACAGAAATCGACGGTCATCCGTCTACTTAACCCTACCAAGTCTGAGTAGCCGATTCGATTGTAACCGCTAAAGTGGCACGCAGCCAATCGAACTTCTCTTTCATGAAGGTAAAGTCGGGACCCTCCGTCACGAAACTCGCCTTTCCTTTTATCAAGAAACCTGCACCCGCACCATGCAATCCTTTAACCTTGCTGCTTCCCAATGTAATCAGCACCGAAGGGTTGTGGGCAATATTAGCTTCAGTCTTTTGCATATATCCCGCCGGGATGAACAGTCGTCCGTCTGGCGAGATTCTCAAGTAGCTATTCCAGGTGTTGACCATATGCGGGCCATCCTGTCCCAGTGTCGCAATCGCAACCACCCCATCTGTTTTCATTATTTCAAGCAGCTTTTCCGGGATCATCGTGTGTACCTCATGTTTGTTGGCTTTCGTTTACTCCGAATAATCACTTTGTGGCGTTCGGAAAAACTGCCGGGTTGATAACTGTGTTCTTCTCTGCCAATCAAGGTAGCATATCATGTATGCCTCAGCCAACGTCTTATTTCGTCTATGGCAAATCTGACGCCGTGTGCGCCCGACCCTTCTCTCAGGTCCGTTGGTCAAGCCCTCTTGGGGCTTGACCGCTAAGTAGGTCAGGAGCCCCGTGCTCCTGACTGCCTCGGGTGACCAGCAAAACAAAACCGGCCTTGCGGCCGGTTTTTCCGTGGATCTGAAAAGGGACTTATCCTCAAGCTCGTGAAGTAAACTGCGCGCATGCGCGATCCAATGCAAGACTCTTGGTTAGTTCACTGACTTTTTCTACGTGATCTGCCCAGAAGAAATCCAACCAGCATAGCACCGGCAGCAGCGCCGCCGATGTACGCCCACGGACGGTTGTGCACGCTCTTGTCGACACCGACCGCAACGTCGACAGCCTTCTGTTTGCCCGCCTCGTACCTTTCCGAAACGCGATGTTTGATCTGCCCGCTGATCGATCCGAGCATCGAAGTGAGATTGGAGTACTTGTTTTCTATCGCGGACTGAAGGTCATGCTTCCTGTCGCGCGCGGCTTCTTCCAGTAACTCCAGCGCCTGATCAATTCTCTTGTCATCGAAATGACTCGATCTTGAATCCTGCGCATTGAAGCGCTTTCCGTCTTGTTGTGACATAGTCGTATCCTCCGTGTTTTTCTGTTTGTCATCAATCGGGCTCATGACTGAGTTCTCCATTGTTTTTGAGTGTATTAGAAAATTCTCTGAATTCTTACGCTGTCGTTTATCCCCTCACTATCAGTACCACTGAGAAGACTGCCACTGCAGCCGGCAGGATATTGACGAATGAATAGGGGAGGAAGAAGGTAGCGATGAAAGTTACCACCACCGATGGCAGTACAACATATCTCAAAATGTCGAAGACAATCTTGAGAATCTTCGCGGCGACAAGTCCAAGAATACTTAAGCTTAGAACCGCAGCCGCAATCACTCCCGGGGTGCCGAAATGCGATCGCACATACTGCAGTCCATTCCCAAGCAATCCGCTCGGGTCAATGGAAACAATCTGTTCTAACAGTTCGGGCATACGCAATCCTTCGGGGCGAAAGTTTGAAATTGTCCAGGTCAATTAAAAGTGCGTGCGGAGACGCGGATTACATGTCGGAGACTGACGTGTCCCGACTATCAATCATCTGAATTTTGTTGTCGTAGGTAGTGCTTTGAGCTTCCGTTACAGTACTCAATCTGGAGACTGCGTCCCTGATCCTCAATCCGGCTGTTACGATCGTCTTGAGGCGGGCCTTCACTTCCTCCGGAAGCTGATGTTCCTTCATCAGCAGGAGTTCTGCGTTTCCCAGCACAACCGTAAGCGGATTGTTGATTTCGTGATTTAGCGCAACCGCAGTCTGTCTGACAGCTTCAGCGCGGGCAGAATGTAGGTCTTTGCTTTGACCAAACAGACTCTTGAAGGCTGCTACAATCCTTGACCGGTCGAGTGACCTCAGCCAGTCTTTGGTGCGATTCGGACCGATCCTGCTCTGCGAAATGTTTCGACTCGACAATCGATTCCTCTTCTCTGCTCCTATTCATTGTACGCTGTGGTTGCCCCAAAGGTCCGTAGTTCAGAGGATTGAAAATGGAGCTAATCCATAAGATGTACCGATGAACTCGATTATTGAAGAGGAGGATCATTGGCACAAGTTGCTCTCCCTTTCGCAGGTGCCCCACCGCTTGCGGTGGGATAGCAGCAACTTGACCACTACATATTGTGGTCAGTCAAGTAGGTCAGGGCCCCCCCTGGGGAAGTTGTACAAACGGGTCTTGAAAAGGCCCCAATCTGTCATCCGGCGGGCGAAGGATCTGCCTGTGTAACAAAGACTAACAGATTCTTCACTTCGTGATTCTGCTTGCTGCAATAAGTGGTGTCGACATACATTGTAGCGACTGAGAATCGAAGGATGTGGCTATGGGTAAGATTGCAACGACGAGATACATTACTGCGCTTGTAATAGCTCCGGCAGGTTTTGCAGTTGCAGTGATCTTGTCTTTCGTTGTTCACCCGGGATTTTTGTTTCTCGGATTCGTATGGTTCGTTGTTGTTTCTGTTCGATTCGACAGGCTACGGTGTCCGAATTGTAGTTCCAAGATAGAACTCTGGACCCGCAAGAAAATCGGTTTGGTAGAACTAGACTGGTGGACCTTGTGCCCGCCAAAGTGCCACAAGTGCGGTCAGAATTTCTGATTTTGTACCCCACCGAACCGGTGGGATCAGTTCTCCACGCGGCAAATCACGACTTTGAGTCCGTAGGTCGGGTTCGCAGCGACCTGTCCCGCGCTTTAGCGGGAAGCGCCGAACCCGACATGAACCATCATCCTTGTCCTCCATCAAACGTGCGAAATTGACTCCTACCCCCAAAAAATCTGTAGCTACTATGTCGAGATTTCTCTTTGTCGGTAAGGGTAGAGGCACTGATGTTTCGTCAGTGAGCCAGTTTTGCCGGCCCAACAAGTGTGAGCCGCGAGTTCGCAACGGCCGTTGCGGTTAAACAATCTCGATCTCGCTGCCAGCCCTTGCCGGGGCAAGTCTGCAATAGGTAGCCCCGATTGCAGATGTAAATGGACTCTGAAGGGAACATCGGGTTCGGTGATATTACGATGTCCCGATTAACCCGGGTTATGCCCATAATTTTTATAGAGGACCAATAGAGAGCGAAGACCAGACAAGATGAGATAACAAAAACCGCTTGCCGCATCCGTTGAAAGTCGCGAGAATCAAGACATGAAACGATGGGGAGATACCGAATCGAATCTGCGCCGAAGCGGGTGTACTCTGATTTGCGGCGTCGATGAAGCCGGTCGCGGTCCGCTTGCCGGACCTGTGATTGCCGCGGCAGTGGTGCTTCCGCCCGGATTTGCATCGCGCGACATCGACGACTCCAAACGTCTCACCGCCCGACAGCGTGAGGAGATGTACGACTACATCACCGAGAATGCGCGCGACTATGCGATTGCATCCTCATCACCCGCGATGATCGACCGCATCAACATTCTGCAGGCAACTTTCAGCGCCATGCGCAATGCGGTCAGGCAACTGCGACAGCAACCTGACTATGTTTTGGTCGATGGTAACATGCGCGTCCCGCGACTGGAAATCTCCCAGCGCGCCATCGTCAAAGGCGACCAGACCGTGCTCGCCATTGCCTGCGCTTCGATCCTTGCCAAAGTCACCCGCGATCGCATCATGTGCGAATACCATCGTCAGTATCCGCAATACGGTTTCGACCGCCACAAGGGCTATCCCACGCCGGAGCATCGTGCCATGATTCAACAGCACGGCGCCATCGAAATTCACCGCCGCAGCTTCACGCTTCTGGCAGGGCAGTACGAATTGCGATTCACCGGTTCAAGCGACAATTAGATTCTAACTTATGCGCAATAATCGCCAAGCCGGTGCGCGCTATGAAAACGCCGCGAAAGATTTCCTGATCACATACGGCTACGAAATCATCGCACAAAACTACCGCTCCGGTCGCCACGAAATCGATATCATCTGCCGCAAAGACAATCAACTCATCTTCGTCGAAGTCAAAGGCTCGGCCTCGGAAGTCTTCGGTGACGCCGCCCACAAGGTCAACCTTACCAAACAGCAATCGATCATCGCCGCCGCGCAGGGATATATTCAAAATGCCAATGTCGAGTATGATTCGTATCGATTCGATGTAATCGTAGTTTCGGATAAGCAGGGGGAGTTACTGATAGAACACGTCGAAGGCGCGTTTACTCTTTAGTCGAATCCGCTCCGGTGGGAAGTCCCAGTGATTCACGCCGCGCATTGAGCTGCAGTTCCACACGGTCCCAAATTTCAATCAATCTCTCCGGATCTTGATTTAGTTCGCGCTTGAGCGCCATCAGCGAAGAATCGGTCAGCCCGAAACCGGCAAGAATCGAATCGCGCTTCACGAGGTACGACGCGCTCACCGTGTCGCTCTGTGACCACAGCAGCATCAGCTCGACATAAGAGTTCACAAAAATGTCCTCGCGCGGATTCCGCTCCGGCTCCTGCAGTACGAAATAGGCGACAGTCGCGCTGATAGCGACAATCAGTGTGATGGTAACGATAGGGCGCATTAGTGCAAGATGCTCATTTGTTTTGCCTAAGTCAATCCTGCTCTGTCGCAGTTGCCGGAAGCGCTGGATCGACAAACAGCGATTTGACATTTTGGTAGATCACTTGTCCCGGTCCGCCCTTCTTCATCTTGCGCACATAGCGCCGCTCGGTGTAGATGATCGGCACATTGGTCACGCGGCGCATGTCGGAATAATATGCGGCAATGCGGGCGGCTTCTTCAATCGAAGCCTTCGACGGAGCGCGATTCTTGTCGGGCAAGACGAGGATGACATGCGAGCCGGGAATGTTCTGTCCGACGTGAAACCACAGATCCCACGAGCGCGCGGTCTTGAACGTGAGCACGTCATTGCCCTCGGAAGATTTCCCTACAAGAATCGTCTCGCCAGCGGAAGATTCGAAAATGCGATAGTAGCGCGAAGTCGACTGTTCGGCTTTCGCGAGCGCAACGGTAAGCGCCTTCATCTTGTAGCGCGAGAGTATCTCCTCAAGCGCTAACTCATTTTCGACATTTTCCAGCTTTGTGAGAATCTCATCGAACTGCGAAATCTGCACCTCGGATTGGCTGATGCGGTCTTTCAATGGCTGAATCGAGCGCTGTAATTTCTTAGAACGCTTGTAGTAAATGCCCGCCGTTTCAATTACGCTTTTGCCCGGTTCGAGCGGAATAATCACTTCCTGATTTGTGTAGAAGTCATTCACGGTTAGTGTGTCATTCACTGGTTTGGTGTGCGGATGTGCCATCAACAAGTCGCCGTACTTGGCGAATTGTTCCGCTTGATTGCACTCGTCGAGTTGTTTCTGCAATTGCACTATCAACTGGCGTTGCTTGCCGATCAGTCGTTTCAGCCGCCCGCGGTGATCCTTGAGCGCGGCTTCGAATCGCATCCGTTCATGGAATTGACTCTGAATATTCTGGAGCAACGACACAATCGGAGTCGAAGTTGACTTTGAGGAGGAGTCACCCTTAAGCGAATAGCGATCACCGTCGTATTCGATTTCAAAACGTCGATCACCGAATTCCGCTACGAGTCCAGTCCCAGATTTGGGAACATCCGCCAACCCCGCCGGGGCGGCATACTGCGCTCGCGGGCGCAATTCGCGCGGATCGTTCACGACACGGGCAGCCTGCACAATGGCGCCGTCTGCATCAAGCAGATACGCGTTGCTTTGAGCGCCGAACAACTCGAACACGATCGTGAATTTGAGCGCGTCGAATCCTTCGCGCGGTTGCTCGCATTCGAATACGACGATGCGATTGTCGCGGCGTCCTTCGCAGTTGATAATCGTTGCCGGAGTCAATTCCTGCCAGATTGCGAATGAGTCGCCTTGCCCGGGCCAGCCGGACAAACACAGGAATGTCACCGGCGAAAACGAGAAGACGATGTGCATCTTCGAGTCGCCGGCGAATAGAAATCGAAACGTCTTCGACAGTTTGTCGTACTCGACCTTGACAAGTGTTGCTTCGCGCAGAAGCTCATCGAGTTCGCGCGCCATGAAGAATGTCGCTATTGCGGTCTTTGGTATCATCAGGGTGGAAGCTATTGTATCACAAGCACAAAGTCAACCATGTCACTTTTAGGTTGACAAAAGCCGCCGCGACCTGTTTTATGGCAAGTTTGTTAAACCACGAGGGCGTATGATCCGCAGTATGACAGGCTATGGCAAAGCCACGGCCACCATCAATCGCAAGAAAGTAGCCATCGAAATCAGTTCGGTGAACAACCGTTTCCTCGAATTGTCGGTGCGTTTGCCGAAAGTTTTCGGCGAATACGAGAGCGAAATTCGCGAAGCCGTAGCTTCCTTGGTATCGCGCGGCAAGCTTACCTTGACAATGAACATCGAAGACAACGGCGCAACGCCGCAGACTTTAGTGCTCAACGAAGAAACAGCGGAACTCTATTACAAGATGTTCTGCGATCTCAAGAAGAAGTTCAAGCTGGCCGGTGAGATAAGCTTAGCCGACTTCACCGGATTGCCGGAGTTGTTCAGCGTCGTCACAGCGGCGCCATTGCCGAAAGGCGAAATCGAGAAACTGCTTGAGGCCGTCCGAAAGGCTGCGGACTCATTGAATAAAATGCGTCAGCGCGAAGGCAAGGTTCTTGGCGATGACATGATGAGCCGCGTCAAATTGATTGCCAAGGCTCTGGAAAATGTCGAGAAATTGCATCCCAAGAGCATTGATCGCTACAAACAGCGCCTGCACGAAACCGTCAAGAAGATCGAAGGCGAAGGCATTAACCTTCACGGCAGCGACGAGATGCGTCTCCGATTGGACATGGAATTGGCGATTCTGGTAGATAAGGCTGACATCACCGAAGAATGCGTTCGCCTCCGCAGTCATTGCGATGCCTACAATGCGGCGATCAAGGCCGAAGGCGACACCGGCAAAAGGTTAAATTTCATCTTGCAGGAAATGAACCGCGAGGCCAATACCATTGGCGCTAAGGCTTCATTATACGAGATATCTGCGGAAGTTATCAAAATTCGCGAAGAAATAGAAAAAATGCGTGAGCAGGTTCAGAATATCGAATGACGCAAATCGGCGTAAATCAGTTGGACAAGCTCAACTCCCGCAAGCCTTTGATCGTGGTTATGTCGGGACCGTCCGGTGTAGGAAAGTCCTCGATAGTTGAAGGATTATTGACTTCGCACCGAGATTTTGTTGAGTCGGTTTCAGCAACTACGCGTAAAAGACGCACAGGCGAGCGCAGCGGCCGCGATTACTTCTTCCTCTCCCATGCGGAGTTTCGGAACAAAAAGAAGAACCGCGAGTTCATAGAGACAGCGGAGATATTCGGCGAATTCTACGGAACGCCGAAGAAACCCGTGCTGGATGCTCTGGAACGCAAGCGCACAGTGCTCTTTGATATCGATATCGCCGGCGGTCAGGCCATTAAGAAATGGTGTCGCGACGCGGTTTTGATATTCATCATGCCGCCGAGTTTGAACGTCTTGCGCAAAAGACTCGTCGGAAGAAAGACCGAATCCGAGTCGCAGGTCAAAGTCAGGCTTGGAAGAGCGCTAAAGGAAATGAAAGTTTGGACGAAATATGACTACGTTGTCTGTAACGATGACCTTGAGAGGGCAACGGCTCTGATTGAGAACATCATCACGGCCGAGTCACAGCGAGTTAGTCGAAGCGGTACAATCAACTTTACGGAGTAAACGATGAACAGAATGAAAGATCAAACCCTGCTGATGAGCAATCTCGACGACATCACACTGAATCATTACGAAGCGGTGCTGATTGCCTCTCGTCGTGCACGTCTGGTCAATGTCAAGCGTCTGCAGCAGTTGGAAATGATGAACGAAGATAGCGAATACAATATCGACTACCGTAAAGTCACCACAGTGGCTCTGGAAGACCTGTTGACGAACAAAATCAAGTTTGCTTACAAAACCGAGGAAGCATAGTTAAATGGCAAAAAATCTGGTCATAGTCGAGTCTCCAACCAAATCGAAAACTCTTGCCAAATTTCTGGGCAAGAATTTTACGATTAAGGCTTCGGTGGGTCATGTCATTGATCTGCCCAAGTCGAAATTGGGTATTGATCTGGAGAACGGCTTCCAACCAGAATATACTGTCATTAAGGGCAAGGCTCCGATCATTAAGGAGCTTAAAGACGCCGCCAAGAAATCGAAAGCCATCTATTTGGCACCGGACCCTGACCGCGAAGGCGAAGCGATTGCATTTCACATCGCTTCCAAACTTGACAAGCTCGACATCCCGATCTACCGCGTGACATTCAACGAAATCACGAAGAAAGCGGTTTTGGCTGGAATCGAAAACGCGACTCAGATCAATCAGAATCTCGTCGATGCCCAACAGGCGCGACGCATTCTTGATCGTCTCGTGGGTTACAAAATCAGCCCGATACTTTGGCGCACAGTCTATCGCGGTCTGTCCGCCGGACGTGTGCAATCAGTTGCGTTGCGCATCATTTGCGAGCGCGAGGCTGAAATCGATGCCTTCAAACCGGAAGAGTATTGGAAGTTCAACGGCGAGTTTGAAACCGCCAAGAAAGCGCGCTTCACAGCACGGCTGTTCAAAGTCGATGGTCAGGATTTCAAAGTATCTACCGGCGAAGAAGCCGAAGCGCTGAAGAACGACATTGTTAAGCAGTCATACAAAGTATCGAGTGTCGAGGTTGACAAGAAGAGCCGCAAAGCGTTGCCTCCTTATATAACGTCAACTTTGCAACAGGATGCCTCGATTCGTCTGGGTTATGCTTCGTCCAAGACGATGGCAATTGCGCAGTCATTATATGAAGGCGTCGAGATAGGATCCGAGGGTCAGGTTGGTCTCATAACTTACATGAGAACCGACTCGGTGCGAATCGCTGACGAAGCTGTGGCCGCAGCAAAGGCGTATATCGTTGACAGCTTTGGGCCGGACTTCTATCCGGAAACGCCAAATACTTATAAGACCAAGAAGAATGCCCAGGATGCGCACGAGGCAATTCGCCCGACTTATCTTGAGCACTCACCGGAATCGTTGAAGAAGAATCTGACTCGCGACCAATATCGGCTCTATGAATTGATCTGGAACCGCTTTCTGGCGTCGCAAATGTCGCCGGCGCAGTTCGATCAGTTGACCGTGGATATCACTGGCGGCAAGTATCAATTCCGTGTGACCAGTACCAAAGTGACGTTCGAAGGATTCCTCAAGGTCTATTCGATGACTGCCGAAGAGGACCCGGCTGCCAACGGAAACGGTGATGTCAAGAAATTGCCGAAGCTTGAAAAAGACGATAAGGTCACGCTCGAAGAGGTACTTCCGACACAGCATTTCACCAAGGCGCCGCCGCGATTTAGCGAAGCATCACTGGTGAAGGAACTCGAAGCGAACGGTATCGGGCGTCCATCGACTTATGCGCAGATCATATCGACTTTGAAGAACAGAACTTACGTTGAAATCAATCAGCGCCGTCTCTTCCCGACAGACTTGGGCAAGACGGTAAACGGAATATTGGTCAATGAATTCCCCGAGATTTTCTCAGTGCAGTTTACCGCGTTGATGGAAACCGAACTCGACCGTGTCGAGGATGGCGAAATGACGTGGAAGGGTGTGCTCGAAGAATTCTACGAGCCGTTTTCCAAGCGATTGGTCGAGGTTGAAGGCAACCAGCAAGAGATCAAAGCTTCCACACAGAAGGCTTCAGATGTTGTCTGCAGCAAGTGCGGATTACCGATGATCGAGAAGTGGGGTCGCAATGGCCGATTCCTTGCATGCACCGGTTATCCTGAGTGCAAGAGCACCCAGCCACTTGAAGGCAAGGAAGATCTGACGACTGATGAGAAATGCGAGCTATGCGGCTCACCGATGGTGATCAAGCAGGGTCGTTTCGGCAAGTTCACTGCCTGTTCTGCCTATCCGGAATGCAAGAACACCAAGCCGCTTTCAGTGGGAATGAAGTGCCCGAAGGAAGGCTGCGATGGCGATGTAGTCGAACGACGCACCAGACGCGGCAAATCGTTCTGGGGCTGCGGCAAATACCCGAAATGCGATTTCGCCTCGTGGTATAAGCCGGTTGCCAAGAAATGCCCGCAATGCGGATCAGCATATATGGTCGAGAAGGACACCAAAAAGGACGGTCAGCACCTGTATTGTCCGGAGTGTCACCACAAATCGATCAAGCAGGAAGAGCCGGAGACCGCTCCAGTTTAGCTTGCCGATTAGTTAAAATCCCCCTACAATTTCAGCATGTCCAATGCTTTGACCGGCAATATCGACCGGTATCTTGAGTATTTGCGCAATGTGCGTCAATACTCGACCCATACCATGCGCGCCTATCACAGCGATCTGGTGCACTTCAGTGAATTCTTGAAGAAGAATGCGACCGGTGTCGATTCGCTTTCGGTTTCGTTCTATCCGGTAGTAAGAACCTATCTCTATCAACTCAAAGCTCAGGAAAAGAAGAACCGCACAATCGTGCGCAAGCTTTCGGCGATCAGAAAGTACCTGGCGTATCTACTGCGCGAAGGATTGATCACGCAAGAAATTGATTTGGATCTGCTGGGATTCAAACTTGACCGCACATTGCCGCAGTATCTAACTCAAGGTGAAGCCAAGGAGCTAATGGACCTGCCGCAGGGCAACGAGTTTCAGGAAGTGCGCGACCGGGCGATTTTGGAATTGTTTTACCAGTGCGGTTTGCGACTCGCGGAACTGACATCGTTAACGGATGCGTCAATTGACGACAATGCACGGTTGATTCGCGTGATCGGCAAGCGCAAAAAGATGCGGCTCGTGCCCTTTGGTGAAATTGCAGCGACACGCCTAGAGGAATACATTGTAGCGCGGACGGCAAAATTTGGATTGGGCATGGAACGACTGTTCGTAAACAAGAGCGGCGAGCCAATATCCGAGCGTTCAATAGCCCGAATCGTCGAAAAATACACGAAGCAACTTCGGGAAGGTAATCGCCTATCACCGCATAAGCTGCGCCACTCGTTCGCTACTCATCTGCTCGACAACGGAGCGGACTTGCTTGCGATCTCTGAGCTGTTGGGACACGCTTCGATAAAGAGCACACAGATTTACACTCATGTTTCGACGGCGACAATGAAGAAAGAATACCTTCAGGCGCATCCGCGCGCTCAGCGCAAGGCGACCAAGCTGAAATAGCGGCGAGCGCCGTATCAATTGATAACAGGAGAGATTCATGTTTAAAGCTACGACAATACTGGGGCTTAGGCACAAGGGGAAGGTCGCTATCGGCGGCGACGGGCAGGTGACCTTCGAGGATACGATCATGAAAGCGACGGCGCGCAAGATACGGACGTTGAACAACGGACGCATTCTGGCCGGATTCGCCGGATCATCAGCCGATGCATTCACGTTGTTCGAGCGCTTCGAAGCCAAACTCGAAGAGCATGGCGAGAATCTTCCGCGAGCCGCGGTGGAACTGGCCAAAGATTGGCGCCGTGATAAGTATCTGCGCCAGCTTGAAGCTCTGTTAGCAGTGCTGGACCAGGACCACGCTTTTGTCATTTCCGGCGCCGGCGACGTTGTTGAGCCGGATGACGGTATTATCGCCATCGGTTCAGGCGGACCCTTCGCGCTGGCGGCGTGCCGAGCATTGGTTGCGGAAACGAAAATGTCCGCTGAGCAGATTGTGCGTCGGGCACTCGAGATTTCGGGAGATATCTGCATTTTCTCCAATAAGAACATCACTACTGAGACGCTAAAATAGGTTTGATTTCGAACCTTGGGAGCGTTATACTAACCAGCTTCAGGAAGTGCCTGTGCTTGTGGAGGATACGTGGATAAGCATCTGACCCCCAGACAGATAGTTGCAGAATTAGATAAATACATCATTGGTCAAGATCAGGCCAAGAAGATGGTAGCCATAGCTTTACGCAATCGTTGGCGGCGTCAGTCGGTGCCGGACGACTTGCGCAGTGAGATCATGCCCAATAACATCATCTTGATCGGCCCAACAGGGGTCGGCAAGACCGAAATCGCCCGCCGACTGGCGAATCTGGCCGGAGCGCCCTTTGTCAAAGTGGAAGCTTCCAAATTCACTGAAGTCGGCTATGTTGGCCGTGATGTCGAATCGATGATTCGCGATCTCGTTGAACTTTCTGTTCAAATGGTCAGAAAAGAAAAAGCCGAAAAGGTTCAAGCCAAAGCGGAGACACTGGCCGAAGAACGCATCATTGACCTCTTGCTTCCACGAGCCAAGCGCTCGCGGTCGACCGATCCGCCGGTCGAAGAGTCGCTGATAGACGAGAAGTATCAGAGAACGCTGGAGAAGCTGCGCAAACAGCTTCACGATGGATTGCTTGATTCCAGATCGGTCGACATCGAGATTCCGTCCAATCGATTCCCGGTCGTCGAGATCTTCACTCCACAGGGAATGGAAGAGCTGGGAGTCAATTTCCAGGAAATGTTTTCCGGGATGATGCCCAAGAAGAAGAAGATTCGCAAATTGACAATTGCCGAAGCCAAGAAATATTTGATTCAAGAAGAAGCCGCCAAGCTGGTTGACATGGATGAGGTCGTCGTTGAGGCGATGGATCGTGTCGAAAACTCAGGAATTGTCTTTATTGATGAAATCGACAAGATCGCCGGACCGGAAGGGCAGTCATCAGGACCCGACGTGTCGCGCGAGGGAGTCCAACGGGATATCTTGCCGATAGTTGAGGGCTCCAATGTCAGCACCAAATATGGAATGGTCAAGACGGATCATATTCTGTTCATTGCCGCCGGTGCATTTCATTCGAGTAAGCCTTCGGACTTGATTCCGGAATTGCAGGGACGATTCCCGATTCGCGTCGAGCTTGATTCGCTGGACGCAAAGGATTTCGTGCGCATTCTCAAAGAACCGAAGAATGCGCTGCTTAAGCAGTACATAGCATTGATGGAGACAGAAGGCGTCAGTATCAGTTTTGATGCCGCGGCGATTGAAGAGATCGCACGACTGGCGGCTCAGGTCAATGAATCGACCGAGAATATCGGTGCGCGGAGACTTCATACGCTGATGTCGAATCTGCTGGAAGACATCATGTTCAATGTTCCGGATGAGAAAATGGGAAAAGTCAAGATAACCAAGTCGAAAGTTCAGGCGACGTTAAAGGAAATCATCGAAGATGAAGATCTCCGCAGATACATTTTGTAAGCGGTCGTTGATAGGATTGCTGTTGGCGTTGATTGTCTTCACCGGGTCGACGTCAGGATTGGACTATCCGCAGCTGAAGCAAGACGCCAAGGGTGCGAAAGAGGAAGGGTCAGTCAAGATTCCGACTACTCCAAGACTGCTAGACAAGGCGATTAATGACAGTCTGTATATCGTTGGTCCGGGCGACGTATTTCTCATCCAACTCTACGGCATGGTCGAACAGCCGCTATTGGTTGAAGTGCTGCCAGAGGGTGTGGTTTCGATACCGCAGGTTGGTGTTGTAAGACTGGGGCAGATCACTCTTGTCGATGCTAAGAACAAAATTCGTGATGCATTGATGACTCGTGTGCGGGATCGAGCCATTGACGTTAGTCTGGCTCAGATTCGCACATTCAAGGTTAGCGTAACGGGCGGCGTAGAACAACCGGGAGTTGTTGTTGTATCAGCTGCCGACCGCGTGACGGAAGCCATTGCTTTGGCGGGCGGGCTGCAGGCAAAAGCATCGCGCAGGAACATTCAGCTGATCAAGGAAGTCGATACGACGCATGCAGATCTGGATTTCTTCAACGCATCGGGGAATGTCAGTTTGAATCCGTACCTCAATGAGGGTCACGTCGTATTTGTTCCTGTCGTATCTGACTCATTCAACAAGATTGAAATCTACGGTGCTGTGAATGCGCCGGGAAGATTCGAATTTCGCGCTGGTGACCGCATAAGCGATTTGGTCACCCTGGGATTTGGATTAGCGGAAGATGCGGATGTTTCCAATGCCGAGTTGGTGAGGTTTATCGGTGACGACAAAGGCAAGCAGTCAATTTCTGTCGACTTGAACGCTATTACCGAAAACGTAAACTCTGAAGTTAATATCGAGCTAAAACCAGACGATCGGGTTTTCGTTCGTTCGATCTCGGGATTTCGATACAAGGAGCGGGTAGTTATCGAAGGAGAGGTCTTGCATCCGGGGACCTACCCGATTCAACCCGGCTGCGAAACGCTATTGGAATTATTGAACAAGGCCGGCGGGATGCTGGAAAAAGCTTCGCTATCTGAAGCCGAGATGTATCGGTCGCTTCGCTTCTTCAAGGAAGACCGAACGAGTTTTGAGCAGTTGCTGCAGTTATCTACCGACAAGCTCTCGGATTTTGAGTTGCAGTACTTCAAAGAGATGTCGGCTGGCCGCACAGGCAAGGTCGCTGTGAATTTCAGCGGACTGCTTGAAGACCACAGAAAAGAACTGGATATCAGACTTGTTGATGGCGACTACATCAAGATTCCGCAGAAGAGCTTCTCAGTCACAGTGATGGGGCGTGTGGTAAATCCCGGCCTGGTGCCGTTCAGGGAAAGCGAATCCGTTGATTACTATGTTCGTGCCGCTGGCGGCTATGGATACAAGGCGGACAAGGGCGATATTCGCATTATCAAGGCAAACACCGGTGCGGTTGTAAAATCTGGTCGAGGCGCCGAAGTAGCAATGGGCGACAAGATCATGGTACCGCAGAAGAAGTCGATAAATTTCTGGGGAATCGTCAAGGACGCGGGAATTTTCCTCGCCAATTTGGCGACGATCTATATCGTTGTTGATCAGGCAGTCAATTAGCCAGGGCGTATGTCGCGGCAGTTACCCGCTGAATCTAAGGAGATGGAATGAGCACTAATATAATCTCGTCGAGTGCCAGAGTCGCCGCTGATGCCAAGATCGGCCACTTCTGCGTTATCGGCGATAACGTGGAGATCGGCGCAGGGAGTGTGCTTGGGTCAAACATCGTGATTTACTCAGGCACCAAAGTCGGCGCCAATGTACGGATAGACGATGGCGCGAGCATCGGCAAGCAGCCGATGCGTGCCGCGAATTCTGCGGTCACCAAAGAGCAGGAGCTTGAACCGACCCGCATTGGCGACAACTGCATTATTGGTTCGAATGTGGTCATATATGCAGGCGCAGTGATTGGCCAGAAAGTTTTGATAGCAGACCTCTCCACCGTGCGGGAGAACGTATCGATCGGAGATTTCACGATCGTTGGTCGCGGCGTGGCCATTGAGAATTTCTGCAAAGTCGGCAGCTACTGCAAGCTGGAAACAAACGTGTATCTCACCGCCTATTCTGAACTGGAAGACCGCGTGTTTATGGCGCCTTGCGTAGCGACTTCGAACGACAATTTCGTTGGCCGCACACAGGAACGCTTCAAGCATTTCAAAGGTATAACCGTGAAACGCGGCGGACGCGTGGGTCTTAACGCAACGATTCTTCCCGGCAAGATTGTCGGCGAGGATGCTCTGGTAGCTGCTGGAGCAGTATTGACCAAGGACGCTCCTGCCCAGACCATTGTTATGGGTTCTCCGGCCAAGACGCTTAAGCGGGTGCCGCCGGAACAACTCCTCGAAAATCAATAAGCACTGAAAGGACTGCCAATTGTTGGTTCCTCTTCTTGATCTCAAGCGCGAATACGCCTCAATGAAATCGGAGATCGATGCCGCCATCGCGAATGTAATCGCAGACACAAAGTACATCAATGGCCCGCAGGTCAAACAGTTCGAAGAAGCCGCGGCCAAATACCTCGGATGCAAGCACGCGATTGGTGTAGCTTCCGGTACCGACGCATTGCTGATAGCATTGCGCGCAGCCGGTGTTGGTCCCGGAACCGAAGTGATTACGACCAGTTTCAGCTTCTTCGCAACAGCGGGGACTATAGCCAATCTTGGCGCAACGCCGGTGTTTGTCGATATCGAAGCAGATACGTTTAACTTAGTCCCCAACCAGATCGAAGCAAAGATCACCAGCAAAACCAAGGCAATTGTACCGGCACCTGTTTGGACAGTCGGCGGATATGGACCCGATCATGGCGCTTGGAAAGAAACACAAGATTGCGATCGTTGAAGACGCCGCGCAGTCGTTGTCTTCCAAATATAAGAACCAAATGTCCGGGACGATTGGAGATCTGGGGATCTATTCCTTTTATCCAACTAAGAATCTTGGCTGTCCGGGCGACGGCGGTATGATCGTGACAAATTCCGATCTACTCAACGAGCAATTGCGCATGCTAAAGGCGCACGGCGCGAAAACGAAATACTTCCACGACGTCGTCGGCTATAATTCGCGACTCGACACTCTGCATGCCGCGGTTCTGCTGGCAAAATTGCCGCATCTGGATGAGTGGTCGAAGAAACGCCGCGAAAATGCGGAATACTACAACCAACGGTTCGCCGGCGCCAAACTTACCAGACCAACTGAAAAACCTTACGCACACCATATCTACAATCAATACAGTGTCTGCGTCAACAATCGCGATGGGCTTCGCGACCGGTTTAAGCAAGAAGGCATCGGCTACGAGATTTACTATCCGCTGCCGCTGCATTTGCAGGAGTGTTTCCGCCATCTCGGGTACCACGAGGGTGATTTGCCGGTTTCGGAAATGTGCGCCAAGAGCGTGATTTCGTTGCCGATTTATCCAATGCTAACCGAGCAAGAACGCGAGTTTGTGGCGGACACGGTCCTCCAATATGCCTCGTAAAGCACGAATAGTCACAATTGCGGGGGCACGTCCACAATTCATAAAATTGTCGCCGCTGCATCGCGAGCTGTCGGCACGCAAGATTGATCATTGCATTATCAACACGGGCCAGCACTACGACTATTCGATGGCGGGTGTATTTTTCAAGGAACTGCGCCTTCCCAAGCCCGCTGCGAATTTGGCGGTTGGCTCAGGTTCTGCGAGCGAGATGACAGCGAAAATCATTGAGGGCACTTCTAAGGCGCTGAAACGACTAGCGCCGGATGCGGTTGCTGTAATTGGAGACACAAATAGCACACTCGGCGGGGCAATTGCGGCCGCACAACTTGGGCTGCCACTGGCGCATATCGAGGCTGGATTGCGTTGCTTGGACTTGACCGTGCCGGAAGAGCTGAATCGCGTAGTAACCGACCGGATTGCGAATCTGCTGTTTTGCCCGACCGCTCAGTCAGTGAAGAATCTGAAGACAGAGGGTATTGGCAAGAACGTGTACAACACCGGTGATCTGCTATACGATGTTCTCGCGGAAGCAAAACCGGATAAGAAGTATGTCGATGGCTTTTTGCGTCAACATAGCTTAAGCAAAGGCGAGTTTTTGTTGGCGACGATTCATCGCGCCGACTCAGTTGATGTGAGGGAGAACTTGACGGTATTGACGAAGATGCTCGCGTCTTTGAAGACGACCACGATTCTGCCGCTTCATCCGCGAACTCGCAAGCGCTTGGTGGAGTTTGGTCTGATGGAAGCTGTGAAGAGAGCCAAGAAGCTAATCGTAGTTGAACCACTCGGCTATCGCGACACACTGGCCGCACTGATGAGCTGCCGGATGGTCCTAACTGACTCAGGCGGACTCCAACGCGAAGCGTATTTCCTCAAGACGCCAACATTGCTGCTACGTTCGGTCACAGAATGGGTGGAGATTAATCGCGCAGGCGGCAGCAAGATAGTCGGCTTCGACCGGGCTAAGTTGGCGCGCGGACTGGCGAGCACCGATTTTCGTTTCGGCGATCGCAGCTTCTGCCGCATCGGTGCTTCGAAGCGCATAGCCGACCGATTGGCAGAATTTGCGCGGTAAATGCCGCCGGGAACGGCGCGAACAGGCAGTAAATTGCAATTGACTGCATGCTGATGCAGGCGTAAACTAATAATCTATGGACAATCCAAACCAGAAACAGAGCGGCCGCTTGCGGCGCGAGATCATCACGCTTCTTGCTGATCTCGTGATGACTCAGCTCTGCTTCCTGATCGCCCTGATTCTATTCCACAACTTGCGCGAAGTTCGAGGTGAATTCAGTGTAACGCTGAGATACTTCTACGGTCTTCCCAATTTGGCGATAACGGTCTACTGGTTGGGATTGATTTATCTATCGCGATTGCTGAAGACGTTCTTTCCGCAGGGGCTTTACGGCGAATTCCTACGGATATTCAATGTGGTGTCGCTCGGTGTCGTGATGATGATTTTCGCGATGGTCGATTTCTCTGACCCGACATCGTTTTTCTCGAGTTCGAAGATTCTCATCTTTGCCTACTGGGCTTCGCTGATTCTGACCCTATGCATCAATCGACTAATGATCTATCAGGCAAATGAAGCTGGAGATACGGAGTCAAGCGAGGCGATTGTTTCGCCGCTGTTTCTACCGCGACGGCTGATCATTGTGATGCTCGATTTGGTGATCATCGCCGCCGGCTACTACCTGAGTTTCCTGATTCGCTTCGAAGGCGAGATACCACCGGATTACTTCTTGAGTTTCCAATCGAGTTTGCCGGTAGTGATCATTCTGCGCTTTGCGATGCTGCTCTACTTCCGGCTGTATTCGGGATATTACCGCTATGCTTCAATTAGCGACCTGACGCAGATATTGAAGGCGGTTACGGCAGGCAGTGTATTGATCGCAATCCCGACCTATTTCTTCGGATACGGCAACATCCCGCGCGGGGTGTTTATCATTGAGTGGTTGTTGTTGGTCGTACTGCTCGGTGGATCAAGATTCCTGCTTCGCGCCGGACGCGAGTTAATGCCGCAGATGTGGCGTCAGGGACGGCGGACATTTATCATCGGCGGCGGCTCGGCAGGTGAAATGGTGTTGCGTGAATTGCGCAAAACTCCGATGGGGCTGAAGCCGGTCGGCATCATTGATGACAACATCGAAAAACAGGGAATGCGAATACATGGAATCACTGTTGTCGGCAAAAGCGATGACCTTGAACGACTGGCGCTCAAACACAAGGTGACCGATGCGATAATCGCGATTCCGTCAGCGACCGGCCCGCAGATGCGGAGTCTCATTGATGCCTGCCGCAAAGCGCACGTCAGCTTCAAATCGCTGCCGCCATTGCGGGAAATCATTGGCGGGCAGGTCGCACTCAGCCAGGTTCGAAATATCAGCGTCGACGATTTGCTGGGGCGTAATCCGGTGCGATTGGATAATCAGCGATTGGCGAACTTTATCGAGGGAAAGCGGATTCTTGTAACCGGCGGCGCCGGTTCGATTGGTTCGGAGATTTGCCGGCAGGTGATGCGCTACCATCCGGAGCGGCTGATAGTGATTGATCGCGCTGAGAACCGGCTTTATGAGATGCTGCTTGAAATGCGGGGGAATCCGGAGAGCGTGGTCGTTGACCCTCAGGTGGCGGATATCACTGATCCCGACAAGATGGATCGCCTGTTCGAGCAGTACCGGCCGGAGATTGTGTTTCACGCCGCGGCTTACAAGCAGGTGCCGTTAATGGAACTGTTTCCGGAAGAGGCAACACGCAATAACATCTTTGGTACCAAGTTGCTGGTTGAACTTGCCGACAAGCATGGCGTGTCAGTCGTCGTGATGATCTCGACCGACAAGGCGGTGCGACCCTCGAGCGTGATGGGAGCGAGCAAGCGAATTGCGGAAATATTAGTGCAGTGCTTTGCCAAACGGTCGCGGACATCGTATATCACCGTCCGGTTCGGAAACGTGCTCGGCTCCGACGGTTCGGTGGTGCCGATATTCAAGAGACAAATCGAGCAGGGCGGACCGGTAACGGTGACCCATCCCGATATGACGCGCTATTTCATGACGATCAAGGAAGCGTCACTTCTGGTAATGCAGGCGGCGACGATCGGGAGATCCGGAGATATACTGGTACTAAACATGGGTGAACCGGTACGTATCGTTGATCTGGCGCGGGCGATGATAACTTTGTCCGGGCGCGTTCCGGAAGAAGAGATTGCGATAGAATACACCGGGCTCCGGCCGGGCGAAAAACTGACGGAAGAGTTGTTCGACGAAGAAGGGCTGGTAACGTCGGAACATGAAAATATTCTGGTAGCAAGAGCAACCGACTACGAGTGGGATACGATCAAGAGCGAATTGATACGACTGGAGCGTGCAATGCATGAGCAAGAGCGCGAACAGATCATTCAGTTGTTTCAGGAAATCGTTCCCAGCTATCAGAGCGAAGCCAAGAGAATTAATCAGTAATCATAGAAGGACGAGGGAATGCTCGACATCAAGTACATTCGGGAGAATCCTGACAGCGTAAAGCAGGGAGTCGCCAACAAGAACAGCAAGATCGATATCGATAAGATTCTCGATCTCGACCGTGAACGCCGCGATATCGTCACCGGCATGGAAGCTCTGCGCGAAAAGCGCAACAAGGCATCGGGTGAAATCGCCGTGATGAAGAAGAACAAGCAGGATGCGACCGAGCAAATCGCCGCAATGAAGGCGGTCGGTGATCAGATCAGCGCCGATGAAGAGCGGTTGCGCGTTGTGGAGGACGATCTAAACCAATTGATAATGATGGTGCCCAATCTCCCGCACGAAACGACACCGGTTGGGCGCGATGAATCCGCCAACGTGCAGGTGCGCGAGTGGGGAACGAAGCCGAAGTTCGGTTTCACGCCGCAGGCGCATTGGGATCTCGGCGCTAAGTTGGGAATGTTTGATCTTGAGCGCGGCGCCAAGATTTCCGGCTCGGGATTCATTCTATACACCAACGCCGGTGCATTGTTGGAACGCGCGCTGATTAGCTTCTTCCTCGATATCCATGTCACGCGACACGGATACTCGGAAGTGTTTCCGCCGTTCATGGTCAACACACAAACGATGACCGGAACAGGGCAGCTGCCCAAGATGGCGGAAGACATGTACCAGCTCAACGATCAGACGATGTGGCTGGTGCCGACTGCAGAAGTTCCGGTGACGAATATCTACGCGAATGAGATACTGGCACCAGCCGATGTGCCGAAATACATGGTCGCCTACACGCCGTGTTTCCGCCGCGAAGCAGGAGCCGCCGGCAAAGATACGCGCGGGTTGATTCGTGTGCACCAATTTGACAAGGTCGAGATGGTGCGAATTGTAAGGCCGGAAGTGTCGTATCAGGAACTTGATATTATCACCGGACATGCCGAGAGCATTCTGCAATTGCTTGGTCTGCACTATCGGGTAGTCGAGCTGGCATCGGGCGATATTTCCTTCGCCGCGACCAAGTGCTACGATCTCGAAGTGTGGGCGCCGGGTGTTGACAAGTATCTCGAAGTATCGTCATGCTCGAATTTTGGCGACTTCCAATCGCGCCGAATGAACATGCGCTTCCGACCAGCGGAAGGCGAGAAGCCGGTTTTCCCGCATACGCTCAACGGTTCGGGATTGGCTCTGCCGCGCACGGTAATCGCAATAATTGAGAACTATCAGACGGCTGAGGGTAAAATAGTAGTGCCTGAAGTATTGCGTCCTTACATGCGAGGACTTGAAGTAATCGGATGAGAATTCCGCTTCTAAAAGACCATTCCGGCTCGGCAACGATGCCGGGAGTGTTCAAAGCGTTCATCTTCTTTGGCACGATTGCCATTGCGGCGCTTTTTATGATCTACACGCAGTTCCTTATCAACGGGCTGCAGGAGAACATCAAACGCGATGTCCGCATGTGGGCGAAGCTGTGGGAGTTGGCGGGCGCCGAGGATTCTTCGCCGCGCGTGAACGCGGTTGTTTTTGAAGAGATCATTCAGAAGGCATATTTTCCGATCATTGTCACCGACCACCATCGCAATCCAGTGTTGTGGGCGCGAATTCCGGGGATTGAAGATACAGACACCTCGCAGGCTGCGCTGAAGACTATCGGCGAGTATCGCGAGCGGATGTTGCGGGAAAACGGCGAGACTCCTGTTGCCTGGAATGGCCAGATCATTCAGTACATCCTTTATGATTACCCGCCGTTGGTGCGGCAACTACAGTTGATGCCGATTATTGAAATCGCCGTTGTAGGCGTGTTTCTGATCGTCGGGTTTGTAGGATTCCGCAATATTCAGCGTGCGGAACAGCGCAATATCTGGGTCGGTATGGCGAAAGAGACGGCGCATCAGCTCGGTACGCCGCTGACTTCGCTGATGGGATGGCTGGAAGTTATCGAGACTGACATGAAGGAAGGGCGGTTGAAGTCTGCCGAGAATTCTGCGAGTCAACTTGACAATGTCATCGCCAAGATGCGCAATGATGTTCAAAGGCTCGATCGCGTCGCCAATCGCTTCGGACAGATTGGATCGATTCCAGAAACGACGCCGAACAATATCAATCCGTTGATACAGGAAGTTGTGAGTTACTACTGTCAACGATTGCCGCACGCAGGTAAGGGAATCTCATTGCGATTTGAACCGGGCGCGGATTTGAGCGCCAAGGTCAATCCGGAGCTGTTTACTTGGGTGATTGAGAACCTAATCAAGAACAGCCTGCAGTCGTGCGATCAGAAGAGCGGCGAGATTGTACTGCGTACGACGGCTGATGCAACAAACGAAAAAGTCGTAATCACGGTAACGGACAATGGGCCGGGAATCCCGCAGAAATCGCAGAAGAAGATATTCGAGACGGGATTTACGACGAAAAAACGCGGCTGGGGTCTTGGATTGACTCTTGCGCGACGTATCATTCAGGAGTACCACAACGGTCGAATCGAGCTGAAAGAGTCGATTCCAAACCAGCGAACCACCTTCCAGATCACCTTAGCTTCTGCCGAGCCGATCAACCGTGAGAAAGGACAAGCCTAATGAGTAACGACGTCAAGAGAGTCTTGTGGGTCGATGACGAAGTCGATCTGCTTGAATCACACCGAATCATTCTCGAAGGCAAAGGCTTTCAGATTACGCCGGTGGCTTCCGGAGAGGATGCGCTGGTGGAGGTCGGCAAGCACACTTTCGATTTGATTCTGCTTGACGAAATGATGCCCGGTATGGATGGATTGACGACGCTCGAAGAGATCAAGAAGATCAAACCATATATACCTGTTGTGATGGTTACCAAGTCGGAAGAAGAGCATCTGATGAATCAGGCGATCGGAAAGAATATTGCCGAATATCTGGTCAAGCCGGTGAATCCTTCGCAAGTACTGGCGGTAGCCAAGAAGATCCTTGATGCAAAACGGCTTCAGGGTGATGCAGTCACTCGCGATTATGTCCAGAAGCTAAATCAGCTGCGAAGCCGGCTCTATGGACCGATGGAGCCGCAAGATTGGGTCGATGTGCATCGGCAGCTTTCGCAATGGGATGTCGATTTTGACAAGATTAATGACGACGGTTTGCGGCAGAGTCATCTTTCTCAAAAGCGCGAATACAACATCGAATTTTATCGTTATATCGAACGCGAATATCCGCGCTGGCTCAAGAGTGGCAATGGGCCGGTGATGTCTCCGGCGGTGTTCAAGACATTTGTAGCGCCGCATATCAATGACAAGAAGCCGACGTTTTTCATAATCGTCGACTGCATGCGACTCGATCAGTGGCTGATGCTTGAGCCGATCATCGCCGAGTACTTGGATATCGATTTGGATTACTACTACTCGATCATACCGACAGCAACGCCGTTCTCGCGAAATGCAATTTTCTCAGGAATGTACCCAGACGAATTGGCTAAGGTGAAACCGGAAATCTGGGAGGGCGGAACTGCCGATGAGCGGAGTCTGAATCGATTCGAAGATTCGCTTTTAGTTGACCAATATAAACGACTCAAGATCAAGACGCCCGGCGAGCCGAAGTATTTCAAGATGAGCGATCTCAAGGAAGACGAGAGTTTTCTAAAGCGCTTATCGAGTCATCAGAGCGCACCGGTGTTGGCGCTGGTATTCAACTTCCTTGATATCTTGGTGCATGGTCGTTCGCAGTCGCGTGCGCTTCAGCAGATTTCTCCCGACGAGGCGGCATTCCGTTCGCTGATTATGTCTTGGTTCGGTCATTCGACGCTGTTTGATGTTATCAAGCATGTTGCCGCGACTGGAGCGACGTGTGTGATAACTTCCGACCACGGATCGATACTCGGAACGCGCGGTACGATTGCCTACGGCAAGAAGGACACCTCGACGAACTTGCGCTATAAGTACGGCGACAATCTCAATTGCGACCCCAAGGAAGCGATGCTGATTAAGAATCCGGATATGTATCGACTGCCGAGATTCAATCTGGCGACGACATATTTGATTGCGAGCGAAGATTTCTATTTCGTATATCCGACCAACTATAACGAATACAATCGTCAATTCCAGAATAGCTTCCAACACGGAGGCATTACACTGGAAGAGATGATCGTGCCGGTGGCGACACTACGACCAAAGAAGTAAATGGCGCAGCAGAATTTCGTTACCAACTCTGAAACCGAAACTGCGGCGATTGCCCGCGATTTAGCCGGGCAGTTGACAGCCGGCGATGTTGTGTTGTTTTATGGCTCGCTGGGAGCTGGAAAAACGGCGTTTATTCGCGGCCTGCTTGAATACTTTGATTCCAAAATAGAAGTGACTTCGCCGACCTACACGCTTGTCAACGTATATCCGACAAAACCGCAGATTTTTCACTTTGATCTTTATCGTCTTCGCGACGAAAACGATTTGCTCGATTTGGGGTTTGACGAGTATCTTGACTCCGGCGGCATAGTCTTGGTCGAATGGGCGGAGAAGTGCGGCCGATTCAAACCGGCAACGGGATTTATTGTGACTTTGGAGATTGAGGGTCAGACGACACGGAAGTTATCAATAGGGCGGATCGAAGATGTTAGTCTTAGCGCTTGATACCGCCAGCGAGCGATTGTTAGCGGGAATTGCCAATGAAACGGGTATTCTTGCGGATCACGTCGGCGAACCGGACCGCTCGCACTCCGAGAAAGTCATTGCGGCACTTGACAGTCTGTTCAAGAAGGCTGATATTGATCCATCCGAACTCGACGCCCTGGCAATTGCTGTCGGACCGGGATCATTTACCGGTTTGCGGGTGGGAATAGCCACGGTACTCGGTTTGGCACAGGCGTGGAAGAAACCGATTCTCTCGGCAGGCAATATGCGGTTGGCACGATTGTTCTTTTCGGAGCGCAATCTTGAACCGATTATCGTTACGCATTGTCGCGGCGAGGAATTTTATCTGTCGAAGTCGGGTGAAAGTGTGGAAATTCTGGGAAGTCAGACAATAATTGAAAACTATGGGGACCGACAGTTCGGCGGTTTTGGCGCCGAGCGATTGTCCGATCTTGCGGCAAAGCGAGAGCGCGTGATTTCGTTGATCTCGCCAACTATTTGGGGTGGAGGAGACTTTGCTTTGATGGTTGCGCGCAATCCTGAGAAGTTTAAGGCACTTGATCCGGCCAACCTCGATGTCAATTACGTGCTTAAATCACAGCCGGAGCAGAAACGCGACGCGGCGACAGTTGCGATTACGGTCGGCGAATTGAAACACGAGGATCTAGCTGATGTCGTGCGAATTGAGCGTGAGGCTTTTACGGATCCCTGGGATGAGCAGAATTTCATGGCTGATATTGAAAACGATCATGTCATCACGCTGGCTGCGCGCGATTCAAATGTATGTGTAGGATATCTAAGCTGCGTCGCTCTTGATGACTATGGCTATGTTGCCAATGTCGCAGTCGATGGCGAATATCGTTCGAAAGGTGTGGGCAAGGCTTTGATGGATGAACTGAGCAAGCTATTGCTTCAGCGCAATATCAGCGATATCGTGCTGGATGTTCGAGTTTCAAACTCGCGCGCCATCGGCTTCTATGAAAAATACGGCTTTAGCGTCATAACCCGGCGCAAGGGCTTCTATTCGACACCACCGGAGGACTCGTTCACAATGTTGAAGAGTTTGGAAGTATGACTATGGAATGGTTTAAACGCAAACCGGCGCCGCCGCCGACTGAGCGCAAGGAAATCCCGGATGGGCTGTGGACAAAGTGCAATTCGTGCGGCGAAATTATCTATGTTCGCGAACTCGAGAAGGATCTCTGGGTATGCCGCACTTGTTCATTCCATTTCCGCATTCGCTCGACCGACTATATGGACATTCTGCTGGATGCCGACAGTTTCACAGAATATGATTCCGGACTGGTATCGCTTGACCCGCTCCAATTTAAGGACTCCAAGAAATATCCAGACCGCATTGCCGAAGCGCGCAAGAAGACGGGCCGCAACGATGCGGTAATCTGCGGTATCGGCGCCATCGACGGACGGCAGGTGTCGTTTGCGATTATGGACTTCTCGTTTGTGGGCGGCAGTATGGGAAGCGTCGTCGGCGAGAAGATCGCGCGCACTATCGAACGCGCGCTGGACCGGCAAGTACCGCTAATCATCGTTTCGTGTTCGGGCGGTGCAAGAATGCAAGAGGGCATTCTCTCGCTTTTGCAAATGGCAAAGACTTCGGGATTGCTGGCGCGGTTATCGGATACGAAGATTCCTTACATATCTATTCTGACCAATCCAACTACGGCAGGCGTTATGGCGAGTTATGCTTCGCTGGGTGATGTAAACATTGCCGAGCCGGGCGCATTGCTGGGTTTTGCGGGACGGCGCGTCATTGAGCAGACCATCGGCCAGAAACTCCCCGAGAATTTCCAGACATCGGAGTTCTTCAAGGATCACGGATTCCTGGACAAGATTGTGCATCGCCACGAATTGCGCAAGACAGTGGCGCTGCTTCTGGACTACTTCAGCCAGTAGACTATGCGTTACGACGACGCGATTAAGTTTATCTACAATCTTGAGCTGTTCGGCATCAAGATGGGGCTGGATAATATCACCCGCTTTCTCGACCACCTCGGCAATCCGCAGGATAGTTTCAAGTCGATTCACGTAGCAGGAACGAACGGCAAGGGGTCGGTTTCGTCGCTGATGTTTTCCGTGCTTTGCAAGGCCGGTTACAAGACGGGCGTGTTCACTTCGCCGCATTTGGTGGATTTCCGCGAACGGTTTCGGACTGATGCCGGCAATATCGACAAGCGGTCGCTTGCCGAATTCGTCGGGCAGAACAAGCAATTCATCATTGATGCGCGGATAACATTCTTCGAGATTTCGACGGCGTTGGCCTTCTGGTATTTTCGCAAGATGGGTGTCGAAGTCGCTGTCGTGGAAGTGGGTCTCGGCGGACGTTTGGATGCGACCAACGTTATCAAACCGCGAGTGTCGGTCATCACTCACATTGATTTTGATCACACCAAAAATCTCGGGCCGACACTGGAAAAGATAGCTTATGAGAAGGCTGGAATCATCAAGGCGGGAGTGCCGTTGGTTACCGGTGAGAAGCGACCGGAACTTTTGACGCTTTTTAAGAACACCTGCAACGAACGCGGCACGAAGCTGTTTCGCTCGGTCAAGATTTCACGAGATTTTGAATACACTTCGGACGGCATGCGATTCCACTACAAGCTGAACGGCAATGAAGAGACTCTGAGCAGTTCGTTGGCGGGCGCACACCAGATCGATAACATCGCCATCGTGCTTAAGTGCGCAGAGTTGTTGAATCGCGATAGTCTTTCGATCTCCGACAAAGCGATTCGCAGCGGTCTCAAACATTGTCACTGGCCGGCGCGTTTTCAAAAGGTTGCCACAAAACCGACAATCGTTCTCGACGCGGCGCATAACGCCGACGGGACAAGGGCTCTTGTCGCGACTTTCAAGAAAGCCTATCCGGGACGGAAGGCGCTGTTACTATGCGGATTCCTGGAGCGGCCTGATTTGGATGTGATCATGAAAGAGTATGCGCCGATTGTCAGGCGGGCTGTCCTGACGCGACCCGATTCGACTCGGGCAGCTGAAATCGAGGGTGTAATCTGGGCGGCGGTCGGAGCAGAAATTGACTTTGATGTGAAGCTCAACATTGCTGAAGCGGTTGACCGTATCCTTCATATCGCAGGCAAAGACGACATTATCGTAATGAGCGGATCGCATTACACATTGGGCGAGGCGATCAAGCGGCTTCACGCACTGCGTGACAAGAAACAGATTAAACTTCTAACTGCCGATATAACTTTACTGAATGGCTAGACAAGTACGAAAGAGCAGCGACGATGCGCCGGAACGTCAGAATCCGCCGTCACAACTGGCGGAACTGACCGAGGCGAATAAGCGGCTCAAACGAAAGATTTTCGATCTCTATACTATCTTCGAGATTTCGAAACATCTCAATTCAGTTTTGAACACCGAGACACTTCTCGACGGCATCATATTGACCTGTATTGGCCAAATGGGCGTCAACGGCGCGGCGATTTTTATCGTCCGCAGTCATGAGAATGATGATTTATCATTGGCAAAGACCAAAGGGCTTGCGGTCGAGCCGACGACCCAGATGGTGATCAAGGAAGACAGTCCTGTTCTACGCTTGATCCAGAGTATGCACGGCAAGCCGATGTCGTACTCGGAAATCCGCCAGCGCCTCGGTGATGTAAACGAAGTCAAATTGCTGGAATCGCTTGAATGTGAGTTTCTAATTCCGATGTCGCTGCAAAATCGCGTGCGCGGTCTGCTGTCGGTAACTCGAAAGATCTCCGGTACTTCGTTTTTCGAGGACGATTTGGAGTTTCTTGCGATCCTCGCAAATCAGCTCTCGGTAGCAGTTGAAAATGCGCGCTTGTTCGACTCGGAAAAGGAAGCGCTCGAGCGACTACGCACCGCCCAGCTGCAATTGTTGCAGGCGGAAAAACTCGCGGCACTGGGGCAACTCTCGGCACGCGTTGCACACGAGGTTAATAACCCGCTGGGGATTATCAAGAACTATCTGCTGATGATTCGCGAGCAGGAGTCGATGGATAAGCAGTCGGTTGAGTATGTACAAATTGTCACAGAGGAAGTCGACCGCATCGCCGGTATTGTAAGGCAATTGCTGGATATGTTCAAGCCGCGCCAGGATGGCTTTGCGGACACTGATGTCGAAGCGGTCATCGACGAAACTCTGCTCTTGTTGTCGCTTCACGCGCAAAAGGGTAAGGTCACGATCAATAAGAAGTTGCCGGAGCCATTTCCTCACGTATATGGTTCTGCCGAGCAACTCAAGCAGGTATTCCTAAATTTGATGATAAATTCCTGCGATTTCATGCCTTCAGGTGGTAGAATAGATATAGGCGGTGAAGTCGACGATCGTAGTCTGCGGCTGTACTTCACCGACTGGGGTCCCGGAATCGCGCCGGAAATCATTGAGAAGATCTGGGAGCCGTTCTTTACAACAAAATCTGCCGGCAAGGGCACCGGGTTGGGGTTGAGTGTGTGTTACAGCATCATCAAGGCGCATAGCGGCGAGATAGAAGCCGACAACGTTGACGGCGCCGGAGCGCGGTTTACGATTACTTTGCCGACAAAGAAATAGAGTATGAGTCTTTCCGAAATTCCCAAGATATTAGTAGTCGATGATGAACAGCGAATGTGTGATTCGCTGGATACGCTTCTGACCAAAGCCGGATATGCGGTGAAGACCGCCGGCGACGGCAAGCAGGCTTTGGAGATGTACGGCAAGGACAACTTCGATTTAGTAATCAGCGACATCAAGCTGCCCGAGATGACGGGAATCGAGCTGTTGCAGGCGATTCGCAAGGGGGACCCGAACGCAATGGTGATTCTGATGACGGCCTATGCGTCGCTCGACACAGCGCTTGCGGCAATCAATATGGGCGCATACGACTACTTGATGAAGCCGATTGAATTCACGCAGTTGAAACTGGCGGCGAAGCGGGCATTGGAAAAGCGCGATCTGGAGATAGCGCGTCAGAAGCTGATGGCTGAGCTTCAAGTGAAGAATGACCTGTTGAATCGGCGCATTGCCGAAGTTGACGCACTTTACCAAGCCGGCGTGATACTCTCGCAGTCGCAGGAACTCAAGCCGCTGTTGACACGCATCATTCGCCTGGCACTCGATGTAATCGGCGCCTCGGTCGGCTCTGTTATGCTGCTCGATGAAATGCGGGGCGAGCTGACGGTATCGGCATCGGTAGGAATGTCGGAGGAAGTCCGCCAGAAGACTCGGGTCAAAGTCGGAGATTCGATTGCAGGGCATGTCGCGCAGAGCGGTGAGTCGCTATTGATTCAGGATATCAGTTCAGACCCGCGTTTTGCCAAGTTCAGCAAAGGCAACTATGAAACCAAGTCGCTGATTTCGGTGCCATTGAAAATCAAAGACCGTGTACTTGGCGTATTGAACTTGTCGGATCCGCAGCACGGAACGGTGTTTGAGGATAATGACCTGCGACTGCTGGCGACGTTTGCGTCTCAAGCGGCGATTGCAATCGACGATGCGGAGAACTTTGAGCAACTGAGCAAGAAGCTCAACGAATTTGCGGTGCTGTATCAACTTGCCACCGAGATCACTACTGTCGACAATTCGCAGGACATGACGGACTTGATCTATCGTTCGCTCAAGCAGATCATCGCCATCGATTTCGCGATGTGGCTGTCGTGGAATGAACGTTCGGAAACGCTAGTAGTCAACTATTGGGAAGGTTACGGCAAGAAGGATGCAGGAGCGTTGCGGAGCAGGGAAGTACAACTGAAGGACAAGACTGTATATTCCGCCGCAGTCAGGACTGTCGCTGTGAAGGGGCTCATCAATGAGATACCGGCGCTACGTGATGCGATCAAAACGTTCGCCTCAGTGCCGATCATCACCAAGGGCGCACTGCACGGCTTGTTCTGTCTGGGTTCGCGGCAGGCAGACGCATTTTCTGAAAATGATGAGTATATCGCTTCGATCGTAGCATCACAGGCGACTTCGATATATGAACAGCAACGAGCAGTACTCAGCGCTACCAGATTGATGACGATGGGCAAGATGATGTCGGAAATTTCGCACGATTTGAAGAAGCCGCTGACGAATATTTCCGGCGCTTTGCAAATCATGCGCGAGCGGTGGCCGGAAATCGCGCAGTCGGATGACTTCTTCCATACCGCACAGCAGGAGATTCGCCGACTTGATGATTTGCTAAAAGAACTTCTGAACTTCTCGAATCCAACGAAGTACCAGCTCGAACAGAAGAAGATCGACGACTTGCTGAAGCGCGTGATACGACTGGTGGAAAACGATCTCAAGAAGCACAAGATCGAATTCTCGCAGGAATTCGAAGAGGACATCCCCGGCGTTCTTGTCAATGAGAACGAGATTGTTGAAGTATTGCTGAACTTGATAATCAACGCTATCGATGCCATGCCGGAAGGCGGTAAGATGTTGATACGGACCTTCAGCGAAATCAAGTCTGATACAGGCAAGCATCTGGTCGTGCTTACGATCAAAGACACCGGCAGCGGAATCGCGCCGGAGCATCTGGATCGAATTTTTGATCGCTACTTCACAACAAAAGAGTCAGGCACTGGATTGGGGCTGGCCATTTGCGAGCGCATTGTCATGGCTCACAATGGCGAAATCAAGGTCGAGAGCGCCCCGGGCAAAGGCACGACTATCATTATAAGATTGCCTTCCGCGTAGTCAATTCTCCCGAATTACATTCGAATCATTTGGAATTTGCGCTAAGTCTACAATCAGCGTAAAATGCCGTTTGCGTGTGAAAATCGTAAACGGATGGAGAACATGAGCGGATCGGTACTTCAAGATTTCCTGATTATCATGGTAGTCGCGGTGACTGTCGTGCTGATCTGCAGCCGACTGCGCATCCCGGTTGTAGTCGGATTCTTGATTACCGGTATTCTTGCGGGTCCGCACGGCTTCAAGCTGGTCGGCAGCGCTGAAGAGGTCTCGAAGATTGCGGATATCGGCGTAGTCCTGTTGCTGTTCTCGATCGGTGTCGAGATGTCCTTAAAGGACATGCTGCGAATGAAGCGGGTCATCTTTATTGGAGGTCCGCTACAGGTAGTTCTGACGACAGCCGTCGTTGCGCCAATCGTATACTTCCTCGGACTTTCAGCCGCCGAAGCGATTATGGTTGGAATGATGGCGGCGATGAGCAGTACCGCGATTGCGATGAAATCGTATCAAGAGCAAGGCGAAGGGGATAGTCCGCACGCACGCGCCGTCGTTACCGTTTCGATCTTTCAGGATATTGCTTCCATACCGATGTTGCTGGCGATTCCGGTCCTTGTCGGAAGCTCAGTGGGTGAGGGCGGAAGTGAGGTGCCCAAACTGCTTATCTATGGGCTGGGCATGATTGTCTTCGTGTTTGTTGCGTCGCGGTGGATTGCACCGTTTGTACTGGAAGCAGTTGCCATGACACGCAACCGGGAACTGTTTCTCATCAGTGTCGTTTTGATTTGCCTCGGGGTAGCGTGGTTCTCCTCGGTAGTGGGATTGTCACTGGCATTGGGAGCATTCCTGGCGGGATTGATTATCTCCGAGTCGGACTATAGTCATCATGCATTGGGAAACATCACGCCATTCCGAGATTTGTTTATCAGCTTGTTCTTTGTATCGGTCGGCATGCTGCTCGATTTTCGCGTCGTGTTCGCACAGCCGCTTTTGATTCTGGGGCTGGCTTGCGGAATTGTACTTCTCAAAGCGATCATCGTCGTGCCGGTTTGCCTGTTAATAGGCTACCCGATGCGCATTGCCGTGATGTCGGGGATCGGGCTAAGCAACGTCGGGGAGTTTGCGTTCATCTTGGCAAATGCCGGTTTGGCGGCGGGCTTACTGCAGCAGGACAACTATCAGATCTTCCTTGCAGTATCGGCAGTATCACTGGCATCGGCGCCGTTTCTACTGCGATTGGCTCCGCATCTGCCGCTTTGCAAAGGCAAATTCGCGAATTTACGAATCGGTGGAAAGTCGCAGTTTGTAGCGGAGTCGAGCAAAGAGCCTTTGGCAGATCATCTGATCATTGTCGGGTTTGGTGTCAATGGCAACAATCTGGCGCGCGCTTCGCAGGCTGTTTCGATTCCCTACGTCGTGTTGGAAATGAATCCTGAAACGGTCAAGCAAGCAAGGGCTTCGGGTGAGCGAATTTACTACGGCGATGCGACACAGGCGTCGATTTGGGGATCGATAAATATCGGCAAAGCAAGAATGGTCGTCATTGCCATCTCCGATCCGGAAGCGACGCGCCGGGCAGTTATGTTAGTCAGATCGTTGAATCAGACGGTACGTGTCGTTGCGCGCACAAGGTATCTCAACGAGATTGAGACCCTGGCACGACTTGGCGCCGACGAAGTCATCCCGGAAGAGTTTGAAACGTCGGTGGAGATATTCACGCGGGTATTGCGATACTATCTGATTCCCGAGGCAGAAATCAATCAAATCGTACAGGAAGTCCGGTCGGACAATTACGAGATATTCCGGACCAAGAATTCCGAATCGGCGTTGCAGAGAATCGAGAGCGACCTCTCACATATGCACATGACTACGCTCAAAGTCGCCGCCGATGCACAGGTCGTTGGGAGAAGCTTGGGAGCGACAAAACTGCGGTCAGACCACGGTGTGACGGTGCTCTTGATAAAAAGGGATGGTGCCAGTATTGCTAATCCGGATGCCAAGACGGTCTTTACGCCGGGTGACGTTGTTGTATTGGTTGGCGAAGACCAGCACCTCGAAGGGGTTTCGCATCTCTTTCATTAATAACACCTTAGCTTTGCAACTTAAATTAATAGTTTTACGTAATGGCGGTCAGATAAAAGGGGCAGTTCAAGAAACAACTTGTGCAAAGTGTCAATTCGTTTATCCTTGTCGATGCAATAACTTGCATGAAAATGGCACGATGTTGCTAAACTACAGGAAGTTTCTGCCGATAATGCACAGTACAGGGAGAGACAGTGTCAGAAGAAAAAACGAAATTACTAATCATCGATGACGATCCGAAGGTCTCGTGGATACTGCGCGAGGGCCTTAAGTCCGAGTACGATATTATGACCGCCAGCGACGGCATTGAGGGGATACAGATCGCCTCCAAAGAGAAGCCGCCGCTGATTCTGCTTGATATCAAGATGCCGGGCATGAGCGGTCTGGAAGTGCTCAAGAAGCTCAAAAAGGCGGGATTGCCATCGGATGTGATTATGCTCTCCGGGCAGGGCGAGACTGAGACGGTCGTCGAGGCTGTGCAACTTGGCGCGTTTTATTTCATCAACAAACCGTTCGATGTTCGCGAAGTAGATCTGCAGTTGCAAAAGGCGCTGGAGCGTCGCGGTTTGATCATGAAGATCGACGTGATGGAGCAGGCGTTGGTTGCCAAAACCGCTTGGGACGGATTCATCGGCGACTCAGGCCGGATGATCGAAATTAAGAACTTGATTGAGCAGGTTGCGGACAGCGAACTGTCAGTATTGATTCGCGGCGAATCGGGAACGGGCAAGGAAATCGTAGCGCGAATGCTGCATCAATTGTCATCACGCCGGTCGCATCCGTTTATCAAGGTAAACTGCGCAGCGATTCCGAGAGAGTTGCTTGAAGCAGAATTGTTTGGCTACGAAAGGGCGCCTTTACTGGCGCACACAAGAATAAACCGGGCCGATTTGAGACTGCCAACAAAGGCACGATTTTCCTGGATGAAATCGGCGACATGTCATTTGAACTGCAAGCCAAGCTGTTGCAGGTGCTGGAACAGCAGGAATTCGTTCGCGTCGGCGGAATCGTCAGCATAAAAGTTGATGTGCGAATCATCTGCGCTACGAATCGGGACCTGGAGCAGGCGATATATGAACGCCAGTTCCGCGATGACTTGTTCTACCGGTTGAATGAAATCACGGTGTCGTTGCCTTCACTGCGCGACCGTTTAGAAGACGTGCCGCTGCTTGTGGACCACTTCCTCCGCAAATACGGTGAAGTGTATCACCGCGAGCACGCTCACGTCAGTGCGACCTGTATGGCGGCAATGAGCGAATACAGTTGGCCGGGGAACGTGCGCCAGCTTGAGAATCTGATTAAACAACTGGTAGTTCGCCAGGATGAAGCGGTTGTGTTTGAGTCGATTCGCAATAGCCCGGACGCGCCGACAGCAGAACGGCCGGTTCGGCAAGCACGAGCAGGGCAGGGATATACTCCGCCACCGCAAAGCTCGCAAACCGCTGTGGCAGTCGGAGATGACAAGAATTTTTCGCTGAAAGACCGCTTGAGCCGGACGATTGAAAGCGAAGAAAAGAAGCTGATTGCCGAAGTCCTGCGAAAGACCAACTGGAATCGCCGTAAAGCGGCTACGATTCTGGAAATCTCCTATCGGTCGCTGCTCTACAAGATAAAGGAATATAGGCTCAACGAAGTCGAGTAAAGCTTCGTTATAACTGTAGGCTTATGCACGAAATGTGAACAGGGATGCACAAGCCAGCAGGTGGTTTTGGCCCTCCCAGAGTTTGCTTGCAAGAATTTCAAAAACTTTGTACCAACCAAACCTGAAGACTGGACGGTACACAACTGCGATACGGCAGATTCTTCCCGAATGAATAGGGACGAACTAAGCTGTGATGTCAGTTGGCATCGTAATTGCTGATGCATAGGCTGTGTGTAACGTAGATCGACCGGGAATAGTGGAAACACCTCAAATCAAGAGTAACGGAGTTAACAGCAAGGTGACTTTAGCCAGTGACTTCAGTTTTGTTGATCGGACTCGTCAAGAGCTGAGCCGGGCAGAGCGTTATTGCCTGTTTCTGTCGGTGCTTCTTATTGACATGAATGATCTAAGCCGCGCCGTTGCCAATCGCAATCTCGGTGACAAGATTAATCTCGAAGAAGTCTGCCGCGAAGTGGAGAAGAATCTGCGGAGCTCACTGAGAGCCTCGGATATCGTTTCTGGCTGTGAACGCCATCGTATCGGATTACTGCTGATGGAGACATCGCGCAGTGGATTGGAAGTTGTCAAGCGTCGCGTAGACGGGTTCCTGCGTGATTATTTAAGAGCCGCTTTACGATTGCCTTTCGATCCCGAAGTCAGTATCAAGGACGCATCATTCCCGGAAGAGCCTGATCAGTTTTCAGAGCTTGCTGAGCAGTTGTCGCGCGCTCAAGGCGCGATTTCGACAAAGTCGTAATTTCACCTCACATCAGTTAAGAAATGTCTGTCTGAGGACAAGAGTATCTGGACGTGCGTCTGGAGTGATCTAGTGATTGGCTATAGTGCGGGTACGACTGCGCCTTTGAAGAAGATTCCCGGGAACGAAACGGTCAATTGGTAGCCGTTGTCTTCGCCGTTGATAGGGACGGCGCTGATCTCGGCACTACGTTTGGTCGTAAACATCTTGATGCCATCGGAGTTCTGACTCATGAGCATTCTAAAGTAGCGCTGAAAAACTAAAATATCGTAAAAGGTGCGGACATCTTTGATGAGTTGGGTCTTGGTCGTCTGATGCACGACCTGCGGCAGTCCATTGACGCCGGGCTTGAGTTCCGGTTGCTTGCCGGAAACGTTGGTCGCGCGATTTTCGGAATCGAGCAGATTCTCGGGGATGTGAAAGCAGAAGATATGACTGCTGAGAGTCCGCGGAATCGGGACAGCCGAGCATTCGATGCCGCGCATAATGTCGATAAGGTCAGGGCAGTTGGACTTCTGGCTGATATGCTTGTAAACAGTCTCGACGACGTCGATGAGGTCATCGAGGGATTTCACAAAGTATCTCGCAGGTTTCGGATTGCCGTACTTGCTAATTAGTTTAGCATCCATCTATTTTCGTCCCATAGAAATCGAATTGTTGATCATGAAAAGCACAGATTCTTTCAATTCCGGGAGCGGCACAGGTTTGTGGACGTAGAGATCACCGGCGAATTTCGAGAAGCGCAGATCGTCGTCCTGGCGTTCTTTACCGGTCAGAAAGATGATAGGAATTTCGGCAGTGCGAGGATCGGTTTTGAGGCGGCTGGCAACTTCGTAGCCATCCATTTCGGGCATCATGATGTCGAGCAGGACGACTTCGGGGTGCTTCGAAGCGATTAACTCAACTGCTCTCGAAGGATCGGATAAACCGGTGACGTCAAATTCTTCGCCGTGGAAGTATTCGACCATGATATCTACAATTTCCGGTTCGTCATCGACAATAACAATGCGATACACTTTTTCCTCGCAGTCCCCAAGGATTTATTTCCTGCCCATTTGTTTTGGCGAGAATGTTCCGGATAGAACATCTCAAGCTAACTTCATTTCCGGCAAACGTTACCGGGTACTAACTTTATCGTCAGGTAGCCGGAATAGTTGATCTGCCGAAGGCTGTTAGGCGGAACGTTTTTTGAAACGTAATGCGGCGATAGCCAGGACTGAGATTCCAAGAACGAACAGGGGGATAATCTGGTCGAGGAGACTGATGAAACTGCCGCCCTTGAGGAAGATCGAGCGGATAATCACGATGAAATAGCGCAAGGGGTTCAGGTAGGTTAAGTACTGAATTGAAACAGGCATATTCTCCAGCGGAAATGCGAAGCCGGACAACAAAATGGCGGGCATCATGAAGAAGAATGCGCTGATCATTGCCTGCTGTTGAGTGGCGGAGATGGTCGAGATGAGAAGGCCGATGGCAAGGGTCGAGATCATGAAAATGAGCGATGTGAAGAACAACAGCGTCAGGCTGCCAACCAAGGGGACCTTGAAGTAGAAGACGGCGACGGCACTTATCAAGGATATGTCGATCATGCCAATGAAGGCGTAGGGTAGCGCCTTGCCAATGATGAGCTCGCTTGGGCGCACCGGTGTGACGATCAGCTGCTCCATGGTGCCGAACTCCTTTTCACGGACAATAGCCATTGAGGTCAACATCAACGTGACCAGGACCAAAATCTGCACGACCATTGCCGGAACATTGAAGTTGCGGCTTTCGAGGTCAGGGTTATACCAGATGCGCAATTTGGGTGCAACCATGCCTACAGGTTTGGCGGCGACACCGCCGGATGAGGCGATTCGTTGCGCCAGGATATCCTCGTTGAATCTAGCGATGGCGCCTTGCAAGTAATTGGCAGTAATCATGGCGCTATTGGAATTGGCGGCATCGATGGCGGCGCCAAGGTCCACCGGCTTGCCGGATGCGATGTCGTCGGCAAAGGAGCGGGGAACCTGTAAAACGCACCAGACTTCATTGGTTTGAAGAAGACTATCGATTTGATTTTCAGAGTTGAGAATGCGGTCAACGGTGAAGATGTCGGATGCCTGCAGAGATTGAATTAGCTTGCGGCTCATCGATGTTTGATCGTGGTCCAGGATTCCAAGGGGGATATTTTTGACATCATAAGTCGCGGCATAGCCAAAGATGATTAGCTGAACAATCGGCGACACGAAGATGATTGCCAGGACCTTACGGTCGCGAAACAGCTCTTGAAACTCCTTGATGAGCAATGTGAAGGTACGTCGCCAGTTCATTCGATTGTCTTTCTGAACTTGTGGGTGGCGAGCACCGAGAAGGCAACGGCGAAGATGAGCAATGCGAGACCTTGCATGTAGAGAAGTTCGAGCCCTGAGCCCTTAAGAAAGAGGCCGCGCAAGACTTCGATGAAGTAGCGGCCGGGGATGACGTGACTTACAACCTGAATCATTGTTGGCATTGAGCTAATCGGGAAAAGGAATCCGGACAAGAGGAAGCCGGGCAAGAACGAAGTCAGCAGGGACAGCTGAAATGCCAATTGTTGCGACTTGGCGACGACACTGATGAGATAACCATTGGCGAGAACCGCCAACAAAAACAGGCTCGAAAACAAAAACAACAACCACAGACTGCCGTGGAAGGGAACTTCGAAGATTGCGATACCGATGTAAGCCGCCATAAACAGATCGACAATTCCAATGATGTAGTAGGGCATGAGTTTGCCGACTGCCAGTTCCAACGGCGTGATTGGCGTCGATATCAGCAATTCCATTGTGCCGCGTTCCCACTCGCGCGCGATGGTGAGCGAGGTAAGGAGCGAGCCGAGAATCGTCATGATAAGAGAAATCAAACCGGGAACGAGGAAGTTCTGCGAATCAAGATCGGGGTTGAACCAGAATCTCGGTTCGAGATTGATTGGGCTGACGGAAACACGACCTCCGAATTGGCGCTCGATGCTCTCAAGGTTGAATTGAGAGATGATTTGGGATGTGTAGCCCACGACAGATTGAGTGGTGTTGGCATCGGCGCCATCGGTGATGATCTGTACCTCAGCGGTTCCGGTGATTAGCTGATTGGCAAAATCGACGGGGATGACGACGGCGACCTTGGCTTTGCTGCGTTCGATCAGCTCGGTGACGCGCTCTGGCAGATTTGTTCGCTCGATCTCGACAAAGTATCCGCTGTTGGTGAATTTGCGAATCAACTCGCGCGAATGGGTGGTGTTGGAGTAATCGGCCACAACTGCTGGTATCTGCCGGATATCGAGTGTAATCGCGTATCCGAAAAGGAAGATCAACGTCATGGGGAGGAGAAATGCGAGAATCAATGAACGCGTATCGCGAATGATCTGCAAGGTCTCCTTGCGAGCGATTGCCCAGACGCGATTGGAGTTCATTTCGGTCCCTCGTTGATCAAGGCGATGAAGAGATCTTCGAGTGTCGGGTCGATTGCAGTAATCTCAGTTGCTGTAGAATCAGCAGTGCGAATGGCTGAACTGACAGTGCTGAAGTCGGCATCAGGCTTGAGCGTGATATGAAGTTCGGAACCAAAGAGAACGACGTCGTCGATGTCGGGTCTCTTACGCAGGTGGTCGGCAGTCTCCCAGGGATTACGGGAGTCGAATTTGTAGATTCGTCCGGCGAAGCGTTGATGCTTCAATTCGTCGGGTTTTCCGATGGCGGCGAGAGTACCACTGAAGATCATGCCGATGCGATTGCACTCTTCAGCTTCATCGAGGTAGTGTGTCGTGACAAAGATCGTGACGCCAAGATCGGAAAGACGGTTGATCTGTTCCCAGAAATATCGGCGCGACAACGGATCGACACCGGCGGTTGGTTCATCGAGAAAGATGATTTCCGGTTCGTGTTGAATGGCGCAGAAGAGCGCGAGCAGTTGTCTGGTACCGGCGGGCAAGTCGGCGACAAGCGTGTCGCGCACTTGGCCCATAACGGTTTCGTTGAAGAAAGTGTTTTTCTTCTCGGTGTGGCGGGCGCGATCCATGAGATAGACGCCGGCATAGAAGTTGAGATTCTCTTCGACAGAAAGCGTATGATAGAGTGAGAACTTCTGCGACATGTAACCGATGCGCGTTTTAATCTTCTCAGATTCTTTCATGATGTCGAAGCCGGCGACGGTGCCGCTGCCGGAGCTTGGTTTCAACAGTCCACACAGCATGCGGATTGTCGTTGACTTGCCGGCGCCATTGGGACCGAGAAATCCGAAGATTTCGCCGCGATTAACCTGGAAGGTGATGTTATTGACGGCAGTAAACTTGCCGAAGTCGCGGCGCAAATTGGTGACATCAACAGCGAAATCGGTCATTGCTTTTCCTGCGACATTCCGATGTAGATGTCTTCGAATGAGGGGATGATTTCGCGCAGAGTATCGGCAGCTATATTCTTTGATTGGACTGCAGAGCTGATTTGAGCGAACGGCAATTCTCGCGAGGCGGCAATGTGGACACTCTTGCCAAAGAGCGAGACTGAAAGGAAGCGGGAATCGGAGGCGAGTTGGTCCTTGGCTTGTCGCGGATTGGCAGGTGTTAGTTCATAGACGACTTGATGAAAGTGCTTTCGAATATGCGCGGGTTCTCCCTCGGAGATGATAGCGCCTTTGTGCATCAGCAGGAATCGACTGGCGCGTTCAGCCTCATCCATGTATGAGGAACTGACGACGATGGTGGTGCCTTCGCGATTGAGATCGTAGAGGAGTTTCCAGAATTCGCGACGCGACACCGGATCGACACCATTGGTTGGTTCGTCAAGCAGGAGAATCTTGGGATTGTGAATTAGAGCGCAGGCGAGTCCCAGTTTCTGTTTCATGCCGCCGGAGAGCTTGCCGGCAAATCTGCCGGTGAAGGGTTCCATGCGGGAGAACTGCAGCAGGCGTTGTATGCGAGTACGGCGGTCCTGACCCTTGACCGAAAACAGATCAGCGAAGAAGTCGATGTTCTCTTGAACCGTCAAATCTTCGTAGAGTCCAAAGCGCTGCGGCATATAGCCGATGTTTGCTTTTTTGGAATCGAAGTTGCGGCGGTAGTCGTCGTCGAAGATGAGAATGTCACCGGAGTCGCAATTGAGAATGCCTGCCAATATGCGCAATAGTGTCGTTTTGCCGGCGCCATCAGGACCGACGACAGCAAGGATTGATGCTTCGGGAACAGCGAATGAGAGGTTGTTCAGGGCAACCGTCTCACCGAACGTCTTGCGCAGAGATTTGGCGGTGATGGCAGCGGTCATGATTTCTTCAGATAGACATCGACCGGCAATCCCGGCTTGAATGATCCCGCGGTGTTGTCAACCTTGATGCGAACAGCAAAGACAAGTTTGACGCGTTCTTTCTTAGTTTGGACGTTCTTGGGCGTGAACTCAGCCTTTTGGGAAATGAAGGAGATATTGCCTTTGATGGCGCTGTCGGGACTGGCATCGAGGAAGACATCAGCCGGATCGTTGAGATGCAGATGCGGCAGGTCGGCTTCGTTTACGTAGATTTCCACCCAGGTATCGCTGAGGTCGACGATTTCGAGCAGTGTGGAGCCGGTCATGGCGATTTCGCCAACTTCGACCGGATCGGCTTGCACGAATCCGCTGGTCGGACTGGTGATAGCGGTGTAGCCTTTTTGGATATCGAGCGTCTGTTGTTGAGCGGAGATTGTCTGCAAGCGGGCTTCGAGCGAGGCGAGGCGTCGCGTGCCGGAGTCGTAAGCGGTCTGGACATTGTCGTATTCGCGCTTGGGAATCGAACCGACAGCATAAGCCTCTTTGAGACGATCGAGATTGGTTTTGACGTTGGCGAGATCGATACGTGCGGCGGAGATTTCATCGCGTGTGGCGGAGATGGACGCGTCCAGTTCCTGCTGTTTGGCGTCGAGTAATTCGCCCTCGATGAGAAGCAGCGTGTCGCCGACGGTGATTTGGTCGCCACGGCTGAAGCGTTTGTCGATGATCTTCCCTGATGTTTGTGCCGCGACGGAGACGGCGGCGGCCTCCACGGTGCCGGAGGAATAGATTACGTCAGGTGGGAGGATGTCGGACTGCTGACGCCGGTAGATTAAGAAAACCAGCACTAACGAGATGACCACTAAGATCGGGATGATTGCTAACTTACGCACGGATTGCCCTCACAGTTAAGTGTCGATTTGACGGAAGATAAGAAATCGAAAAGGGAAGGGACAAGGGGAAAGTTGGGCGTCACCGATTGTGAGTGCCCCGAAGCTAATCGCCCTCACCTCCCGCTAGGCGCGGGACCTTCGGCCCGCCCCTCTCCCAGAATGGGAGAGGGGAGAAGATTGCTGTCGGCGAGGCCGTGCGCACGGGTGGCGAGATTGACACACCCCGCCTTGATCGCGCTCTCCGCCACGGCGGATCGCGCGCTCAAGGCACCACTCTCTTGGGGCTGTTGAGAATCCTCCCGGTTTGCGAATCGCTGGCAATTCCGGAAAAAGCCCAAGCTGGATTCCCGCTTTCGCGGGAATGACTTACAGGGAGGACCGCGATATGGATGAGATCATTCCCTATGCAAAGTGGCTTTTTCAACAGTCCCTACAGAGGGTGAGTCCAAAACGTTGGATGCACTCAATAAAATTGAGATTAATATCGCAAGCGAGGCTAAAAGATTTTGCCGGGGTTGACCAGATTGGGTGGGTCAAAGGCGGCTTTGATGGTGCGGAACAATTCAAGGGTTGGTGCCGGGACCTCAATGGGCAAGTAGGCGCGCTTGGTCATGCCGATTCCGTGCTCGCCAGAGATGGTGCCGTCCATTTTGACAGTAATCTCGAATAGTTCGCGAACGGCGGCGTGGATACGATCGTGGATTTCGAGTGTGTCCTCGGTGGCGAGGAAGTTCACATGGAGGTTCCCGTCACCCGCATGGCCGAAAGAGTTGACGCGCAGATTGTGCTTGGTGCCAAGGTCAGGTAATGCGGTGACGAGTTGGGGCAGTTTCGAAGGAGGCACGCAGACATCTTCAGAAACGCGCAAGACAGCAGCGGCTGTGATGGCGCGGGAAATCGAGCGCCGCAAGGTCCAGAGATAGTCGCGGCGAGAGTCGTCCTCGGTAGTCTCGAACTGTATCGGGTTGCGGGACTTGATAATCGGAGTAATCGACTCGGTCTCTTTGTCGACAGTGGACGGCGTGCCATCGAGTTCGATGACAAGTGCGGCCGCGGCTGGAATAACGTCGGTCCATTTGAGATAGTCGAGGGTGCAAGCGATAGCGTCGCCATCCATGAATTCGAGGACGGCGGGAATGACACCGCTCGCCATGATTCCGGAGACGACCTCCGCGGCATCGGATTGTTTCGAGAAGGTGGCAAAGAAAGTTCGACTAAAAGGCGACGGGTCGATCAATTGGATAGCGATTCTAACAATGATCGCCAAGGTGCCTTCAGAGCCGACTAGGATCGAGCCGAGGTCGTAGGTCTGGTCTTTCGCGAACGAGCCAGTCTGGATGAGTTCGCCCTCGATATCGTAGCCCTCGATGCCAAGAACGTAGTCTTTGGTGAGACCATATTTCTTGCAACGCAATCCGCCGGCGCATTCGGCAACGTTGCCGCCGATCGAGGATTCTTTGACGCTTGCCGGGTCAGGAGGGTAGAACAAATTCAAGGCGTTGGCCGTGTCGGCAAGTGTTTGCGTTATGACACCCGGTTCGACAATTGCACATTTGTTGGCTATGTCGATTTCGAGGATTTTATTGAGACCGATGAGAGCAAGGACAATCCCGCCGAACTCGGCTGCTGCTCCGCCGGTGTAGCCGGTTCCGGCGCCGCGCGGGATAACCGGGACGCGGTGTTCTTACTACTACTGCGGCCAGGGGCGGATGATTGATATCAGTTGCATCGTGGGAGCAATCGTCGTAGGTGCAGCCATCGAGGTGGATGTTCTCTTTCCCGACTATCTCCGCCAAATCGATGTAGAGCTGATCTGCAGGCGTAAGTCGGGATTGCGTCATTAGTCGCTCTTGGGTTTTGGCTTGGACTCGGTGGAAGGCGCCGGGGTAGAAGAAGAACTTGAGTCGGAGCTGGCGGCTTTCTTGTACGAGTCCTTGCGATAATCGGTGATATAGAAGCCTGAGCCTTTGAAGATCAGCCCGGTCCCGCCGGTGATGACACGCATGACGACACCTCCGCATTTCGGGCAATCGCGAAGAGCGGGGTCAGACATTTTCTGAAACTCCTCGAATTCATGACTGCAAGTTTGACAGCGGTACCAATATGTCGGCATTCGTGTTCCTTTCTAAGTTAGACGTTCTAGCCCTCAGGGCCCTCACCTCCCGCGAAGCGCGGGACCTTCGGCCTAACCCCTCTTACCCAAAAGCCCTCACCCCCGGCCCCTCTCCCGCCGCGGCGGGAGAGGGGAGGAAGTGATTGGGTGATTATTCTACTACTTTATAGACCGCCCATGGTCATCGCGATGGCGGTGACGTTGACGATATCTTCGGGCGAACAGCCGCGCGACAAGTCGTTGACAGGTTTGGCCATGCCTTGGACAATCGGGCCGATGGCTTCGGCTTTCGCCATTCTTTGTACCAACTTATACGCAATGTTGCCGGCATCCAAATCAGGAAAAATCAACACATTTGCTCTACCTTCAACAGGTGAGTCTGGCGCCTTGGATTGCTGAACCTTAGGGATGATTGCGGCATCAACCTGAAGTTCGCCATCGACGATAAGATTCGGCTCGATCTGCTTGACGAGCTTGAGAGCCTCAATCACCTTTGTGCAATCGGAGTGCTTGGCAGAGCCTTTGGTCGAGAAGGAGAGCATCGCAACGCGAGGCTCCTCGTTCATGAGAGCGCGATACGAACGCGCAGTTGAAACGGCGATCGCTGCAAGCTGTTCCACGTTCGGTTGGGGAATCACTGCTGAGTCGGCGAAGAAGATGACTTTCTCTTTCTCGCCAAGAAACTCCGGCAGGACCATCATAAAGAAGCTGGAAACTGCGGTGATGCCTTTGCCAAGTCCAATGACCTGAATGCCTGCGCGGAGAACGTCACCGGTCGTGTTAAGAGCACCGGCGACAGAGCCATCGGCGAGGTTCTTGCGGACCATCATGGCGCCCCAATAGAGCGGCTGACGGATGGTCTTCTCGGCTTCCTCGAGGGTGAGGCCCTTGGCTTTGCGCAGTTCGAACAGCTCTTGAGCGAACTCCTTGTGAAGAGGCGAAGTCGCCGGATCGCTGACAGTGCACTTGCTTAAGTCGAGCTGATGTTCTTTGGCGAGTGCGGTGATCTTGGCAGTGTCGCCGACGAGAATCACTTGGGCGATGCCCTCGGCGATTACTGTTTTGGCGGCGATGATCGAGCGTGGTTCTTCGCCTTCTGGGTATACCACTCGACGTTTCAGGGATTTGGCTTTATCGCGAAATTGCTGGAGCACGGACATATAACCTCCCGACTACTTATCTTTCCAGTTTAGATAAGCAGTGATAAATTCATCAATCGCGCCATCCATGACCGCCGAGGTATTCGACGTTTCACAAGAGGTGCGATGATCCTTAACCATGTTGTATGGATGAAAAACGTATGAGCGGATTTGGCTGCCCCATTCGATCTTCTTTTGTTGCTTGACGTATACCTCGAGTTTCTTCTCTTCCTCTTCACGAGCGCGTTGATAAAGGCGGGCCTTGAGGACCTTGAGCGCGGATTCTTTGTTCTTCAACTGCGAGCGCTCGGTTTGGCATTGCACAACAATGTTAGTCGGAATGTGTGTGATGCGAATCGCCGACGAGGTCTTGTTGACGTGCTGGCCGCCGGCGCCGGAGGCGCGGAAAGTATCGATGCGAATATCGTCAGGATTGATTTCGATGAGGATTTCTTCGCCGACTTCGGGGAGAACGAAGACCGAGGCAAAAGAAGTGTGCCGGCGTTGATTGGCATCGAAGGGGGAAATTCGCACCAGACGATGCACGCCGGATTCCGATTTTAGGTAGCCATAGGCATAGTCGCCGCGGACTTCGAGAGTGGCTGATTTGATGCCGGCTTCGTCGCCGTCGGAGTAGTCGATTAAGTCAGCCTGATAGCCGTGGCGTTCGCACCAGCGGGTGTAGAGACGCAGCAGCATCTGTGCCCAGTCTTGCGACTCGGTACCGCCGGCGCCGGGATGAATTGAGATGATGGCGTCGTTGGGGTCATCGCGGTCAGAGAGCAGAGTGCGAAGTTCGAAATCGGCCAGATGGCGGTCGAGTTCGGTATGTTGCTGTTCGAGTTCGCGTTTGAGTTCGGCATCATCGGAAGAGAGTTCTTCAAGAGTTTCGAGATCGCCGAGCGATTTTTCGAGCTTAGCGGATTCTTCGAGCCATTTCTTTTCGAGAGAGATTTCCTTGAGAATGCCCTGTGCCTTTGCCTGATTGCCCCAGAAGTTCTCTGCAAGCGTCAATTGTTCTAATTCTTTAAGTTTCGCCGCCTTCTTATCGAGGTCAAAGAAACTCCTTCAGCCGTTTGAATCGTTCGGCTAATTCTTGAATGCTTGCTACTTCGGTCAAATCTCCTCCAAATACTCATTGCCAATCGGCGTAATTATAGTTGTTATTATGACAATGTCAACTGCAAGAAAAATCAACGTTTTCGGGCTCTCCCTTAAAGGGATGGAAGACCTGATGGTAGCGCACGGCGAGAAGCCGTTTCGCGGCCGCCAACTGTTTCAATGGATTTACCAGAAGGAAACCAGCGACTTCACCCAGATGAGCAACTTTAACAAGGAGTTGCGAGACCTTTTGGATGCCAAGCACGATGTTCGCCTTCCGGAAGTGGTTCGCAAGCAACGCGATCCGGACGACAGCACCGCCAAGTATCTCGTGAAATTCTCCGACGGGGCAATGGTCGAAATGGTGCTGATTCCGGTGCGAGAGCGCCTCGCGCTGTGCATGTCGAGCCAGGTGGGATGCACGATCGGGTGCAAATTCTGCGCGACCGGATTGCTTGGATTTAAGCGGAATCTCAGCGCGGGAGAGATGATCGGCCAGTTTATGCTGGCGCGCAATCTTACCGGCGACAAGGAACTGGCGAATGTGGTGATGATGGGAATGGGCGAGCCGCTGTTGAATCTCGATAATGTCGTGGAGGCGATTCGAACAATCAGTTCCGAGCAGGGGCTGGGATTTTCGGCGCGCAAGTTCACGATTTCGACAGTGGGGCTGATAACTGAAGTTCGCAAACTGACGGAGATGCGGTTGAAGGCGGGATTGGCGTTGTCGCTGCACGCGCCGATACAAAGTCTACGCGAGCGGTTGATACCGTCGGCAAAAGACAATCCGCTGGATAAGCTGAAAAACCGTTTACGCCTTACGATTTCAGGACGCCGTCGCAGGATGCGATTGATCAATTCCGCGAGTATTTGTATCCGCGCTGTCCGGCAGTGACATTGCGGACGCCGAAGGGGAGAAGGATTGCGGCGGCCTGCGGGCAGTTGGTGGCGCAGGTGGAGAAGGTGGCGGGAGGGGACTAGCTCAGTACACCCCTACCCCCTTTGTTAAGGGGGAGTAACAAAACTGCCACATTAGTCGGATTGCAGAATTGCCATTAATTGGCAGGTCTCCGGGCAAGTGTGTCTTAATTGGGGAGAGATTTCGGTAAGGAGACCTGCCCTACGGAACTCTCCCATTGGGAGAGGGGAGATTTTGAAGGTCAGTACAACCCCCTAACCCCCTTTGTTAAGGGGGAATAACGAAACTGCCACATTAGTCGGGTTGCAGAATTGCCACTAAATGGCAGGTCTCCGGGCGAGAGTGTCTAAATGGGGAGAGATTTCGGTAAGGAGACCTGCCCTACGAAACTTGACTTGTTAGACAGCCTCAGGACGTCTGCCGCGCACGGCATAGGGGCTTTCCTGTAAACATCAATGCACGAATGAATTCGTGCCCACAAACTTCGGGCGAGGGAACCGCGCCCCTACGGGTAGCGATGGCGGGCTCGCGAACCGAGCCACTACTGTTTTCCTGCAAACAAAAGTGCACGAATCAATTCGAGAACACAACTTTGGGCGGGGACCGCGCCGTACGGGTAGTAATGGCGGGCTCGCACACCGAGCCACTACTGCATCGGTTGGCAACCGATTTGATAAGTTAATTCTTAAAAGAGAATTTGATGGCGTCGCGGTTGCAGGTGGAGAGGCATTCGCCACAGGAAGTGCAATCGGGGAGGCCGAAAGTGTCACCCTTGATGAGGGGTTTGATTGTCGGGCAAGGGGACTTGATGACGCAGACGCCGCATTCGTTGCATTTGGTGCGGTCGATACGAATTTTGCCGGGAGCGACTTTTTCAAACAGCCAACTGACGGCGCCAATCGGGCAGATTAGATAACAGAAGGGGCGGTAAATGATCAGGCTGGCAATGACCAGAATGGTCATCATGATGATCCATTGTGTTCCGACACCCCAGTGCAAGTACTCGAAGTAGTTGATCGGGTCGTAGATATTGTAGGCGCTGTAGGCTTTCCACATCGGCAATTCGAGATGTCCCAGTTCATTGCCGAGATAGTCCATCGATTCCTTCATGTAGAAGAATGTGATGAAGAACATCGCCAACAGTCCCATTCTGATGGAATTGAAGGCGGTGAAGTTGAATTGTTTGACGCGCCATTTGAATGGGATTTTGTTGACCAATTCTTGAAATGCGCCAAGTGGGCAGACCCAGCCGCAGAATGCCTTGCGGTAAATCAGGCTCGGAATGAAGATCACGAGAGTTAGTGCCAAAAATCCGACAAACCACTGGCCCCAAGTAAAGCGGAACATGAACAGCTTGGTGACACCGCACATCGGGCTGGGATGAACAGGGAGAATCAGTTCGCTGCCAAAGAGGAAGAAGATGATGACGACTCCGAGCAAGCGAATCCAACGATTGACTTTGACGAAGAACAGCACACCGATTCCGACAAGCATGAGCGCCATCATTACCAAGTGCTTGGTGCGTGTGAGCATCTCCCACAAGGTAGGTTCGCGTTGTGTTTCGGCTTGGTCGGCTACGTGGTTTTCTTCGGTTAATAAAGCGGATGCTGTCGATTCCGGAGCGGCAATTGCGGAGGAATCGGAGTGGTTGTGGACGATGCCGCTATCGCCAGTCTGCGCCGCCAGCGAGACTGACAATGTGAGGCTCAATAGAAGTAAGCCAAGAAGTCGAGCGATTGATCCACGAAGCATAGACACACAATAGGGCTGTAATGCCAAACTGTCAAGAGAAACATCGAGAAAAACGTCCGCGACGATTCGAGATTAATCGGCGTTTTTGCGGAAGCGAATCAAACGAAGGGGATTTGGAATCGAGAGAGAAGAGGGACTATCGGTAGATTTTGGGTTGAGCATCTGATCGGTTAAGGTCATCATAACGGCAGTCAGCGCGGCGCAGACATACCAGTGAGCGCGAAAGAGCGAATGCCCGAATACTGAGGTGACGAAGAGCGCCGCAATAGAACAGGTGATAGCATAGGATATCCACATGAAGAGATGGTCGTTCTTGCCTGCGTCTTTAAGGCGGCGGCGGAGTCGGAAATTCGAAGCAATTACATACCAGAGCAAGGCGCCGAACGCGATTAACCCGACGAGACCAATCTCGGAGATGATCTGGATGTACATATTGTGCGGCCTGAGAAGGGCGCGGGTGTCGGAGTAATTGCCGGTGGCATAGGCAAGGGGGAAGCAATCAACGCCGATGCCGGTAATCGGGTTGGACTTGAACATGCCCCAGCCTGCTTTCCATGCATCGATACGTCCTTCGGAGGAGGGATCGCGTTCTTCATTGAATATCGAGGCGTAGCGCTGCTGATATTGAGGCGGTAGTGCGAACCAACTGGCGATGAGTATCAGGATAGCGGCGACGGCAGTGATCATCTTCTTCTTGGAGATTAACCAAACAGTAAATGCCACAGTGACCAAGCCAATCACACCGGCGCGCGAGCCGGTGATAGCGATTGTAAAGATGCCGGCGACGAGGAACACGATAGGTACGATTTTGAGGAAGTTGTTCTTTACCCAGAAGACTGCGAACAGCATAAAGGGGAGCGCGAGCATGATCGATACCGCGAGGGTGTTCGGATCAGTTCCAGCCAGTCCCTCAGCGCGTTCGATACCTTGGGCTACAACGAGTGTGCCGGAGAAGTAGGCGAGCGCCGAACTGATGGCGTTGTATCCGCCGGCGAGCATGAACAGCCAAATGAAGCCCTTGAAGCGCAGTTCGCTGGTGAGGACGTTTATCAAAGCAACATAGTAGACAAAGACCCAAAGGAAATCTACTGCGAACCAGAAGGACTTTTCCTGCCAGAAAGCAAATGGGACTGACGCAAAAAGAGCCGCAGCGAAGAAGACCATATGCTTGGTCATGCGCTCGCGGAAGATTACGAATTGCTCACCACGCAGTTTACGGTGGAGTACCAGAGACACGATCAACGCCATTAAGATGAGACGGGGAGGACGGAGCGCTTCGATCTGCGTCCACAGAACTTCTGGTTTGACGACAATGACCAGGTAGTAGAGAATCAGTCCGAAGTAGGGATAGAGCGCAATTAGGACACCGGCAAAGAGCACGAGAATTATTCCGGTGATAATCAGCGGCGGAACGAGAATCGTTATCAGCCCCAGGGCAATAGCGGCAATTATATAAAGAGCAATGCCGATGCCTCGCGGAGTTAACAGGGCCTTGGTTGGCGGATTAACGCTATAGGATGTCTCGGGCTTTTTCGGATCAGGCATGTAGTTAATAAACTGATAGCGGAAAGATTGGACAACAGTATTTCAGATATCCAAAGTGACTACGGCGCAAGCAGCCATTCCTTGAATTTCGCCAAGGCGCGACCTCGATGGGAAATCTGGTTCTTTTCGTCGGGCGTCATCTGGGCGTAGGTTTTTTGTGCAGGCGGATAAAAGAAGACGGGGTCATAGCCAAAGCCGTTGACTCCCTGCATTGACTCGGAGATGACACCGTTGACTTCGCCGCGATGGCAGAAGTCGCCTTCGGCGCAAGAAACGGCAATAACGGTAGCAAATCGCGCCATGCGTTTATCGAAAGGAAGTCCGGAAAGCTCTTTGAGCAAGCGACGGTTGTTGTCTTCGAAACTGCTGTGGGGTCCGGCGTAACGTGCGGAGTAAACGCCGGGAGCGCCGTTAAGGAACTCAACTTCGAGTCCGGTATCGTCGCCGACAGCGGGGATGTGGTATTGAGAAAAAATGAGACGCGATTTGAGCAGAGCGTTTTCTTCGAGCGTCGTGCCGGTTTCTTCGATGTCAGGGAAATCTTCGAGGTCGTCGCGGTTAAGGATGGTGACGCCGGTGTCTTTGAGCATGGCGGTCATTTCCGCGATCTTGTGCTTGTTATTGGTAGCCAGAATTAACTTATCAAACTTCATTTTCCATCCAGACTAATACTTGGTGATATCGATTCTCATCGCATTGCGCACCGTGTCGCCGAGGAAGTGGCGTGCCGTTTGTGCAAACTGGTCGGGAACATCCGAGACATAGAATTTGCGTTCGCCATCAGTACCCTTCGGGTTGAGTTGACTTTCGGCGGCTAACCTTTGGGCGACGACGCGGGCGGTTTCGCGGGCCGAGTCTATTAGTTGAACGGTTTCGCCGAGCACCTGACGGATAATCGGCTTGAGCAACGGGTAGTGAGTACAGCCGAGAATCAACGTGTCGATGCCGTTGTTCTTGAACGGAGCGAGGTACTCTTCGGCGATCAAGTATGTAGCGCGCTTGTCTACGTAACCTTCTTCAACAAGTGGGACGAACAAGGGACAGGCCATGCTGAAGACGCGAAGTTTCGGGTCGATTTTCTCAAGGGCGCGGGCATAGGCATTCGAGTGAATTGTTCCGGCGGTCCCGATGACACCGATGTGGCCATTCTTAGTAGCTCCCGCAGCGCTGACTGCGCCGGGATCGATTACACCGATGGTTTCAATCGGAAATTCGCTTTTGAGCGTGTCGAGGGCGAGAGCCGATGCAGTATTGCATGCCGCGACGACAAGCTTGACGCCCTGCTCGATGAGGAAGTTGATATCCTGTCGGGTGAACTGAGTGATGATTTCTTTAGACCGACCACCATAAGGTGTGCGACCGACATCGCCAAAGTAAACGACATCCTCTGACGGAAGCAACTGAAAGACCTCGCGGGCGACGGTGAGACCACCGAGACCAGAGTCGAAAATGCCGATGGGGCTACTGCGATCCGGCATTGGCACGAGCCTCTTTCTCATAGCGTTCGATGAAGCGCATCAAGCCGGCGAAGACGCTCTCTGCGGCGGTCTGGCGGAAGTCCTCTTGACCGAGGAGGCGCTCTTCGATTTTGTTAGAGATAAATGCGACCTCTACCAGGACCGAGGGCATTCTCACATGATTGAGAACGCGAAAACCTGCCTGATTGATTCCTCGAGAGCGGATGTTGAGATTCTTACGCATTTCGTCCTGAACGACTTCAGCCAATTGTTGGGACTGGGACAAATACTCGGTCTGGAGTAGATCCATGATAATGAAATCGAGTTCTTCTTTGCCTTTGCGCGGCGCATCGGACGTTGCCGCTTCGAAGTCGGAGTTTTCCAGCAGCTCGGTGATGCGAGCCTCGTCGCTTTTGGCAGCGGCGAGGAAGTAGGTCTCGGAGCCGGAAGCGTTTCGTTCTTCTGATGAATTGGCGTGGATCGAAACGAAGAGGTCGCCCTGGGCGTCATTTGCCATCCGGGCGCGGTCTTCAAGGCCGACGGTAACATCATCGCGGCGGGTGAGAACCGGTTGGACTTTCTTAGAATCACGCAGCAGCTTTTCGAGCCGAAGTGCGATGTCGAGGGTGACGTCTTTCTCGCGCAACCCATTACGACCAATGGCACCGTCGTGCTCGCCGCCGTGACCGGCGTCGATGACAATGATGTCTATCGGATTGAAATCGTCGTGGCGCAGGATTTCGCCGGTATCGGAAACCGCATCGAGAAAATCTGAATTTTCAAGCGAGATTTGAATGCGATGCGGATCGGAAGCGTAGTTGGTGTGGAATCGAACGACGTTCTGGCGCATCTGAATGGAAACCTGAGCGGCGTTGTCAAATTGGAATGAGCGAGTGGTGATTATCTTCTCTGATTTCCGATCCATTCCGAAGTCGCGGGCATCAACCAAGCCACCGGGAATGGTAATGTTGATCCAGTTGCCTTCGCTGATGAAGACCTCGAATTCGAGTTTGCGGGTAAGCATGATTTCAAGCAGATCACCGTTGACCTTTTCTTGAAGACTTGCGCCGACAATGTTATAGCCGCGGTTGCTCGCGACCAGTGCGCCGCGCTTCTTGTCGTAAGTAACGACCCGTTCCAACACGTCAGAGAGCAGGTACGATATCGGGACTACGGGCAAGTATAGGTCATCGACGCTGAAAATCGGAGAATGGACAAGGTTGTATGGGTGGTCATCCACCGTACAGAACGAGTTGCCTTTGCTAAACTCGATTGCGTGACCCGACAAGGTCGCGGTAAAGGTTGAAGTTTTCTCATCCCAGCGACCGCGTGCTTGTAAGGCGCCAAAAATATCGGCTGCAGAGATGTAGTCAACCTGTTCGCGGGTCATCTTGCGAATCGGATTCTGCTTACCGAGCCCGCTCAGGTAGATCGTGTTGTCCGCCGCGGATGCAAGCACTGTAAGGGCGAAGAAGATGATTAGTAGTCGTTTCATATCCGCAATTATACCAGAGCCTTAACGGCCATGTTCCTTCATTTTGCGGTCGATTTCGCGACGGGCATCGCGATCGGCGATTGATGAGCGCTTGTCGTGAAGTTTCTTGCCACGAACGAGTGCAAGCTCGACCTTAGCGACCTTGTTCTTGAAGTAAATTCGCAGCGGCACAAGACTTAGCCCGCGTTCGACGGCACGGACATAGAGTTTCTTGAGTTCCTGTTTGTGCATGAGGAGCTTGCGTTTGCGAACAGGTTCATGGTTGTGGACGTTGCCGTGGTCATAGGGAGTGATATTCATGCTGTGAATCCATAGCTCGCCATTATCAATCGTCGCATAACTGTCAGCGAACTGAACTTTGTTAGCGCGAAGCGACTTGACCTCGGTACCTGCCAAGACGATGCCTACCTCGTAGGTGTCGAGGATTTCGTACTCGTGCCGGGCTTTGCGGTTCTGAGCGATATTTTTGATGCTGGCGTCATCCATAGGTAAGGATGATACGTTTCAAAGCGATAAACCGCAATGAGTTTTGGGGAAGTTTGGCGGGTGAACTTTAGCTTGACCAGATAGTTGGATAGCTATATCGTTCGGCGATTTGACAAGACATCGTTATGACGCGTCTTAGGAGTGAGATGAACATTCGCATCCGAATTCTGATATTTTGCTGGCTGACAATCTGTTCTGCATCTTTGGCAACAGGGGCAACGCTTTCGGGTTACGTCTACGACCGGGTCACGGATAGACCGTTGGCGGGCGCTGCAGTAGTCTTGATTGAGCTTGACCGGAAAGTCATCTCGGATTCAGCAGGATATTTCCAATTTGCCGACCTTGAAGGCGGGCTCTATGACATCGAAGTCTCACTTACAGATTATCACAACGGATACTTGCGTCGAGTGCGGCTGGGATCGCGACAAGACGTTGCGGTTGAAGTTCGCATGAAGCCGATTACAGCGGAAGAACGGGCAAAGAATCCGAATCCGGCGTTTCGCGTTGGTCGGGTTACCGGCATGGTGACTCGCGCCGGGAGCAATGAAGCATTGCCGGGCGCAGTAGTCAGGGTACTCGAACTGGCGCAAGGGGCTCAGAGCGATGTCAATGGTAAGTATGTCATCGATAAGATCAAGCCCGGAAGATATACCGTAGAAGCGGTGATTATCGGATTCAAGCAGGTGAGAAACTACGCTATCGAAGTCTATGCCGGCGAAGATTCGGAACTCAATTTTGTGATGGAAGAGACTGTCCTGCCGCTCGGCAGCGAAGTGATTGTCTATGGCGAGAGACCATTGATGGATCCAACAGTACCGGCCGCGATAAGGACGATTCAGCCGAAGGAGATCGCTCATGGAACGGTGCGCGATTTGGGCGAGATACTGAAGGAGCTTCCCGGCGTGATTGAAATTGATCGGGAATTGCATATCAGAGGCGGACGCACTTACGAGACGCAGTACATGATCGACGGCGTCTCGGTGAGCGATCCGTTGATCCGGCGCGGGTATGGGCTATCATTGAATGCGAATTCGATCAAAGAACTGAATCTGTATTCCGGCGGGGCAAATGCCGAGTTTTCGCAAGCGACTTCGGGAATCGTTGAAGTTACAACGAAGGAAGGGTCGGACAAGCTTTCCGGAACAGTGAACTATCGCAATGATCATTTCATGGGAAGATCAGGATTCAATACGGACCTTGTGGAAGGCAGTTTCTCAGGACCTGAGCCGTTGAGTTCGAGGTTGTTGAAATCTGCCGGACTGCCGGGGCAGACGTTCTTCTTCTGGTCGGGGAATTTCTCGCTGAGTGATACGTATCTGCCGTACTCGAGCAATTTGTATTCTTCGACATTGGGTGGGACTTCGTTTGCGCCGAGAGCCGACAATCAGTACTCGACGTTGATGAAGTTGACCTGGAAAATTTCGCCATTGGTGAAGTTGTCGCTTTCGCATTCGGCGGCGGCGAATATCAATCAGGATCGAAGTATTATAGAGACGAGAATACGGACGATTGACTATTCGTACGGGTATGCCTTTGAGTATGGCGAGAATCTCGACAACTACAACACGTTCACGCAGAAATCGAATCAACAAGTCATCAGCCTTGACTATCGGTTGTCGTTGGCAAAGCACCTGCGATTGATAGCTTCGCGCTTTTTTACGACACTGAGGTCAGATGTAAGAGGAAAGAACTGGACGGGTTATATCCAGCCGAGCGACAACTGGCCGGACACGATCATAGCCTCGCCGGATAGTTCAATTTTCACGGTGATCAAGGGCGACGGATTTTGGGATGCTGGAGACGGAGACACTTGGTACGACCATTACATCGAGAATTACGGATTCAAGACGACTTACGAGACGGAGATTGAGTCCAACTACAAAGTTAAAGTCGGCGTCGAGAGCGAACATCAAACGGTACAGGTACTGGACATTTACAAGCCGTGGCTGGGCGAGTCGGGATTTGGATTGAATTATGATGCTTACCAAGCCAAGCCGTCAACGTATGGGGCGTTCATCCAGAACAACTTGAATTTGCAGGGGATGGTATTCGATTTCGGGTTCCGATATGATCTTTGGTTTGTCGGCAAGTACGCCGAGGATGCGCTTGCGAATGACAGTATCTCGGTGTTGAGCGAGGTACTTAGGCAGCAATTCAATGAGCAGACTACAGAAGTCTTAGGCAGACGCGCACGCGGAACGTTTTCGCCGCGATTCGGGATTGCGAATTTGCTGAGCCGGAATCTGACATTGTTCGGATCGTATTCGCGATTTGCCCGGAAGCCGGCGCCGCAGTATCTATACGCGAAACTGTATACGCCTTCGCAGGCAGCCTATCAGCTTTACGGGAATCCGGCGTTGGATTATGAGAAGGTGACGAATATCGAGGTTGGATTGAAGTATTTGCCTAATGACAGAAGTGCGATCGGCATTTCGGGGTATATCAAGTACATCGGCGACTACATCGCGGCAACAGCGATATCGCCAGATCCGCGATTCCCGGACGAGACGTATTTCTTGTACTTCAATCTGGATTATGCGACGAGTCAGGGAGTTGAACTGGAGTATTTGCATGAATACACTGATGTGTTTAGCCTCTCTGCAAATTGCGCATTCAGCAAAGCACGCGGCGAGCGTTCGCTGCCGGCGGATATACTGCGAGGACTGACTGCTCGTTCTGAGGGCGAGATTTACAATGATGTTGCATTCGATTGGGATAAACCTTGGCAGTTCGTGTTGAAGGCGAATTTCAGTGTCGGCGCCGACAAGAAGCCGCAGTTTTTGGGGATGGGTTTGCCGAGCGACTGGAACTTGAATATCAAGGCGTGGGGACAGGCAGGTAAGCGTTACACGCCATACCGGCAGACGACGGACGAGTTCGGATTTGTACAGTTCGTTCCAAGCGGCGAAACGAATTCGAAAATCGGACCGTGGTGGAACTCACTTGATTTGTCGTTCCAGAAATACTTCCGCTCGGGTAAGTACACAATCACGTTCTATCTTGAAGGGACAAACATTCTCGACCATAAGAACGTGACGCTGATTAATCCTCTGACAGGCGAAGAGTATCGCGATGGCGACACGATTCCAAAGGGCGGAAATCTTTTCGAACTGCCGCCGTTGTCATACGAACTGCCGTTGTGGGCGAATCCGACAAAGTACCTGGCACCGAGACAAATCAAATTCGGGCTGGGGGTGAGTTTCTAATGAAACGATGGCTAAAATATGGTATTGCAGCCGCCGTGGTGGTTCTCGGGATGACGATTGGCTGTGCGGACAAAACGCCGCTTCCAACCGATTTGCCGGAGCCGATCTATGGCGGAATCGACACGAGCTACATTGTGATTAATCCGATTTGGACGGAAATCAATGGGCGCGCACTTAATCGACCGAACGATGTTTATATCGGGTACGATCAACAGATCTACATTTGTGATACTTACAACGACCGCGTGTTGAAACTGGAGATCGATGGGACGTTCATCGAAGAGTATCCGGTAGTGCATCCGGTGGCGATATCGCAGGATCGGGGATTGGATTTATTGGTAGTTTGCGGCGATTATTCGCGGACAGAGCAGGTTGATGGGCAGGATTCGGTGATTTGGTACGGCGATTCGGTGTTCCGCAAACGATATCTTGGGAATGAGCCTTTCACACGCGTATTCCAAGCGCCGTATCCGTACATTATCATCAACGACCGCCCGGTGCATGCAGAATATTGGTCGGTTGCAGCGGCGAACTCGACGCTGAAGAATTACTATCTGACCGATTTCTGGGTCGGACGGGTGCTCGGATTCAATGCTTTTGATTTTCCGACGGAGGAATTCCTCAGCGAAGGAATCGGACTGGGAAAGACGCGCTTTCCATTGGATCTGTACACCTACCAGATAGCGGGACAGAATTATATCGCTTTGGCACAAGGCGCAGGAAATGTCGGAGTGCAGATTTTCAGTCTGCCGAACTGGGTGTCGCCCTATGTTGACGGCGATACATTGCCGCCGATGATTACGTTCCAGGCGCGGGCATACAAGGATATCGCGGTGGATGACCTTTCGAACTTTTATCTCTTGCTCGACGCGCCGGATCCGCTTTTGGGAGCACACTACTATTTCTACAAGTTCGACCGACGCGGTGAAACGATGTTGGCATTTGGCGCAGCAGGATCGGGCGAGAAGCAGTTTCTGAGTCCGCAGGGGATTTGCCACTTTGACGGGATACTCTATATCGCAGACAGCGGGAATAACCGGATTGTGCGGTATCAATTGACGACTGAGGCGAGGCAATAGAAGCCGCGTCAATTTTCGCTTGCATTTGAGACGGTAGAATCTATATTGGCAATCCCAAGCCAACGCCGAAGTGGTGGAATTGGTAGACGCGCTGCGTTCAGGGCGCAGTATCCGCAAGGATGTGGGGGTTCGAGTCCCCCCTTCGGCAGTTTAATCGAATCAAGAACGCTCTAGCAAAATTCAGGTTCTCTTCGAGACTATTTCATCAATATGAGTCTTCTTTGTTTCTGGCATGACCCGGTTGTCAATTCGTAGAAATAGGTGCCGCTTCCGAGTGAACCGCCACTATCGTCTCTGAAGTCGCAATAGACCTTCCAATTTCCTGCAGGGAAGACACCGCGGAGGAATTTGCCGAACCTTCTTATTGTCGCTGTTAAAGATGTCAAGAGTGACAAATTGCTGCGTTGTTTGTTCGAAGCCGATAGCGAACACGGGGCCAAAGGACTGTGATACCAACCTAGCGTTGATATCAGTAAAATCAGAGCGTAGGACAAGGTAGTCAAGCGGATTACGAGAATGGACATTGGACGAATCCACCGCAATCCATGTTTTTCCGGAACTTCGCAATGAAAACGGAGGCTTGTGCAGCGAAGCGTCGCCTTCGTGAACTGCCTGCACTGCAACCTTGCCGACCTCAACAAAGGTGCCGCTAATCGGAGCGCGATTCTCAGGCGCCGTCCATGTGACAGAGAATCCGTTGCTTCGCGGAGTCATTTCGAATTGCATGGCTTCGCTATCGCTGAACAAGTCAGGGCTTGGCACAAAGAATACCGGCACCATTCCGCTGTCGTCAATTCCAAACTCGAGTTTGAATTTAGTGACGGGATGAGCAAGTGCCAAGTGAACCGGGAGAAGCACCACGTCACCGGAATGCAGATACGCGCTATCGGTGCCGGTGGCGAATGTGATGATTCCGCCACAGTATTCGCTGTGTTCCTGCGCCATTGTCGGGCAGGCCAAAGTCAACACACCGAGAAACAGCAATACAGATATGACGCTTGATTTCATCGGAGCAAGACCAACTTCCTGACAGCACTGTCGCTTCGACTTGTTATACGGGCGAAATAGACGCCCGACGAGACTGACCTGCCTGATTCGTTGTTGCCGTCCCAAGCAAATTGGTGTGGGCCACGAGAAACGAATTCATCGACAATGATGCGCACTCGACGACCGAGGATGTCGTAGATGATGATGGAGAGGTGTTCGGATGATGACATTTCTAGTTCGATGGTTGTACCGGAGTTGAAGGGGTTGGGGTAGTTTTGAGCGACAAGAAAATCTGGCACTATGACTGATTCTTCGAATTCAGCGTCTAACGTACAGTTTATTGCGATATCATGACCAGAGCAGGCAACAAATACCGGTCGGTAGTTGCTGAAGTACGTGTAGCCGCGACCGTAAACACTAATTGTATCGAGATTCGGGTAGCAGCAGTTTAGATCAGTAACGATGAATAAGAGATTCGCAAACAATCGCCTGGTTGGGTTTCTGCAGATAACCGGAGGAAAGTGTCCCCATTCCTGGTGCCCAATCAAATACATCGAATAAGTGTACAAGGGAAGCAAGGGATATACAAAGAGGTCACCGGTCAGTTGCGGATTGCAGAGAATGGACCGGTTGAGTTCAGCGCCGGCAAACTCAAGGTTATCGCACTGATAATTGAAAGTGAAGCTAACCTCGTCCAGATTCTGGTCGGTGTAGAGAAATACCGGCACGCGGACTGTGTCGCCGAGAACCGCATTCGACCAAATTGGACAACCGATTGCGAGTGTGTCCTTGATGCCACTGTCTTGGGCAAACAAAGGGCAGGCGAGAAGCAAGGATATCAGGAAGGTTTTGAGCGGCATCTGAACTTCATAACGTGACATAGAATGTTGCATTTGACAGCCCTTTCATCGTAAGAGAACCAGCTTGCTTGTACTTAGTTGACTCGAAGTCGCAATCTTTGCGAAGTAGACTCCGGAGGAAACTGACCTTCCCGATTCGTTGTTTCCGTCCCAAGCAAATTGGTGTGGACCGCGAGTGACGAATTCATCGACAATGGTGCGCATACGACGACCGAGGATGTCGTAGATGACGATAGAGAGGTGTTCGGAAGACGGCATGTCGAGTTCGATGGTTGTGCCGGAGTTGAAGGGGTTGGGGAAGGTGCCTGCCACCGGGAGCCTGCCTTCGGTGACGATCGAAGAGGACTCGTCGCCAACAGCCGTGCAGGCAATAATCCCGCATTGTGCGCCAAAAAATCCTTCAAAACAACGCGGCGAGTATGGATCACCTCCGTGTGGCACAAATTCGGTGCTTCCGACTAACGGAACCCAACAAGAGTCAATTTCAAGATCGTAAGGGCAACCTAAGCTCGAAGTGAAATATAGCGTTGCAAAGACCTCGATGCGGTTCAGCGGCGGCAAGGGGGGTCTCTGGTGATCCGCCCAAAATAAGGCAAAGCCGCGTTGGTCGGGTTTGACGGTTGCGATGAACGATGAAGATGGAACATCGTCAAACACTTGGCCAGCCTCGGCAAACAGAAAATCGACGCCGCTACCTGTGTAGCAGATGGAAAGCGTGACTCCTTCCAAGGAATCGTCACTAAAAATATAGAGCGGAAATGAGAAAGTGTCCAAAGTTTGATGAACATAGAAGTACACTTCGTGACAGCCGTGCCTAACGGTATCAGGCACACCAATATCTTGAGCCAGTGTCGTGGCCACAAATGTAGATAGAATGAAACCAATTGCAGCTAAACCCTTTGCAAACACAACAGCCTCCCGCGATTGGGGTAATCGCTCTCTATATTCACCCCTGAATCAATTTCCTATTACAATTTAGATGGGCTTCTCAATTTTTAGCAACTGTTTTCTCGATGTTTTGAGTTATGTTAACTGCCGAGGTTTAGTATGCACGAACTGTCAATTGCGGATAATATCATCAATGCGGTCAAGGACGCGTCGCAGTCCCGAGGGATGCTGACGGTTAGCAAGATAGGTGTGCGAATCGGGTCATTGAGCAGTGTCGATCCGGATGCGTTGACTTTCGGGTTTGACGTGCTGAAGCGCGATCAGGGGATGGGGGACTGTGATTTGGCGATTGAATTTGTCAAGACTTCGGCACGTTGTAAAAAGTGCTCGCGCGAGTTTGAGGTATCAGATTTCGTGTTTGTCTGTCCTGACTGTGGCAGTTCGCAATGTGATTTGTTGAGCGGACAGGAGCTTGAGATAGCGTATTTTGAGGGGGAGTGAGACAAACTGCCCTCACCCTCCCGCGAAGCGCGGGATCTTCGACCTGCCCCTCTCCCAGAAAGGGAGATGGGAGAAACTTGCGTGGATGTTGAGAGATGCACACCCCGCCTTGATTACGACAGTGGATGGAGGCGTTACTGCGCTCGGTTAGCTAATACAACCCCCTGGCCCCCTTTGCTAAGGGGGAATAACAAGAGGTACTGACCGGGGGCAAGGGTGACAGGATGTAGTAGGGGGACAAAATCAGGAACGGATTGGAGGAGATGTGACAGAGCGAGTATCGATAGAAAAGAAGGTGCTGTCGGAGAATGATCAGCTTGCGGCGGCGATCAGGGCGGATTTGGAGAAGCGGAAGATATTCGCAATCAATCTTGTCAGCTCGCCGGGATCGGGGAAGACGAGTTTGATCGAGAAGACAATCGGGGCGCTTGGGAAAGAGTTGAATATCGCCGTAGTGGCGGGCGATGTGCAGACCGAAAACGACGCAAACCGGATCATCAAGGCGGGCGGCAAGCTGGTGCGTCCGATTGTGACGGGGGGAGCGTGTCATCTTGACGCGAAAATGGTCGGCAAAGCGCTTGAGCAGATCGATATGGAGAAGGTGAATCTTCTCATAATTGAGAATGTCGGAAATCTTGTGTGTCCGGCGAGCTATGATTTGGGTGAAGCGATGAAGGTCGTAATTATGAGCACCACTGAAGGGGACGACAAACCACTAAAGTATCCGGCGATGTATCGTCGGTCGAGCGTTGCGATTATCAACAAGATCGACTTGATGGGGACCTCGGATTTTGATTTGGCGAAGGCGCGCGCGAATGCGGAGATGATTAATGGCGCATTGAGGTTCTTTGAAATGTCGACGCGTTCGGGAGTCGGTCTTGAAGCCTGGTTTGGCTGGCTTCGCGAGTCGGTCTCGGCGCGGCTAAATCAGCGCTAAACGTTGCCATATCTATTGTAACCTGCTATATACCAACGGTCGATAAATAGAGAACAGACGTTTGTTCGAGGCGGACAGGCGCTGTTTTGGACTATCGTTAAGGAAGACAACTGACTGTGTATCAACGGATTGTAGAGAGTCTGCTTTATCCAGTGCTGGTCAAGAAGCAGGGTAGCAAAGAGCTGGCTATTCTGGCGGAATTGCAACGCTGCGAGAAGATGAGTGCGGATGAGCTTCATTCAATCAGAATGGAGCGCCTTCGCGACATACTTGCACATGCCGCTGAATTTGTGCCGTTTTACCAAGAGCGGTTCGGCAAGTGCGGCTTTGATCCGGCTACGGTCAGCGATTTTTCAGATCTGCAAAATCTGCCAGTACTCTCAAAAAAGATATTCAGGAAAACCGCGACAGGCTGATTTCGACGGCATACAAGCGCCAAGATTTGATAGCAAACCGGACGGGCGGATCGACAGGTTCGAGTTTTTCTGATGCCTCGCTCAAGCAGTTCGCAGTGGACTATCACAAATTTCAGCCGGAAGGAATTCTGGCGTATGCGAATTCGCTGGCGTTAGTGGTGGATTTCATGAAAGCGAACGGCATCGAATTGCCGCCACCCAAGTCGATCATCACTTCGGCGGAGGTACTGACGGTTGAAAATCGGGAGAAGATCGAGGGCTACTTTGGAGTGAAGGTATTTGATCGCTACGGGTCAAGGGAGACCTCAGTGATCGCTTCAGAGTGTACTGCCCATGAGGGGATGCACATTGGCGCCGAGTATCTGCATCTGGAATTTACCAAGGATGGCAAGGCGGTGCCTGATGGAGAAGCTGGCGATATCTTGGTGACGGTCCTTGGTAATCACGCGTTTCCCTTCATTCGATACGAAATCGGCGATGTGGGAGCAATGGCAAAGTATACTGATTGCAGTTGTGGAGTGACGTTGCCAAAGATGCAAATGGTAGCAGGACGCACGACAGATTTTCTACTTGCAGAGGACGGCAGAAAAGTATCGGGTGCGGCTTTGACGATTTATCTCGCCGCCAAGGTGCCGGGAGTGAGGCAGGCGCATATCATTCAGCGCGAACGCGGGCGGCTGATTTTCAACCTGGCGACTGATTCGCAGTTTGACGCGAACTCGAAGGCAATGATTGAAGAACGGGTGAGGCATTTCTTCGGAGCATCGATGAGGGTAGATTACAATCTGGTAAAGGAGATTCCCAAGGAAGCTTCGGGCAAGTATCGGTTTTCGATTTGCGAAATCACTGCGGAGGGAAAGTAGTTTGGGAGTGACGGAGCTGCTCATACGGCATGTCGGCAATCCGTTGCTGCTTGCCTATCGCGGCGAGTCGGCGATACTGCGGCATTATCGCCACTTTCGACCAATGTGGGGAGCATCGCGAGAGCAGATCGAAAGTCACCAGTTGAAACAAATGCAGAAGATGCTGCTTCATGCAGGTAACTCATCCGAGTTCTACAAGAGGCGATTTCAGGAGGCGGGATTCAAGGCTGGCGAAGTGAAATCTCTCGCCGACGTATCGGGACTTCCATTTTTGACCAAAGGCGATCTTAACAGCGCGATGGCGGAGATTTTGTCGAACCGATTCAAGAAGACCGAGTTGATTGAATCTTCGACAGGGGGATCATCAGGAGTGCCGTTGACATTTTACCGCGACCGCGAAGTTACGGCGGTGCGGCGGGCACAAGATTATTTCTTTAATGGCAAGCTCGGGGTTTTCCCGGGGACGAAAAGGGCGTGGGTGTGGGGATCACCGCTTGATACCTATCATCTTGACAAACTCAAGGCGCGTGTCGCGAATTTCTTAGGAGATCGCGCGATCTATTTCTACAGCTTCGATGCAACGACGGAGACATCGCGGCAGTTTCTCGAAGCGATCAATAGATTCAAGCCGAAGTCGATATACGCCTACCCGAATATGCTGGCGGCGATGGCGGAGTTGGCGCGAGATAGCGGGATCAAAATGAAGAAGGTTGGCAAGGTCGTCGTAACTGCCGAGCCGTTGTACGATTGGCAGCGGGAGTTGTTTGCCGAGGTGTTTGGAGCGGAGACTTTCGAACGATATGGTTCGCGGGAGATCGGAACGGTGGCCTCGGAAGGGACAGATCATATCGGAATGCACATATTTGAACCGACGTATTATCTCGAAGTCATTAGCGAAGACGGCAAGCCGACTTCGTACGGAGAGATGGGCGAATTAGTCGTGACCGATTTGTACAATCGCGCGATGCCGTTGATTCGGTATCGAACAGGCGATATGGTACGGATTGAGAATGCATCGGCGCGGTCCAACACGGTATGGAGAAGAATCACCGCGGTAGGCGGTAGAGTTGTTGATCTGGTGTATCGACTGGACGGTTCGCGAATTGCCGGTGAGGCAATAATCATGTCGCTGAGAACTTCAGGAGTGAGGAACAAGGTCCAGGTTGTCCAAAACACACCACAGACCTTGACGGTCAAGCACTTGTACAGCGAGGCAATCTTGCCGGAGATTCAGACGGCGCTTCAGGAAAAAGTGAATGAGGTGCTGGGCGGGCCGGTGACGATTGAGTATGTCGGTGTGGCGGAACTGCCTTACGACAAGTCGGGCAAGTATCGTTACGTAACCAGCGAATGGGGAAAGGAAGCCGGTGCAACCGATCGCTGAACGATTGAATGGAGTACGGATATTGATTGTCGCACCGTCGCTGGCAATTATGGGAGGTCAGGCGGTTCAGGCCGATTTGTTGTTGCAGAATTTTCGGGCAGAGGGCGTTGATGTAGGATTTCAACCGCATAATCCAGTACCGTGGTGGCCGCTGAACTATCTAACACGAATCAAGTATGTACGGACACTGGTGGTTTCGTTGTTTTATCTCGCTGGGTTGTTCAAGCGGATTCCCAAGTATGATGTCGTACATATCTTCTCGGCTTCATATCGGTCGTTTTTGTTGGCGCCGATGCCGGCTATTTTGATTTCGCGGATGTTTGGAAAGAAGTGCATTCTTAATTATCGGTCCGGTGAGGCGGATGATCACCTTACCAGAGCAGGCAAGCGGGTGCATCGGGTGATTCGGTCGGCGGACAAGATTGTTGTGCCTTCGAAGTATCTGGTTGATGTGTTTTCGAAACACGGATTCAAGGCAGAGTACATTTACAATATTGCTGATTTGTCGGCATTTCGGTATCGCGAACGTTCGTCGATTATGCCGAGAATCTTAGTACCGCGAAATCTGGAGCCGTTGTATGACATTGAGACGGCGATCAGAGCGTTTTGCATATTCAAGTCAAGACATCCCGAGGCAGTGATTACAATAGTCGGAAGCGGTTCTGATGAACGACGCTTAAAGAAGCTGGTTGTTTCGGAGAAGATTGAAGGCGTGGTGTTTACTGGACGGGTGGAACGTTCTGAGATAGCACGACTTTATGATGAGGCGGACATTTTCCTCAATACATCGATCATCGATAACATGCCGGTGGCGATAGTAGAGGCATTCCATTGCGGGTTGCCGGTAGTGACGACAAATGCGGGAGGGATTCCATACATCGTGCGCAATCGGGAAAACGGTTTGTTGGCGCCGATGAACGACGTTGCCGGAGTTGCAGCGGCATTGGAGGAAGTCTACTCCGATGCAGAACTTCGAAGTAGGATTATCGCGGGAGCACGAGCGAATGCTGCGAACTATAGCTGGGACAGCGTGAAACAGAAATGGGCGGATAAGTACCTTGAGCTGGCGGGTGTTCGTGAGTAAGGTAAAAAAGTTGCTTCTCAAACTCGCGACCGGGCAGTTTGTGGAACTTGCGTCGCGCGCACGCGAAGAGATCATTCGCAAGCAAGAGCGGAAGCATCACGGGGCGAATGGTGACTACTTTGATGAGAAGAATTGGAAGCAGATATGCACTGCGCAGTTTTTGGATGGCCATCGACAGGCTGATCAGTCCGTCGACTTGGCTACTGCGCTACGGAGCAAATCGGCGAATAAGTTCTTTCCCGGCTTTGACGATGTTTCGGAGTTTGGGGAGTATCTCGCCGCGCACTGTCCACGCGAACGTGAAAGAATACTGTCGACAGCGGAGGGGATTCTCAACGGTGAGTTCCCGGTTTTCCATTACGGCAGGGTGAAGCTCGGCGATCCGCCGGCATGGAATCTTGAAGCACGGGCAAATGTGTTGGCGCCGGAAAGGTTCTACGGCGACGTTGACTACTTGAGCGCGAGCGAGGTCGGTGACTCAAAAATCGTTTGGGAGCCGTCGCGGATGCAGTTCGTTTACGAATTGGGGCAGTCATTTTTGCTGACGGGGAAAGAACGCTATGCGGCGCATTTCTACGATTTGATTAATCACTGGAACAGGCGCAATCGGGATTATCACGGAATCAACTTCTGCTCGGCGCTGGAATTTGCGTTCAGGGCGAATTCGGTGATCTGGGGAGTGTACTTCTTCCAGAAGTCAGAAAGTTTAAATCAGCAAGCAGCGAGGGATACTTATCGGCTGCTGTACATTTCGGGACGCTTCTTGGCAGATCATCTCTCGCGTTACTTCTCGCCAAATACGCATCTTCTGGGGGAAGCATACGGGCTATTTCTCATCGGTACGTTGTTCCCGGAGTTTCGCGAGGCGGAGAAGTGGCGATCGACCGGCCACAAGATCATGATTCAAGAGATGCGGCGGCAGATCAACGGCGATGGAATGCACGCCGAGTTGTCGACGTGTTATCATGCGTATGCTGTTGAATTCGTGTTATCGTTTCTGATTCTGTGCGAACGCAACGGCGAAGATCTGACCGAAGATAAACGCAGTGTTCTGCGGAGGATGGCGGAGGTGCTGCATCATCTTCAGCAGCCGAACGGGCTTTGGCCGCATATAGGTGATGAGGACGGAGGGCGATTGTATTTTCTCAGCCGTCCCATGTCGCACAATTATCGCCCGATTCTTCATGCTACACAGAGGTTTGTGGGAATCGGCAACAGCGAGAGCGAGCAGACTCCTGAATCATTCTGGCTGACTGGGCGAAACTCTGCTATCTCGCAGGGAAGTCCATCGCGATACGTGCTGACGATATTGCGTTCGAGCGGGATCGTAGTTGCTCGAAGTAAGTTGATGCATGCAGTGCTCCAGGCGGGACCGTTTGGCTATCGCGATTGTCCACACTCGCACGCAGATCATTTGCATATGGATCTGAGTGTCAATGGCGAGGCTATGATTGTCGATCCGGGCACGCTTTGCTATACCGGAGACAAGAATCTACGGAATTTTCTGCGCGGTTCAAAATCGCACAACGGGCCAAGGTTACTCGACTGCGAGTATTATGACGGCGATGATCCATTTAGCTGGCAGGCTAAGCCGGACTGTCAGGTATCCGACTGTTACGCCAGCAAGCACGCCAGTTTCTTTGTTGCTGAGTACAAGCTGAAGTTTCGGGACGGACTTGAAAGCGAGTTTTGTCGTCAAGTCTTGCAGTTGAATGATCACGGCTGGATGGTAAATGACCGAGTCATAACGAATCGACCGCATTCGATCGGATGGGATTTTGCGACTCCGTGCGCAATAGAGGAACACGACGAGTACTTTGCGCTGGTCGGGAAATCGAACCACTTACGAATTAGGTGCCACCCGAAACTTGCCGAGGGTGAAATCAGCGAGGGGATCATCTCCAATGACTACGACAGTGCCGGAGTGGGCCGAAGGCTGAGATTTGTCAGCGCTCCTGTAACCGGCATCTCTGAAACATTCACGATTACTGCATTCCCACATTTGGACCGATCGAAAAGCAGGGAAGAGAAAGGAACGAGCTTCGGCAGAATTCAAGATTCGGTCGATGGACGGACGGTCTATATTGAGTCGCGAATGACGGAAGAAGAAGAGGGGTTATTCAGCGATGCAGCGTTCGGAATGATACTTCTCTACAGCAATGGCGAAGTCCACGCACTTCTTTGCAGAGTATCCATGTTGCAGGTCGGCGGACGAATGATTTTTGAATCGGAAGCTGAGTTAGCTTTTGCAGATGTCCGTTTGACGGGGGATACTCTAACTGCAGCGGTGCCAGCGGGAACGGTCTTGCGGCCGGTGCCGGGCATCAAGTATGATAAGATTGAACTCAAACCATTACAGCCGGTGAACAATGTGCGGAATCTGCGGAATTAGTTACAAGGATCCGAGCCGTCCGGTCGAGCGGGAACTTCTTAGGGCGATGAATGATGTCATTGCTCATCGCGGTCCCGACGACGAAGGGTACTACGTCCATGCCAACACTGGATTCGGGCATCGGCGGTTGTCGATTGTCGATTTGAGTCATGGGCATCAACCGATGTCGAATGCCGACGAGTCGATGTGGATCGCATTCAACGGTGAAATCTACAATCATCTCGAAGTACGAAGAGAGATGGAGGGCAGGGGCTACCCGTATCGCACGAATTGCGACACGGAGTCGATCATCTATTGCATGGATGCGCACGGCTGGGCTGGGCTTCATAAACTGAGAGGGATGTTTGCGTTTGCGATACATGACAAACGGACTGACAAGATTCTGATCGCGCGCGACCGGCTTGGAGTGAAGCCTCTCTACTACATAGATACGCCGGAATTGTTCGCGTTTGCATCGGAGATTAAGAGTTTACTGCAGATTCCCCAAGTCAAGCGGACGGTCGACTATAAGGCTTTGATGCAGATACTGGCACTGAAGTATACCAGCGACGATTCGACATTGTTTGCGGGAATCAAGAAGCTGGAGCCGGGACACTACTTGGAGTATGATCGCGGGACAATCAGCATTGTTCGATATTGGGACTGCGCGCACATAACGGTAGACAATAGCATTACGGAAACTGATGCGGTCAAGCAAATCCGGCAATTGATGGATACCTCGATCAACTTGCGGTTGATGGCGGATGTGCCGCTGGGGATGTTTCTGTCGGGAGGAATTGATTCGACAATCATCAGCGAGCGGATGTCGAAAATGGTTGATCGCCGGATCGCGACGTTCTCGGTTGCATTCGGTGAGCGTGAAGCGAATGAGCTGCACTACGCCCGGCTGGCGGCGAAACATGTCAACGCCGACCAGCACGAAGTGACAATGACGACGAACGACTTCTTTTCGTTATTGCCGCGAATGATCTATCACGAGGATGAACCGATTGCGCATCCGTCTTCGGTCGCGTTGTACAAGGTCTCGGAGCTGGCGGGGAAGCATGTCAAGGTCGTATTGACCGGCGAAGGCGCGGATGAGTTGTTTGGCGGATACGAGCGGTATTATCAGACGCTGGCGAACATCAAGACCGACAAGATGCTGTTCGGGATTTTGCCAAGGTCGATACGAAGCAAGGTCTTTCGACCTCTGCTGGATGCGTTGCCGTACAAGTTTCCATTTCGGAATAAGGCAATACGGACGACGGTGTATCTCGACGCGGATTTGGAATCGATCTTTCTCGACAATTACTCGACATTTTCGCGGGAAAGACTGGGGCAATTGCTTAAAGGCGAGAATTGGAAGGGGCTGGATGCCGAAAATGTCTACGCGGGGTACTTCGACCATTTCAACCGCTCGAACAACTCGACGCTGTTGGGCAAGATGCTGTATGCAGATATCAAGACGTATCTGCTCGAACTGCTGATGAAGCAGGACCAGATGTCGATGGCTGCATCGATCGAGTCGCGGGTGCCGTTTTTGGATCATCATCTGGTGGAGTTTGCGTTCTCGTTGCCGGACGAATTGAAGATAAAGGGCTTTGATACGAAGCGGATATTGCGGGCGGCATTTGCGGAAGATATTCCGAGGGAGATCTTGACCAGACCGAAAGCGGGATTCCCGGTGCCGATAAAACGGTGGTTTGCGAACGAATATCACGATGTCGCACGAAAAATCATCTTGGGAGACGATTCGTTCTGTGGGTCAAATTTCAACCGCGAGTTGATTGCCAGGTACTTTGAATTGCACCGAGCGGGCAAGTACAACTACTCCGACCAGATTTGGACGCTGCTCAACATTGAGCTTTGGCACACGATGTACATCCGGGAAGAATCGTGGGAGAAGATCAAGATCGCGGTATGAGAGTTCTCTGGATAAAATCAGATTTTCCGCTTCCGGCTGACACTGGAGGCAAGATACGCACCAAGCATCTGCTGGTTGAGTTGGCGAAACGAGCGGAAGTGACATTCCTCTGCTATGTGACACCGGATCACGAGCAAAAATATCTCGACGAGATGCGCGGTTATGGAATCAAGGTTGAGGCCGTGGTTCGGAAGGAAGAGAATAAGCAGGGGATAGGGTTTCAACTACGCGTGTTGTCGAAGCTGCTTTCGCCGCGGCCGTACATTGTGAACAAGTATATCACTAAGGAAATGATCGCGAAGGTGGAAGAACTCGCTACACCTGAACGGTGCGATATCGTACTATGCGATTTTCTGGAGATGGCGTGGTGCCGCGACTATGTCGGCAAGGTGCCCTCGGTGCTATTTGAGCATAATGTGGAGACGATGATTTGGCGGCGGTATCATGAGGTAGAGACGAATCCGCTGAAGCGGCTCTATTTCGGATATGAGAAGCAAAGAATGGCGAAATACGAGGCGGATGCGTGCCAGAGATTCGATCATGTGCTGACGGTGTCAGAATTTGACGGTGAAAAACTGAAACAAGAATTCGGATTGCGCGGTTATACGGTTTTGCCAACGGGAGTTGACATCGACTACTTTGCGCCACAGAGGGGCGAGGTAGCAAAGCGATTGGTCTTCTGCGGTTCGATGGACTGGATGCCGAATATTGACGGGTTCTGGTGGTTCTACCGCGACGTGTATCCGCTTGTGCGGGAACAGGTTGCTGAAATTTCATTTTCCGTGGTCGGGCGCCGACCGGGGCCGGATATTGTGGAGTGTAGCAGAATCAGATGAGAGTGTATTGGTAAGCGGGACCGTTGAGGATGTACGCCCACATGTTGCGGCCGGTCAACTTTACATAGTCCCACTGCGCGTAGGCGGAGGGACACGTATCAAGATTTACGAGGCTATGGCTATGAAGAAATGTGTGGTGGCGACCTCGGTTGGAGCAGAGGGACTGCCTTTAGTTGCTGGCGAGCACATTGTGCTGGCGGATACGGCTCAGGATTTTGCAGATCGGATAAAGGAGTTGTTGCGAGACGACGTCAAACGCAATAAGATTGCTGAATCCGGTTACCGACTTGTGACCGAGAATTACGGCTGGAGCAGGGCTGCGACGATACTTCACGATGCCCTGCAGGCTACTGAATCGACAAACTGAGGCGGGAATGAAAATATCGATATTCGGAATGGGTTATGTTGGCGCGGTAACTGCGGCTTGTCTGGCTAAGGAAGGGCATGAAGTTATCGGTGTCGATATCAGCAAGGACAAAATCGAACAGATTGCCGCCGGCAAAAGCCCGATTGTAGAAGCCAAGATCGGCGAGATCATGGAAGATGTCGTCAAGAGAGGCGCTTTGAAGGCGACGCTTGATGCGCGAAGTGCAATCAATGACACCGATGTCTCGATGATTTGTGTCGGCACACCATCGCGTGAAAACGGCGATGTCGATTTGACCTACGTCACACGAGTGACCGAAAAAATCGGGCAGGTACTTAAGAACAAGAGCAAATTTCATACGTTGATTTACCGCTCGACCATCCCTCCCGGAACGACGGAGGATGTGGTGATCCCGATTCTGGAAGAGACCTCTGGAAAGAAAGTCTATATCGATTTCGATGTCTGTTTCAATCCGGAGTTTCTGCGCGAAGCCTCCTCGGTAGATGATTTTTATAATCCACCATTTACGGTCGTGGGTGTACAATCGGAAGCGGCTGCGGAAGTGGTCAAGGAGATGTTTGCATTTCTGACGGCACCATTCGAGGTCACGAGCATCAGGACGGCGGAGTTTGTCAAATATGTGTGCAATGTCTGGCATGCACTCAAGGTGTGTTTCGGTAATGAAATCGGGACCATTGCGCGCAAGATGGGAGTCGACGGACACGAAGTGATGCGGTTGTTTATGATTGACAGTAAGCAGAACATTTCGCCGATGTACTTACGGCCGGGGTTTTCCTATGGCGGTTCGTGTCTTCCGAAGGATGTTCGCGGGTTGCTATACCAAGCGAAACGGCAGGACTTTGGTGCGGCGCTGTTGACCGCAATTCCTCTTTCGAATGAGCAGCAGTTGAATGAGGGATTCAAGTTGGTGACGTCGTTCAAAAAGAAGAAGATTGGGTTCCTGGGATTGGCGTTCAAGGGCGGAACTGACGATTTGCGGGAATCGGCGCTGGTGTTGCTGGCGGAGAGACTTCTGGGCAAGGGATATGAGTTACTGATCTATGACCGCAACGTGAACTTGGCGCGAATTTTCGGTTCGAACAAGGCGTACATCGAAAAGGAGATTCCGCACATCGAAAAGCTGTTCGCATCTTCGGTGGCAGAGGTCGTACATAGTTCAGAAGTGATTATCGTAGGGAACGATGATCCGGAATATGTTGGTGCACTCAAGGGGATCAAGGATAGACAGATTGTTGATTTGGTAAGGATGACCGATAACCCGTCAGCGCAGGGCGCCAATTATCATGGAATCTGCTGGTAACAACGATATCATAGTATCAGTCGTCATGCCGGTGCGAAATGAAGGCAAGTTCATTCGGCGCGTGCTGGATGACTTGAGCACCCAGGACTTTCCCCAAGAGCGGATGGAACTGATTATTGTCGACGGCATTTCTGATGACGACACCTACGAGGCTGCATCGACGTTTGAAAGCAAATTTCAAAATTTCCGAATCATAAGCAACCCGGGAAAATTGTCTTCCAAAGCGCGCAATCTCGGAGCAAAGGCAGCAAGGGGAAAATACATCGTCTACATCGACGGCCACTGCCATTTGCCATCGACCAAGTTGTTGTCGGATATTGTGGCTTTGTTTGAGAAGTCAGGCGCGGATGCGCTTTGCCGTCCACAGCCACTGACGCTACGACCGCAGACGCTTTTCCAGAGAGCAGTTTCACTGGCGCGTGCTTCGGGATTGGGTCATGCATTGGATTCGACGATCTACACGAATCGCGAGAGGTTCGTGAAAGCGGCGTCATCGGCGGCAAGTTATCGACGCAGTGTGTTTGAACGCGTCGGATACTTTGACGAGTCCTTCGATGCTTGCGAGGATGTGGAATTCAACACGCGAGTAGACAAAGCGGGATTGAAGTCGTTTATATCGCCGAAGCTTACCGTTGAGTATGCAGCGCGCCGGAGCATATTCGCGCTGTTTACGCAATTGTACCGATATGGCGTGGGACGGTGGAAGCTGTTCCGCAAACATCCATCGACATTGGGTTCGGGTACGCTGATCACCACGGCGTTCGCTGTCGGGGCTGTGATATATCCGCTTTTGTGGCTATTGTCGTTCAAGGTAGCGTTGGCAGCGAGTGTGATTGTCGCTCTCTATCTTCTGGCAGTGTTTGTGGCATCATTTTCGATTGCGAAACACCCCACACAACGACTGACGTTTTTTGTACTACCGGTGATCTTCTTCACAATACACTTCGCCCTCGGATACGGTTTTCTGGTCGGAATCATTCGCCATCGATCGTGAGTCAGGACTCGGACGGCACTGATGAAGAAGCTGCGAGTTCTGTATGTCATCGGATCGATGGGCAATGGCCGCGCCGGGACTGAAAAGAATCTTCTTACAATAATCGGAAATCTCGACGAGACGGCATTTGAGCCGGTGCTGGTCACGCTTCAGGATTGCGAGTACTTTCGCAACGGCAAGTTCAACTGCGAGACGTTCTGCTGGAATGTTCAGCGCATGTTTACACCGGAGATGTTTGCCAAGCGGAAGAAACTGGCTGAGTTCATGCGGCAACGAGAGATTGATTTGGTGCAGACATTCTTCGTGGAGGGGCACCTTGTCGGAGGTGGTGCAGCGCAACTGGCGGGAATCGGGAATGTGATTTCTTCGCGGCGCAATTTGGGTTATTCATACGGATTCAAAGAGAAGCTGTTTCTCAAGTTTGCTAATCGATATCCAAAACGGTGGCTGGCAAACTCGGAAGCGGTCGCGAGTGCAATTGCGAAGATAGAGCGAATTGAGCGATCAGCGATTGATGTTATCTACAATGGGGTTGAATTGAAGCCGGCGTTGCCAATTGACCAGAGACAGCGCCAGACCATAGTAATGGTCGCAAATTTGCGGCCAGTGAAATCGGTTTCGACATTGATTCAAGCGGCAACTGAAGTCGTACGGGAGTTTCCCGAAGCGAGGTTTCGGATATATGGGGAGGGACCGGAGCGCCACAGTTTGCAGGCACAAATTGCAGAGGCAGGTTTGCAGGGCAATTTTGAAATGCCGGGGAGTGTGCGCGATGTGCACGCGGCTATTGCGAATGCCACGGTCGGGGTGCTGTGTTCAACATCGGAGGGATTTTCGAATTCACTGCTTGAGTATATGCGGGCGGAATTGCCGGTAGTCGCGACAAATGTTGGCGGTAACGCGGAAGTCGTTAAGGATGGCGTGACTGGTTTTTTGGTTAAGGCTGGCGATTACGCGGCACTGGGTGCGCGAATAGGGCAATTACTTCGCGAGCCAGAAAAGGCGGAGGCAATGGGATTGGCGGGACGCCGGTTGGTGGAAGAGAAGTTTTCATTGGCAGTGATGATTCGCAGCCATGAAGAGTATTATCGCCGGCTCGCAGATGACTCTGGAAAGCATTAGAGAGATACGTCTATCAGGCATCAAGAACTTCGAATTCCTGCAACGACAGTGAGAGCGGGCAGAAAATTCAGACGATGGACCGTGTGAAGAAACTATTGCAAGGGAAGCTCGTTCGCTTCTTCATCATTCTATATATAATCCTCGGCGCGGGGGCAGTTGTTCATTCACTATGGGTGCACGACTTTATCGATTCAGCATTTGAGTCGAGCCTGAATGGGACGCCATCGATGCCGTTTATTGATCATGAGCGGCACGATCTTGAATACTATCACAAGCGTGCTGACCTGATTTTCTGGCAGTACATGTTCTTCGGAATTCCGCTGACGTTATTGTTCTGGATCGGCGTTTTCAAGCTGTTTCGGCGGGTAATGTCGTCGATAGAAGTTTCGACAGAAGTTCAACTCCCTCAAAATCGATTTCGACACGACACGGTGGCGGCGCTGTTGATTTATTGCGCGTTGACGATGGTCTATTTTGCGCCGTCGTTGGGCGTGTTCGGGTCGCATATCATCGGACCGCCAGAGGACAACATGGGCGGCTACTGGAATCTGTGGTATTCGAATGAAATGGTGGTACGCGGCGAGGAATCGTTGACGCACACCAACATGCTGTATTTCCCCGAAGGCACTTCGATGTACTATTTCGCGTGGTCGTTCTACAACTTCGCGATATCGGTGTTGCTTTGGATTGTCATGAGCCCGGCGGCGGTGTTCAATTTGATCATCCTTCATTCATACCCGTTGGCGGGTCTTGGGGCATTCCTGCTGGTGCGATTTATCACGGGCAACTCGTTGGTAGCGATTGTAGGCGGGTTCATTTTCGCGTTTAGTCCATTTCACTTCGGAAAATCACTTCATCATGGCAATCTCAATGCGATTCAGTTCATACCGTTCTTTGTGCTGTACTTCATCAGGGCAATACGTGAAGGCGGAGCGGGCAATCTGGCGCTGGCAGCGCTGTTCTTCTTTCTGACCAGTATGTGCGATTGGAATTACATGGTGATAGCCGGATATTTCGTGCTGTTTGGGTATGTCTATTTGGCAGTGAGCAGAAGGCAGTGGATAGTCAAAGACTACATTGTTAAAGCAGCAGTTGTGGTCGGAGCAACGCATCTGGTGGTGTCGCCCTGGCTGATAGAAATGGTGAAGCTTGGTTTGAAGACAAGCGATGTTGAGGGAAGCGGACTAAATACGTTCGCGGCTGATTTTGCCGGTCTATTCATACCGGGTGCGTTTCATTGGGCGGGGCAGTTGCCGTTAATCAAGGAGGCAAATCAATCATATACCGGCAATGCGTGGGAGTCGGCGAGTTATTTGGGAATTGCGGCAATGGTTGTGGTGGTGGCGGCGTTTCCGACTACCCGAAAGTTGGCTGCGAAGTGGTGGCTGGGGTTTGCGGCATTTGTGGTAATGGCGTTGGGACCGCAGTTACACTTCTTGGGGAAGTTGTTACCAGTCGGGCTGCCGTACACGGTCATAGCGTACTTGCCGTTTCTGTCTAATGTCAGGGCGACGGGACGGTTTATGGTGTTTGCCTATTTGTTTTGGGCAGTGATTGTGAGTTTGAGTCTTCTCAAGCTGTGGGAACGGAAAGAACTTGGGGGAGTCAAGAAGACTCTGATTACAGCAATGGTAGTGGCAGTGATATTCTTAGACTATTTTGCCATTAATTATGAGTACACCAAGATTGAGATTCCGGCGGCAATGAAGGGTCTTGCCGCAGACGGGCAGGAATATGGCTTGTTGAACATTCCGCGCAGTTATCAGAGTTCGATGCGGTACATGATGCAGCAGACTTTTCATCGGATTCCAATAGTCGATGGTGCGGCAACGCGCAAGATTGGCGACAGCTTGGAAGATCGGCTTTCTTTCAGCGATTTGAGACTTCAGCAGGCACAGTTGACGATGGCGAAGGTGAAGTACATCGTCGTTCACCTTAAGGAAAGTGCCGGAAGTGCGGTGGATGTGGAATCGTATCGCGGCCAATATGAGCTTGTGTCCGAAGATCAAGAGTGTGTAATTCTCAAGGTCTATTAGAGTCTATTGTCCGCGACCCCGAAGCGAAAGATAGACTAATGTCGTCGAAATTCTTCGGGTGCGAACGGCAACGACGATTGTAACAAGGTATATCAGGGATGAAAGGAGATATTGACATGAAGCGAATAACCATACTAATGCTGCTTGTGGCAGCGATGACAATTGGTTCGCACAACTGTGCGAGCGCGATAACCGGAATCGGTTTCGGGGCGAAATTGGGGCAGGTGACAAACTACGACAACCCGAATGTCAAACTGTCGGACCTGAAGTTTTCCGATTTTCCGGCATACGGCATTTTTGCAAAGATCGGCAGCAAGTCGGTCGATGTGGAGTTCGGGATTGATTGGTCGAAGGACAAGCAGTCAAAGGTACTGTTTGGCGAAGAGGTCGAGGCCGAAGCCAAGGATGTGGCGTTTCACACTACGGCAAAGTTTGTCTTCCAGTTTCCAGTGATAAGGCCGTTTATCGGTGGCGGGATTGCGGCGCACAAGTTTTCGTATTCTTACTCAGGCGAACTTGGTGAATTCGAGGATGTCACGATCGAGATACCGTCGGATGAGACATACTTCGGCTATCACTTAGTGGTTGGCGCCAAGCTACAATTGGGCGCTTTGCCGTTCCAGCCGTTTGTCGAAGGGAAGATTTCGAAGGTCAACAGCAACCCTTCAACGGATATAACGGTGATCTCGGCAGGAGTCATATTCAGTTTCTTGTAGACGATTGCTGCATTAGCAAAGAGCACGGTGCTGCGAATTCTGATTGTCCGGCGGGGTCTACTTGATTAGGTTAGGTGGCAGTCAAGGCCAATACCGGATTGGGGAATCATGCCGCAGTTAGATCTTCATAGGACATACCGAAATCTGGGACGCTACCGTCAAGTAGTCGGCGTGTTGATCAAGTACGGGTTTGGGGAAGTGCTTGATCGGATGAACATCGCCGGCTTTCTGAGAATCGGGAGCCGCAAACTATTTGCACGGCAACAGGAGTTGGCTGCCTATAGCTGGGCAGAGCGTATCCGACTGGCATTGGAAGAACTGGGGCCGACATTCGTAAAAATAGGGCAGATTCTTTCCACTCGACCGTTTTTGATTCCGCCAGAACTTGCATTGGAATTGACGAAGCTTCAGGACCAAGTGACAGGGTTTGCTTACACCGAAGTTGTGCAAATTGTTGAAAAGGAATTGGGCAAGCCACTGACTGAGGTGTTCTTGAAGTTTGAGGAGACAGCCTGCGCGTCGGCATCGCTGTCGCAGGTTCATCGCGCAACGACGATTGCGGGTGATGTGGTGGCAGTAAAGGTGCAGCGTCCCAACGTGCAGGAAGTCATGGAAAAGGACCTGTCGATCTTGCGAGATCTGGCGGGGCTGTTGGAGCGATATGTGCCGGAGACGAAGGCATTCGACCCGGTAGCGATTGTTGACGAAGTGTGGAAATCGGCAAAGCAGGAAACTGATTTCACATTTGAAGCACGGAATCTCGAAATTTTCGCGCGTAACTTCGCCGATGATGAGCGACTGGTGTTGCCAGAGGTCTATTGGGACTTGACCACGAGCAAGGTCCTGACACTGAGTTACATCGACGGAATCAAGATTTCTGATAAAGAGCGAATACTAGCCGCGGGAATTGACCCGGTGGAACTGACTCGAGTCGGCGGTGAGATTGCGGCGAAACAGATCTTCGAACATGGATATTTCCACGCTGATCCACATCCGGGGAATCTGTTTGCGTTGCCAGGGAACCGGATTGCACTGGTAGATTTCGGAATGATGGGGCGGTTGTCGCGCGGGTCGATGGAGTTGATATCTGATCTGTTGATTGCAGCCTCGAGTGACGATACCAGACGACTGGTTCGGGTGTTTCAAAGTCACGAATTGCTGAGTGACAATATCCGCCCGGCAGCGCTGGAGACGGAGCTGTCGCTGTTCTTGCATCGTTACCACGGTGTCCAACTATCAAAATTGAATATGCGCAGTATGATCACGGAAGCTTTTCGAATCGTGACGACGCACAACATCAAGTTTCCGCCGGAGTTAATGATGTTGGGAAAAACACTTGGGACATACGAGGAACTGGCGCGGGCATTGAATCCGCAATATGAGTTTATCACAGCGTTGATGCCCGCAATTCAGAAGTTGTCTACGCGCAAGTTTAGCCCACGAAACATCATGTCGGAACTGGGGCAGTACTTGGGCGAGATGCGCGATCTGGTGTTGGACCTGCCATTTGAGTTCAAGCGAATAACTCGCAATCTGCGCAACGGAGAGCTGTCGATATCGCTTCAACACAAGGGGCTGGAGCGCCTGATTGTCGAACTGGAGAAGGCGTCGAATCGAATCGCGTTCTCGATGATCATTGCAGCGATCATTGTCGGGTCCTCGCTGGTAATGACGCGTGACTCGGGGATGATGATCTACGGATTCCCGGTGCTGGGGTTGGTCGGATTCATTACAGCGGGCATTTTGGGAATCTGGCTGGTTATAGCAATACTTCGATCGGGGAAGTTGTAACATGACCGGAAAGCCGATGGTATTCTCGCACTCGCGGTTGGAAACGTTTGAGTCGTGCGCGCTGAAGTTCAAGTATCAGTACATCGAAAAGGTGGAGATTCCCAAGCGAGATTCGATTGAGGCATTTCTTGGGTCGCGCGTGCATGACGTTTTGGAAGAGCTATACAAGCACAAGCTGATGGGGAAGACGTGGACCAAGGAGGAGTTTCTTGGGTACTACTTCAATCTGTGGGAGAAAGAAAAGCACGACGAGATCTTCATCGTCAAGAAGCAATACACTATCGAAGACTATTACCGGCAGGGGTTGGAAGCACTAACGAAGTATTGGGATCGCTACTTTCCGTTTGAATCGGAGAAGACAATTGCGCTTGAGCAAAGGGTGTATTTGTCGCTTGACGATGGCGACCGCTACCGGATTCAGGGATTTATTGACCGTATCTCCAGGACGCCGGATGGTGTTTGGCAGATTCGCGACTACAAAACGAAACGAAAACTGCCGACCAATGACGAGGCTGCAAAGGACCGGCAACTGGCGCTGTACCAGATCGGGATTCAAAAGATGTGGGCCAACACCGAGAAGGTTGAGTTGATCTGGCATTATTTGCTTTTTGACGAAGAAGTGAAGTCGCTCAGGAGTAAGAAGGATCTCGCGAAGCTCAAAGTCGAGACGATTCGCACGATTCAACAGGCTGAGGCAGCAATTCAGAAGAACGAGTTTCCTTACCGCGAATCGGCGCTGTGTGATTGGTGTGATTTTTTCGATATCTGTCCGGCGAAAAAACATCTGGCTCGGGTGCTTCCGCTGGCGCCGAAGGAATTCAAAGAGGACGAAGGTGTAACGCTGGCGGACAAGTACAGCGAACTACACGCCAAACGGTATGAATTAAAAAAGCAGATAGCGGAGATTGAAGAGGAAATGGCGCAGGTCGAGGAAGAGATTACTCGCTACGCACAGCAATTTGGAATGACACGACTTTATGGATCAAGCCGATATCTGAATGTGAAGATCGACGAAACGTTCCGGCTGCCAGCGAACAGCAACAAAGCAGAGCGGCCAATGCGAGAGAAGCTGGAAGAGTATTTGAAGAAGGCCGGGATCTGGCAGGATGTTTCGCAGCTGACACCAGCGCGGCTGGTGAACCTGTTCGAAGCAGGGACACTTGAAGCGAAGCTTCAAACGGGACTGTCGAAGTATCTCATTCCACACGTCGTCAAGCAGGTCAGGGCCGGATCGACGAAGGATTATGACGAGAATTTTGAAGGGTAATCCTCTGTAATCGCTTTAAGATTAATAGGTTATGTTTCTGAAGGGCGGCTGAGAATGAAGGCTGAATTCAGCTTGGTTTGATGCAGTTGTTCCTAAATGTTACAGGTCTCTAGGGCCATTTTACCTTGACTTTACAGGCTATTCTCCTATATTCGTCCTGTCTGCGTATGTGTACTTCTCGCGGTGCTCTATACATTCAAGAGCCGAGCAAGTTCTTATTATACTTTTGAAGAAAGGTACCGGCTGTAACCGCATAGCTGGATCAAACGCGAGAATGAGTTCTTCCCTCGAAACCGGAGAGCCATTGTGAAATTCCCACGTCTCATTGCGATTCTTGTACTCTGTCTGGCGCTGTTTGGGAGTAAGTCCTATGCAGCAGGCGGAGACCATCCCTGGAGCGATTCATTGCGAGCTAAGACTGCTCTCGATGGTCCGTCTCTTCAGGAGCTGTTAAGCACATTAGGTTATTCTATTAATGTAGCCACCGACGAAATGAACGCTTCGGTGTTCTTGCCGCAGCTTTATGCGAATCAAGCCGAAATCACGATTAAGCATCGCGGTTCAGCTTCGATTTCGCAAGTCGGCTGGTATCCGAAGGGGAACGCGGCGGGCAGATCAATGCTGTTTGCCGAAAATTCACCTGCCGGAACGACGCTGACGATGCCAACAATGGCGGATTCAGTCGGATTCTACATTGGCCCCACACTTTATGATGACATTTGGTACAGTCAGACCAATCTCAATTGGGATGCGTTTGACCATGCTAAGGTTTTCTCGGCCGGAGAAGTCGGACACTATGTCGTAGCGTTCGAGGATTTGGCGGATGGCGGCGATCAGGATTTTGAGGACGTAGTCATTGACTTACGATTCATCAATCCGGATGCGTTGTCGCTTTCGTTTGAGGGCCAGACATTCTACCTGTACTGCACTGAACAGAATACCTGCTTCAATGTGAATGCCGAAGGTGGTGTTGGAAATCTGACGCTTGAGCAGAAGGTGGGAAACAGCTTCACGACAGTCGCCACCGGTTTAGCTCCGATTGACTTTGAGTCGTGCTTCCTGCCGTGGCCGATTGATTCGACGCATCGGTTTATTTTCAGAATTACAGACGAAGCCAATGTGAGCATTACTGACACTTTTTCAGTGCGCGTCGAGTTTAGGACGAATCCGGAGTTGACGCTGACTGATGACTATATCGACACCACGATCTGCGTGTTGGATTCGATTTGTTTGGATGTCGCTGAGGCGTTTGACTGGGATAATGACCAACTGCAGTTCACGCTGTTCCAAAGCCCGGAAGCGAATATCGATACGCTTACCGGCGAGGTGTGTTTCCTGCCCGGTGCGCTGGACTCGGCGATGTATCAGTTTATTATTGTAGCCTATGATTCGTGCTGTAAGTCGTTCGGATTCCCGATCGACGATCCGCGCGAGATTTTGCCGTGTCCGCGCGATACGCTAACGGTGATAGTGCGATACAAACAGCGTCCGGTGATTACCACGATTCCGGATACGACTGTAACACTCTGCAAGAACGAGCCGGCGACTTTATGCTTCCCGGTGACGGCGGCGGTCGGTGAGACTGCGGTAGCAGTTGCGCAGGAGTGCGGTATTGGTACGATCAGCAATGGTGAGTTGTGCTTTGAAGCGACGACTTCGGGGACATATACTTTCTGTTTTTCCGCGGCTGATGAATGCGGCGGTTTCGTACGGGATACGGTCAAGTTTACAGTATTAATAGATGATATAGCTCCGATTGCGAATGCAGGCCGCGACTCGACGGTGACGCTGTGCGCGCCGCAAGCGATTTGCTGGTCGGCAGGATGTTCCAGCCCGACCAACGACATGGCAACGTGCGAAATGATCTCGGGACCGGGAACCTTCAACGGATCGCAGATATGCTTTACGCCGACAACGGGCGGAAGCTATCAGTTTGTACTGCGCTCATCCGACGAGTGCGGTAACTTCGATCTCGATACGGCAGTGATAGCAGTGACTCTTCTGAATCCGCCGGTAGCGCTCGTTAAGGACACGACAGTAGTGTTCTGCGTTACTCAGCAGGTTTGCATACCGGCATCCTGCAGTGATCCTGACGGTGACCTGGCGTCATGCCAGTTGATTGGCGGTCCGGGCAGTTATAACGGCGGCAATATCTGTTTCACGCCCGATACGACAGGGACTTACAGATTCATACTTCGAGCGACAGATGCTTGCGGTGCGAGCGATTTGGATACCGGATTTGCAGTGGTCACGCTTAACCGTCGCCCCGACGTTCTGATTGGCGGCGGCAACTTCACACTATGCGAGCCGGGACAGATTTGTGTTCCGATCAATGCGAGCGATCCAGACGGAAATCCATTGACCTATACCACCACCATGGGAACGATTAACGGGAATACGGTTTGCATCAATTCAGGCGCTTCTGGTTCACGCGTATTCAATTTCAACGTGATTGCCAGGGATGCTTGCGGTGCAGCTGACACGGCGCTTTATACGGTCAATGTGCGAGTCAACATGGTGCCGGTGATAACGGTGCCATCGCCAACGCCACAAAATCTTTGCGCGGCAACGCAGTTGTGCTTCAACGTGACGACGGTCGATACGATCGTCACGAAGTTGACTTACAGCTTGCTGTCTGGACCGGGTACGATAAATGCAACGACCGGCCAGGTGTGCTTCACACCGACTGCAGACGGCACGTTCAATTGGAGCGTTCTGGTAGCAGATAGTTGCGGCAAAGCAGACACAGGATTGGTTAGTTGGAACATTAATTTCATCGATCCGCCGACTGCGGTAGTCGCAGCGCCGGACGGCGACACGGCGGTGTGCGTTGGAACGGAATTACCCAGCATTTGCGCCGGCATTACGTACACCAATACACCGAACACGACAATCACAGTATCGCCGACGAACTCGAGTGTGGACTTCACGTTTACATATGCCAATGGGGCGGGTACACTTTGCTTCGATCCGATTCTAGACCACAGTCAAACATATTCATTTGAGTTCATAAGATCGAACGAGTGCGGCGTCGAAGTTGCCACGACATGGGACTACGAGGTTCGCTATGACGATTGCGACTCAAGTTGCATCGTGTTGCAGATCGAGAAGACAGAATGCGTCACGCTTGGTTCGCAGGTGACTGTCGGTATTGATTATGAAGGGCGTCTGCCAATCGGCGGATACGACATGCTGATCAAGTATGACGTATCAGCTTTCAGCTTCGTCAATGCGACAATCGGGCCGGCGATTAGCGGCTGGGAATACTTCACGTATCGCCTTGGACCGTTCGGCAACTGTACCGGATCGTGTCCTGGTGGATTGGTGCGGGTCGTTGCGATAGCTGATGCCAACAACGGCGCCAATCATCCGCCGGTAGGACAGCTTTCACCGAGCGGCACGATTGCGAACATCACGTTCCGCGTGACGAGCAACAATACATTTGAGGGACAGGTGCTGCCTGTCGAATTCTTCTGGATCGACTGCGGCGACAACGCGTTCTCAAGCTTGTCGGGTGACACGCTGTTGGTGGACAAGATCATTTACGATTCGTATGACGTGATTATCTGGGATGAAGACGACAACGTTGGTTTCCCGGAAGCGTCGCGATTCGAGCATCTTGGCGTACCGGATACGTGTATCAAGGGCGACAAGTTCCTTCCGGAGCGCTGTATCGAACTGCGCAACGGATTCATCTGCATCATTGACAACGATTCGATTGACGCGCGCGGCGACATGAATCTCAACGGAATTCCAAACGAGATTGCCGACGCGGTGCTATACACGAATTACTTCCTCAAGGGTGTCGCGGCATTTACGATTTCGGTCGCGGGACAAACTGCGGCGAGCGATATCAATGCCGACGGTCATACTTTGACGATTGGCGATTTGGTGTACCTGCTGCGGGTATTGATTGGCGATGTCCAGCCAATTCCGAAGCTGGCTCCGTTTGCCAATTCGGTAGAGTTTAGCATTGAAGAAGTCGAAGGCACGACGAGGCTATGGTCGAACAGCAGTGTCGATTTGGGCGGCGTGTATCTGCGCGCCAAACTCAATGGCGCCGACGCGGCGACTGTCGTAGCTGAGCTTGCGGCGCAGAGCCTTGAGCTGGCATACTCGACTGATGGCGACGTGCTGAACGTAGTAATGTACTCTGATGAACTCGGAGCAAAGGTCAATGCCGGAGAACGGCAGATTTTGACCATCGGAGCCGAAGTGACGATTGAACATATTGAAGCGGCCGACTATGACGGCAACCTGTTGAATTCTTCGCTGGGCAAGACGGTGCTTCCGGAAGAGTTCGCGTTGATTCAGAATTATCCGAATCCGTTCAATCCGGAAACGACGATATCGTTCTCGCTGCCGAAAGCCTCGGAGTGGACGATGACGATTCTGAACATCAGCGGTCAGATTGTCAAACGCCTGAGCGGCAGTTCGCCGGCGGGCGTGACCAGCGTTGTCTGGGATGCCACCGATCAAGCCGGAGCGACGGTTGCAACCGGCGTGTATTTGTATCGTCTTGACGCGGGCGAATTCAGCAGTACGCGCAAGATGGTTTTGATGAAGTAGCACATTTCACGGACAGTCGCGAGTCGTATGCGGCGACTTGCGGCACCTTCGCAATGAGAGACGGCGTCCCGGCCACCACCGGGGCGCCGTTGTGGTTTGGGCCCTCACCGCTACGGATTCGTTTCTAATGTGGCAGAGAAGACATTCGACTGAAGTCGAACCCACAACAAAGGGGTGTCAGGAGCGCAGGGCTCCTGACCTACAAGCCTGTATCACAAGAGCCAAAAGAGTCCTACCGTTTCGGTGGGGACAAGCCCTACGGATTCGTTTCGTGAGTGTAAGAACAGGCACACCGATTCGGTGGGGGACAAGCTTGTCGACACGTTCGACTGAAGTCGAACCCACAACAAAGGGTGTCAGGAGCGCAGGGCTCCTGACCTACAAGACTGTATCACAAGAGTCAGAAGAGTCCCACCGTTCCGGTGGGGGACAAATGTCAGACAAAAAATGTCTGACCTACCGAGGATCGTAGTAGTGATTTGGTTCCGTGTCATAGTGGGAGAAGTGAAGAATCTACCAGTCTTTGGTGGGCAATGCTGGGAGATCCTCGCCTGCGTGCAGGCTGGATCCCCGTGGTCGATTTCGCGGGGATGACGACATGCAAATGTCAGACAAAATGTCTATCGCGACTTATGGTGTGATGTTATGCGACTTCGTGGAGTTCCGTGAAGAGTTCGTCGGTGAGGACGCCGTGGCCGAGGGCGAATTGGAGGATGTGCGACCAATAGGCGTTGCCTTCGATAAGCAGCGGGCCATCTTTGGTGATGGCGATGTCCCAGCCGAGACTGCGCAAAAAGGGGAGACGCGATTGAGCTTCAAGCGCCAATGCGGTGACTTCCTTGTGGAAAGGGAGAATCTCGCCGGCAATGGGGCTTTCGTTTCGGGGTGATGAGTGTGATAGACAATTCCAGAATTCGTTAACTGTGCGCCGGTGCTGAGGACGCCGTTGTCATCGAAGCGGGCAGCCATTCCGGTGGTGCCGACATTGTCGATGTGCTTGCCGGAGCGGGAGATTTTGAGCATGCGCATGAGGATTTGAATGTCGCCATTCTTCGTGATGTAGGTTACGACACGCGCGGTCTGTGTGCAGTCGGCTGTGTAGCGATCGAGAAATGGGTGCTGGATGATTCGTTCTTGAATGAGCCACGAATCGGGGCTGTGCTTGACGATGCCGATATTGGTAGCGGCAATCTTGTCAAAGAGGTCGCTGTAGGAGAGTTCTCCTTCATTGAAGGAGAGAACTCGATCGTTGCCAATCTTGCGGCAGAGGCGGAGTCCCTCGCCACGCTCGGCGGAAACGGCTTTGAGGACGAATTCGGTGAAGGCGCCATCTTGCAGGAATCGAATGAACTGATCGCGAGTGCAGAGGGGGCGATTGGCGTCGTCGTAACCGAAGTGGGGATTGTAGAAGCCGAACTGTCGTGGGACGGGAAGGCCAAGCGTACCCATCAGGCGATCAAAGACCATCTTCTGAAGGACACCCTGATCGAATAGTTGGTTGATGGTGCGGTGCATGAGCCAAGCTTGATCTCGGCTCATGTAACGGGTCTTGTCGTTCCAGCTGATTTCGGGGCGGCAAAGTTCGTAACGAAAGTACTCGTGGGGTTCGAGGCCATTAAGCCGCATGAGGCGGAAGTTCTCAGAGATTTGACGCCACACGGAAATCCGAGGCAAGTGTGCGAGACGGCGGTTGCCTTCAAGGATACGTCCAACCCAGCGGACGAGCGCGGCGGGTGAGAGGTTCATCTATCTGAGTTCTCCATGAGTGGACGATATAAAGCGCGCAGAGGTAAGTTGTGCAACAAAAAAAAGACCTCCGTGATTCGGAGGTCTTTCGAGAGATCGATGTACTGCCTATTTATTTTTTGCGGCGAAGATGAGCGCCGAGACCTAAGAGACCCATGCCGAGGAGAACCATCGTTCCCGGTTCCGGCGTGATAGTGTGGGTTTCTTTTACGAGGTCGTTACCGCACTCAATGTTGGTGCGGAAATTGACCGTCTGGTGCTGCATGATATTGAAATTCGCACCGAAGGCGCTGAGGTCGAAGCAGTATTCCTTGACCCAGGTATCGCCATTGGTCTGGCTCGGATTGGTCGGGATAATCGGGTTGGGCTCAAGCTCATCATAGAACGTGTAAGCGTTCTGAACTTCGCCAAGTTCGGTACCCTGGTTCATTCTCCACGGACCCATTGAAGCGACGATAGCGGCATTGTAGCCGAATCCGCCGGGGACGCTCGGAATGGTGAGGTAGCTGTCCACCTGGTAGAGCTTGGAGGCGCCGCCACGAGTTACGATCGCGTAGGTAGCATCATCGCCGTCGAATCCAAAGAAAAGGTCGCCTTCGCGGTAGGTATAATTCCAAACCGAAGAATAGGCGCCGTACTGGAAGCTGGCGGTCAACGAGACATAGAACTTATCGTTAGCGGTCGCGAAGTTGAGGCCCTCGATATCGAAGCGCTCGCCACCCAATCCGGCTTGACCCGGGTTAGGCTGGAACGGATCCGGCTGACCCGGATAGCCGGGGAAGTCGATATCGGCGGTGTTATTGTGTTCGTCGAACACGTTATCGCCGAAATCGTAGAAATTCCACGTGACGGCATTGGCTGAACTGAATGCAACTGCTACCATCGCGGTAACCAGAAGCTGTAACAAAGTCTTTTTCATCGATCTCCTCCAAATAGGCATAATTCTAACTAGTTATTGCAATATGCAATCCGTGTGCCAAGAATGGTAGTCGGGGTGAGATTTTAAATTGTTGTATGACAGTATGTTATGTGCACGTTTTTGAAGTCAATTGGAAGGGCGAAAATAGGAAAGTTGGAAGTGTTCGAAAATTCGACAGATAAATGACGCAGACCATCACCTTGTGACATAACATGTTGTGGTGTAACGGAATAATGCGGTTTCACGAGTGTCGGCCTCGCAAACAAAAAAGGCTCCCGAAATCGGGAGCCTTACAATTCAACCTAATGTATTGAACAGCAACTATTTACAAGTAACTGCCTTGCCGTCGGTGCCAATTTTTGAAACTGAAAACGCCGGTTCGACGTTTTGGGCATCAGGAGTGACTCCGTAAAGAGTATTCGACGGAAGAATGAATGTCGTGTCAATAAGGATGTTGCAGCCATCGATAGCGCTCTTGGCGTTTGCCGTGAAGAACAGCGTGGCGAGCTTTCCTTTGCCTTCCGCGAGCGGGGGCTTGGAACCATCGAGTGTCGCAAAAAGTCCTACCAGGACCTGTTGGAGCGAGTCAAGCGGACGAACCGACTTGACGGCGAAGTAATCAGTCCTTGGCGTCCATGCGACAGAATCGTAGCGCATGTGGAAGCCATTACCTCTCACGAGGAGCGGGAAAGCCAACGCGGTAAGCTGCTGGTCATTTTCCCAATTGAGATCAATGGCAAACTGATTGCCTTTGATTTGACGGATAGAAGCATCGGCCTTATCAACACGGCCGAAAGAATCCTTCGGTTTACCCTGGGCAACTAACGCCACTGCAGCTACCAGAATAAATAGCGCGGTGAATTTCCAGGCGATAGCTTTGTTCATTAAAATCCTCCCTGTAGTTTGGACAATTAACTCTTTTCGATCTTTCGTACTTCAGCCTCAACAGACGGTCTTACACCGGAATTGGGGTATTGTTTCAGGAATTCCTGGAAGGTCTCCAGTGCCTTGGCGCTGTTGTTGAGATCTTTTAGGTAAATAAACCCGATTTTGTAGAGAGCTTCAGCAGCCTGCGGTGTTTTCGGGTATTGCTTTATCAGTGTTTCAAATTGAATGATGGCGTCCTCATGGCGATTGTTGCGCTGGAGGAAAGTCCCGAGATAACTTGCTGCTTGAAGACCGATGCGACGATTGACATTGCCTTCAGCAAGTTTGCGAATCTCCTGCTCGGAACGTCGAAGCCACTCTTTTTCAAGACCGGGCTGGCCGATTTTACGGAAGTATTCCGGCAAATAGGCGAGGACTTCCAGAGCCTGAACACTTCCCGGAAATTCGTTGAGTAACGCGACGTATTCCTGGCGAGCACGCTCATTATTCTGTTCGCTTTCGAAGCTGCGGGCCTTGAGCATTTGTGCTTCAGCCTGAATATTTGCCAAGCGAGGGAATCGCTGGCGCAGATTTTCAAGGTGATTGCGGCCCTCTTGAAATTTCTCATTGCTGAACGAGAGTGTCGCGAGCTTCACATAGGCAGTGGCAATTGAAAGGGAGTCGTTGCCGTCATTGATGATCTCGTTGTATATGCGGATCGCTTCATCTGAACGGTTGAGTCGTGTGAGATAAAGGTCAGCCATCATCGAACGTGCCGGGTCGAATTGCCTGCCGGTAGAATCAACAACAGTTGCAAGGAGATTGACCGAGGTTTGGTACTCGCCAACGGCGCTGTACATTTCGGCCAAGAGGCGCGTGGCCATCATTGTCATCGGGACTTTGGGGAAGCTGTCGACAATGCCTTCATAGTAGTCGATTGACCAACGTGCGCGTTTGAGAGCTTCATCACGTTCGTTGGCATCGGCGTAGTGCTCGGCAATTTTCTTGGGCAGTTCCATAACATTGGTATTTGGAAGAATGCCGCGAACGACCGGCGGGTAGTATTCCTTTAGCAGTTGCAGATAGAAGTTTTCTGCGCTGGGCCAATTGCCTTGTTGCTCGGCGATATTGCCGGCGGCAAAGAGTGCGTCAAAGCGATGTTGTTTGAGCATGACGGGCGAAGCAATGATGAAGTCGAGGACTTTTTTGGCGCTGTCGGTTGACTCTGCGCTTAATAGCAGGGCAGAGGCAGAGAGGAGAGCTTTGCCGGCAAGATTGGAAGCTTCGACTTCGGGCTCCGATAGATTTTGCAAAGATGTAAGATTGGGAAAGTTTTCGGTGAAGCGGTTGAATACCTGCATGTAGGCACTGACGAGTAGAAAATAATCGTCACGGGTGCGGAGTTCAGGTTTGACGGAATGGTTGTCGACGAGTTTTTCAGCCTCAAAGTAAGCTTTCTCGACCTGATAGCGTTTTTGTTCGATTTCATATCCAGAGCAACCAAGGGCCAGGAAGATGATGAGGCAGAAAGTGATTCCGATTTTATTCATTAATTCTCGCTTCAGACATTTACAGTATAATATCGTCTCTTTAGAAGGATTCTTCAACAGACAGTCGGGGTCGTAAAGGAGAGGAAGGTTGGTGCCGGCCGTCATCCGTGTCGACCTCAAAAGGAATTTCGATCCTCCGATGCTTGTGCGAAGAATGGTAATATCCGATAGAATCAATGTCAAGTTCAAAGCAAATGCGTTGCAAGTCAGGCTGATTCGAGTATTTTCCAAACATGTCACAATTAGACCGCCATACATTAGAGTCGCTGGAATATCCGCGTGTCAAAGAGCAGCTAGCGAAGCTGTGCTACTGCGATGCTGGGCGCGAAATGGTCAATGAAATGAGCCCGTCGATCGAACCGCTGATCATTCAAGACTCGCTATTGGAAACCTTCGAGATGAAGGAGATCATTGAGTTTGAAGAGATTATTCCGCTTGAGCATCTCGATCGAATCGAGCAGTTGATCGGTAAGGTCCGAATAGCGGGTTCAATTCTCGATGCCGAGCAATTGAAGAAGTTGGCGGATTTCCAGAAATTGGTTTCGGCACTGTTTCAATATCGAGCACACAAGGAAGAGAAGTACCCAAAGATCGTCAACTATCTGCTTCAATTGAAGCCGCTGACGGACCTGATTCAGAGAATAGATGGCGCCATCGACCGCGGCGGAGAGATCAAGGATTCAGCATCGGACAAGCTGCGGCGAATTCGCGGCGAGAAGGCACACGCAAGAGCGCAGATTCTGACGCGACTGCAGAAGGCGTTGGGTGATCGGGCGCATCGTTCAGATCGCAGCGACGACATCGTGACGATGCGCGACGGGCGTTATGTGATTGCCATCGTCGACAGTGAATTTAATCCGAAGACGGCGGTGATACATGACCGGTCGCGAACGGGAGCAACGCTTTACGTTGAGCCGACGGAAGCGATCGAGTTGAATAATAAGTTGAAGCAAGTCCTGCTCGACGAAGTACACGAAATCGAGCGGATACTTCTGGAGTTAAGCGAACTGGCGCACAGTCATGGCGAAGAAATATCGCGCAACTGGTCGCTGTACGGGCGGCTGGATTTTCTGCATGCCAAAGGCAGATTGGCGCTTGATCTGCAGGCGGTGATGCCCAAACTGCGAACGGATGCAGTTGTGAGCCTGCAGGCGGCGTACCATCCGCTGTTGTTGATGAGTGCGCGAAAGCGCGCGGATGTGGTGCCGCTGAATATTGAACTGGGATTTGACCACAATGTGATCATTATCACCGGACCAAACACCGGAGGCAAGACAGTCGCCCTCAAGACGGTCGGATTGCTGGTGCTGATGACACAGTCGGGATTGTTGGTTCCGGTGGATGATAAATCTCAAGTCGGGATATTCAAGAAGATTTATGCAGATATCGGTGATGAGCAATCGATTGAATTGTCACTATCGACGTACTCGTCCCACATTGCACGAATAACGCATGCAATCAGGCAATGCGACGGCGATAGCCTACTTCTGTTCGACGAATTGGGAGTGGGCACCGATCCGAAAGAGGGCGCAGCTCTCGGCGAGTCGGTGATTGAGTACGTTTCCAAAGCTGGTGCGAAGTGTGTAGTGACAACGCACTACTCGGCGTTGAAGGCGATTGCGGAGACGAACAAGCGAGTAGAAAACGCATCGATGGAATTCAACCGCGAGACTTTCCAACCGACCTATCGCTTCCGAACCGGACTGCCGGGATCGAGCTATGCACTTGAGGTGGCTTCGCGATTGGGGATGCCGGCGGAGATACTCTCACGGGCGCAGGAATTGGTCGGAACGCAAGAGCGTTCGCTGGCGGATCTGATCTCGCGACTTGAACAAGAATTAATGGCGACCGATTCCGAGAGGGAACAGTTGCGTGTAAGGCTGCAAAAGGCCGAGGAGTTGGAGACAACTCGACAACAGCAACAGGCAAAGCTCAACGAACGAGAAAAGCAACTATTGCGCGAAGGATTGGATGCTGCGAATCAACTTGTAGAAGAAACGCGCAAGAAGATCGATCAGCTGATGCAGGAATTGCGCGAGCCACAGGTGACGAAGACTGATGTTAAACGCGTGCGCAAGACGATGGACGAATTGCGAAGCGAACTGGCAGAAAAAACGGAGAAATTACAACCGCGGCGCGAGTATGATGGCGAGCCGCCGACTGAAGGCGAGGCTGTATTTGTCGAGCGATTACGTACCGACGGCGAATTGCTGGAGATATTTCCGGATGGGAAACGGGGGAAGGTTCGAGTCGGCAGAATTGTTTACACAATGGAATTGCGCGACTTGCGCAAGCTAAAGGCAGGTGAAGCACAACCGGAGATTCCAAAGGGAGTCAATTACCAGCCATACAAAGACGAAGTACAGATGGAGTTGTCGCTGCGAGGCATGACAGTTGAGGAAGCGCGCGACAGGCTCGATAAGTACTTTGATGAAATTGCACTAACGCATGTGCCGTACGTGCGAATAGTCCACGGAAAAGGAACTGGGGCGTTGCGTCGATTCGTGCGCGAGTATTTATCCAAGAACAAGATGGTAGAGTCGTTTCAATTGGGAGAATGGAACGAAGGCAGTTGGGGTGTAACGGTGGTGAAGCTAAAATCGTAGTTCTCGGTTAGAGTTCCTGCCGCAGTAGTTTGATCTCATTCATGTAGTAGTTTATCTGTTCCTCATCATTCTCAGTTTCAGCTTCTTTCAATAGGCGTTTCAGTTCCGTCATTCGTTTGGTCCGGTGTCGGCGATGGAAGGCGATGACGAGGTCGGTATAGACTTGATTGAGATCGGAGCTTTGAAAGTCTTTCGCGGCTAGCGCAGCAATCAGCTCCTTCTTTGGTGTCTCAGAAACTTTGTCAATCAACTGCGACGGTGTTGGAGGCTGGTCATCTTCATGAAGCTGTAGAATCAGACTGTATATATCGGCAAGGGTCTGGTCCTCGAAATCTGTTGGGGCGACTTTTTCTGCGGCAGACTGGACAAGTTCACTGCGCTGGAGCAACAGTGCCACAAAATCGCGATCAAGTGGAGAACCAATTGTCTCGCGTGGATTCATCGTGGGGCGGCGCTCTTCAATGCGCACACCGCGGCGGACAAGATCAATGCCGATGTTGTACCAGCGAGCGATTTCCTGGAGGAAAAGCTCGCGGCGGATTTCATCTTCGATACGACCGGCAAGGGTTGCCAGGCGTTTGATAGCGCGGTCCTTGTCGTTGAGGCTGAGTTTCTCGAAGCGATCAGGCAGAGTTGAGATCGTAAACTCGACATAGGATTTTGCCCGCGCCAGTTGTTCGTCGATAGCAGCTTTGCCGCCCTTACGGGCAATCGAGTCAGGGTCTTCACCTGCCGGCAGTTTAACGACTTTGACGTCGAGACCAGCTTCAAAGAGGTAATCTACTGAGCGTATAGCGGCCTGCTGACCGGCGGAATCGGCATCGAACATCAGGATGACACTCGAAGCAGATCTTCCCAAGAGGCGAGCCTGTTCCGGTGTAAAAGCCGTTCCCGAACTGGCGACGACATTGGTGACGCCTTGCTGATAGAGAGACAAGAAGTCAAAGTATCCTTCGACAACGATGGCTTCCTCGGCACGACGAATGTCGCCGCGTGAATGAGAAAGGCCATAGAGAATTGATGCTTTGTGATAAAGCGGTGTTTCGGGTGAGTTGATGTACTTGGCTTGCTCTTTGGGATCGAAAGTACGAGCGCCGAATGCGATTGGCTTTTGAGCGGTGTTGAAAATCGTAAAGACCAGGCGGTCGCGAAAACGGTCGTAGTAGCCGCCGTTTTCTTTCTTGATGACCAGACCGGCCTTTTCCAGGTCGGATTCGGTCAGTGATTTCTGCTTGGCATAGTGAAGAAATGCGTCCCAAGAATCGGGGGCATAACCGATCTTGAATTTCTCGATGGTGGCGTCGGTGAGTTTGCGCGACTTGAGATACTCAAGAGACTTGCGTGATTCGAGCAAGTGCTCCTGAAAGAACTTCATGGCCACTTCGTGCGCCCAGTAGATTTGATCGAATTCGCGGGTTTCGCGCGTTTCGCCTTTTTCAGGTAGTTGGACATTGGCGCGAGCGGCTAAGAGCTTGAGGGCATCCGGAAAGGGGAGCTTTTCGTATTCGATTATGAACGAAAAGACATTTCCGCCCTTGTGGCAGCCGAAGCAATGGAAGATTTGTTTGTCGGGCGAGACCGAGAACGAAGCAGTCTTCTCCTGATGGAATGGGCAACGTGCCCAGTAGTTGCGTCCTTTGCGTTTGAGCGGGAGGTAAGCGGAGATGACATCAACGATATCAGATGCTTCGCGTACGCGTTCGACGATGTCGTCGCCATAGAATGCCATAGGGTTAAGATACGTAACAATTCGGTGTCACGGCAAGGTCTATCATGGAAAGTCCGAATCTGCACAATTTTGTAGCATTAAACAAATTCGAATGAAACATCCGTGTGCAAAATCGTATCATCAGGAATGGAATTCAGCGTAGATTTCACGGTGAGACGGATTGGTACGTTTCTTGCTGAAGTTGCTGTGGAAATGAAGAGTAAGATGGGAGTAGAGGGTGAATAGGATTCTGATAGTATTCGTTACTTTGATAGCGGGTGTGTTGGTTTTTGGTGGCAATTTAAGGGCGGCTGCGATTGAAGGAAGAGTTTTTGACCGCGAAACCGGACAAGCACTACCGTACGCCACGATCCAGATTTTGGGGACAGGCAAAGCGACATCTGCCAATGATGATGGCAAGTTTCGGATAGTGTGCGAGACGGGAAGGCAGATACTCAAGGTCAGCCACATCGGGTACTACACGTCGTTTGATACGGTTGACGTCGCGGAGAATATTGCCGCGCGGGAAGTCTCGCTATTGAGCATGGTTGTATTGGGACAGACCGTGGTGGTGTATGATCGCCAATATGACCCAGCGCAATTGATCATCATCGAAGCGATCAAGCGGAAGAAAGAAATTCTCGAACGGATCGGGGACTACAAATACAGTTCTTATACCAAGTTCGTGGCACGCGATCTCAGCAAGGGCGATAGCTCCAAGATCATGGCGATTACCGAGACGCAGGCGCAGTCGTTTTGGGAGAGACCGAACAAGTACAAGGAGATCATCACTGCGCGGCGACAGTCTGCGAATATGAGCGCAGCAGATAATCTGGTGTCAATCGGGGAACTGCTGAACTTTAATAAGAACCGAATCGACATTGGAAGCTACTCCGTTGTTTCTCCGGTCGCTGAGGATGCACTTGGATACTACAACTACTACCTGCTTGACTCGACATACATCGACAGCCGAAAAATCTACAAGATTGAGGTCGAACCAAAGAACCAGGCTGATGCGTTGGTTGAGGGGTATCTGATGATCGCTGATTCGACGTATGACGTCGTTGATGTCGATTTTGGCTTCAACGAGGGTGTGCGGATTCCATTTGTGAAGGACCTACGCTATGTTCAGCGTGTTGCGCAATTCGAGAATCTATACTGGATGCCAATTGAGATTCGTTTTACCGCAGACGTAGCAATTAGCTTTCCGGGTATTCCGAACAAGATCGGAATCGACTTGGCGGGATCGATATATGACTATTCGTTTGAGACTGGTCATGCCGAAAACACGTTTGATGAGTACGCTTTTGAGGTAGCGGAGACGGCGGACGAATTTGATTCGACGACGTGGTCACTGCGGCAGAGTATACCGCTATCGATTCAGGAGTTGCGCGGGTATGCACGACTTGATTCGATTCAGAACGCGCCAAAGCCGCTGGGGAAGCAGATGCTCAAGGCTGGAGTTGCTGTTTTGGCGTTGTTCACAGTGGGTGCGTATGACTTCGCGAGATTTAACCGAGTCGAAGGACCGTATCTTGGATTTGCGGAGACGATCAACTCAGAACGCCGAGGACTGCAGTTGGAAGTCAAATCAGGGTACGCTTTTGAAGCGAAGCTCTACCAATACAAGTTAGGGACACGTTACCAGTTTCCAGGTCGGAAGCGAGTGGCAATCAAGGCTGAGTATTTGCGCGAGGTAGCACAGGGACAGACTCTGACTCAGGGGAACTACAATTCGACTTTCGAGAGCCTGTTCTTTAAGTACGACCCGGTGTCTTACTATTACCGTCGCGGGGGAAGTGCAGCATTGGAGTTTTCGCCGATACAGCACTTCAAGTTGGAGGGAAAGGTTAGCGATTTCAAACATCGGTCGCTCAATAACGCGACAGACTTCAGTTACTTCAATCGCGACGACGAGTATCTTGTGAATCCATCGATACAGGATGGTAATCTCCGAATGTTGACGGGCAGTATTGAATACGACTCGCGCAAGCTGTGGAAAAACAAAGGTCAGGACACGCGGATGTGGGCACCGCAATACACTACGCTACGGTTGACTGGCGAAATGAGTTCTCCTGATGTACTTTCCAGCGATTTTGACTTTCGCCGTTACTATGTTTCTGTATATCGCCGACAGCGGACACTTGGGCTCGGGGTGACGCATATCAATCTGTTTGCGGGTTCTTCGACGCGATCACTGCCGCCACAGTCCTACTACCAGTATGTTGACTATGCGGGAGTCGTGGCTGGGGAAAACGCGGCCTTTATGACGCTTAACGATTATCGAATCGCGGGAGATAGGGCGGCGTATATTTATGCAAATCACGAATTCGGTCAATACCTGTTCAAAAAGAGCGGCATTCCGTTAATCAAGTCAATCCCGTTTACGCTGGGCGTACACGGCGGCGCAATGTGGTCGGATTTTCATAATGTCACGCCGCACGATGATGGTAGAGATTGGTTGGAGGCGCGCAAGCCTTACAGCGAGATTGGATTCAGTTTGGGAAATCTAACGCCGTTTCTATCAATACTGAATTTCGGTGTGTACTTGACCTGGCAATTGTCAGACTACGACACGAATAGCTTTGCCGCGCGGATGGGAATCAAGTTCTAGACGGCTATTTTATCTCGAAACGCTGAATTCTCCAACCGTTGTCGTTGATGAGGTAGAGGAAAGAGAAATTGGAGTCAGTCGGGTCGGATGTCGGGGTGAAACTGACTGTTGCCTTCTCTCCGTCAATGCTGAACTTGCGATTGTGCATGGCGAAGGCGGAGTCTCCGGCGGTAAGCAGCGAAATGAGACGATTGGGGCCGGCTCCTTCGGGTGTGGGCTGAACGAAATATTTGTTCAGCGTGCCAAGATCGCCATTGTTGACTGCAGTGGTAATGACACCAAGCGCATCGCGTATTTCATTGCGGTCGACGTTGGGGTCTTTCTCCTTGACGCAGGCCGCAAATGCGGCGAACAGTCCCACCAATACAAACACGCCCTTTAACTGCCATATTTTTGTCAGCATCCATGCCTCCTACAACACGATACGAAAAGTTGTCGGCTCACCCTCGAGTAACTCCATTGTGCCGCCATGGTCAGAAACGATGCGGCGGCATATTGCCAGACCCAGTCCAGTTCCGTCCGAACGGGTCGTAAAGTACGGTTGAAAGATCCGGTTGCGATCCTCGGGTGGGATCGGGGCACCGGAATTTTGAACGTCGATCAGCACACTTCCATTCAGGACTTTGTGTGCCTTAATTCTTATATCGCCATCGCCGTCGATAGCCTGCAGCGCATTCTGAATGAGATTGACGAAAACCTTCTTGATTTCGTTCTTGTCGATCTCCACTGCCAGGTCTGGCTCGATGTCGATACTAATGGCGACGCCACGTTTGTCGGCTTCTAATCTCGCCAATGAGACAACTTCGTTCAAGTATAACTTTAACTCAACTAAAACTTTGGCAAGATTACCGCCGCGGGCGAGGGCAAGGAAGTCCTTGATGATAGCGTTCAGGCGTTCGATTTCATCCCTGATAGTCTGAAGAAATACGCGGTATTCTTCAACGTTTTCGGACGGGGCAAACTCAAGTTGAAGCCGCTGAGAAGCAATCGCAATCGAGTTGAGAGGATTGCGGATTTCGTGCGCTACACCAGCGGCAAGGGTGCCCAATTCGGACAGGCGTTCGGCGGCGCGGGCGTTTTCTTCGAGTCGTTTCATCTCGGTGAGGTCATATACAAGGGAAACGCCGCCGTTGAGTGACCCATTTCGGTCGTAGAGCGGTGAGGAAGATACAAGTAGATTCAGGCGCCTACTTTCTGATTGCGTAAAGACAGTCTCGCTCCGGAATACTTTTGCCGGTTCGGTGCGGGTGTGTTTGAGCGAGATGACGTCATCGCTGAAAATCTCGTCGTATGGTTTTCCCAGGACAGACCGGGCGGAACGGGCGAAAATGCGTTCGGCGAGCGGATTGAAAATGATCAAACGACCTGATTTATCGGTGGCGACGACGGCAGCTTCGAGCGATTGAACGATTTCATCGGTCATCGACTTAAGTTGTTCGAGGCTGCCTTCGGTGACTTGGAGCTTCTTGATTGACGTAGTCGCATAGGCGCCGACGATTCCGAGTGCAAAAAGCACAAGCGATAATATGCCGAGTTGCTTGAGCGAATCGATGTATAGCTGATGATAGACTTCTAATGACATTCCGATGCGAAAGAGCCCGGAAGGCATAACATCACTCTTGAATGAGCGGACGACTTCCAGGACTTGCTCATCTTCGAATTCATAAAGCCGGTTGACGGATTGTTCATGTTCGAGAGCGCCAACGAGAAATGGGTCGTTTTGAATGGCAATCATCGGCGCGATAGATCGAGATGCAAGTACGATTCCTGAGTCGGTCTGAAGTACGGCATAACTAATCGCGTCTTGGCCGCCCAATTGGCGAATGACAAAACCGATGCCAAGGGACTCTTGAAAGTCAGTCAACTTGCGAACCGGGGCTTGGAGCACTAGCGCTCCGCCTTTGGTTGCAACAGCGAGATAGGCGAGGTTGTCTTGGGGTAACGCCGACGGAAGCGGCACCGAAATGGCGATGGGTGTTCTCTTGGACAAAACTGAATCAAGAACAGCCATACGTTCCGGTTCATACTCAAGTTGCTTCCCGATACTCTCGCTCCAGGAGGATGCGATGACAGTCGAGTCAGCTGTTACAAGGTCAATTCGGGAGAGTTGGTATCGTCGTTCCCAAAGCTCGAGCGTGTCATCGAGATGGGGATTGCTGTCGAGGAGGCGACCGAGGAGATTGCCAATCTCGACCAAACGCTGTGCGCTTGATTCTTCGACAATCGCTGAAGCGGCAAGGTTGTTTCCGGCGGAGGTGACAAGCGCTTGCATCATTGATTCGCCATTTTGCGCGATCAATTGCAGCATGTTGTCGCGGCTCGATTGGATGCCTGAATAAGCGAGAATCAGAATGATTACACCGACCAAGATTGTCAATGCAAGGACAACGCGACGCCGCATCATAGCCTAATCCGCTCTAACTTTTCGTTTGTCTTCACTATGCGAATATGATACTTTCCAACAGTTCAACCAAGAGATTATGCGAGTCGGATTTTTACAATACAATGTCGTTTTTGGCGACCCGGAGATCAATCGCAGCCGCGTTACGGAGCTGATCCGAGACGCTGAGTTTGATTTGTTGGTGCTGCCAGAGCTGTGTTTTTCCGGTTATTTCATGCCTTCCCGGAAGGCAGCTTTCGACCTGGCAGAAGAATTTCAAAAGGGGCAGAGTTTCGATTTCATTCGTTCGTTGGCCAGCCGACACAACGGGGCAATCGTCTTCGGATTTCCGGAGTTGGGCGCCGACAAAGTTTATAATTCGGCGGCGATGGTATTGCCGGACGGGGCTTGTCATCTCTATCGGAAAACGCATTTGTTCAATCTGGAGAAGAACTGGTTTGACTCCGGAGACACGGGTTTTTCGATACTGGAATTTCGCGGTGCTCGAATAGGAATGATGATCTGCTTCGATTGGAGATTTCCGGAGTCGGCGCGGACGTTGATGCTAAAAGGAGCGGACATAATTTGTCATCCATCGAACCTGGTATTGCCACATTGTCAGGATGCGATGGTGACCAGATGTTTGGAGAATGGGGTGTTTGCCATTACCTGTAATCGCTGGGGAGTCGATAAGCAGGGCGAAGAAGAGATTGGATTCACCGGTCGCAGCCAGATAACTTCGACAAAGGGCGAGGTGCTCGCACGTGCCGGGATTCAGGAGGATGTCTTAACGATAGTTGAGATTGATCCGCAAAGGGCAAGAGATAAGTCAGTAAACTCGTTGAACGACATGGTTTCCGACCGAAAAGACGAGTATTACTTCAAGTAGTTTCCGCCACTCAGGCGATTGAGCCTTTCGATACAAGCCAAAACTCTTTAACTGCTTACTAAAACGGGCTAAAGAACATAACTCGACTTCCGATAACTTAAAGGAACCGTTTTCAAATTGGAAGTGCGGATATGGGTTTAAGAAAAGCAAAAATTCTTGTCGTGGATGATGAACCCGAGATCACCGATATTCTCGAGGCGTTTCTGACCAATGCGGGTCACACCGTAGTGGCTGAAAACTCGGCGATTATGGGGCTCGAACGGGCGAAGACATTCAAGCCGGATATGATATTCCTCGACATAATGATGCCGCAGATGGATGGATATGAAATCTGCAACGAACTGAAAAAAGATCCGCAGACCGAGAATATCCCAGTGATTTTCCTGACCGGAAAAGACACTTCGGATGATCAGGGACGCGGTTTCAAGGCAGGCGGTGACATGTTCATCAAAAAGCCGTTTGTCTGCGAGCGACTGCTTGAAATAGTCAATGTTGTGCTCCTTAGTTTTGCTAAGGTATAGTAGATATACCTTTAGGGTTGCTGTAAGGATGGCTGTGGTGGCAGCCATCCTTTTTTTTGGAAGATTTATTGTGCGCCGCACAAAGTTGCAACGTATAAACATCTGAGAATGAAGACGATTAAACGATATCCCAACCGGCTATTGTACGACACGGTTTTGAGCCGATTTATCAGCGGGCCGAATCTGCGCGAGTACATCCATCGAAATGAGAGTTTTCGAATAGTCGACAGTAAGTCGGGGGAAGACATGACGGTGCCGGTATTGGGGCAGTTGTTTATCGAGGAGTTGTCATCTAGTAACAACAAGCATTCAATTATAGAGACGTTGCGGGGCTTTATCGCCCTGAGAGGAGAGATGAACATGGATATTCTGAAAAAGACGGTGCTGGCTTCCATTGGCGTGTTTGAAATCACGAAAAGCAAGGCTGAGGAGATCGTTGATACGCTGATCAAGGAAGGTGAAATCGCTAAGACGAAACGATCGGAAGCGATCCTGGAGTTGCTGGATAAGGCGGAGAATTCAACAAGGGATCTTAAAGAGAGAATCTCAAAGGATGTCGAGGTGACGATTGAAAATCTCAAAGTCGCCCGAAAGAAGGACCTTGAAGAGCTGAATCGCAAAGTAGATGACTTGGCGGAGCAAGTTCGGAAGATCGTAGACAAGTTGGGTTAGTGGGGCTGTTTCCGGTACTCGGCACCCTAATGAGAGTTGGTTGTCGACGACGCATCGGGAATTGTGGTTCAATATTGTCCTTATATTGAATAAATAGTGGCTAAAAATGCGGGTTGGGGCTATATTGGGTAAGTGAGTTGAGGTGGATTTGAAGTTGCAGGACTTCTCTGGGAGGTGGTTGTTTCGATGCGATTCTCGTTTACTTACGTAGTCTGCTTTTGCGTTCTATCTGTTTGGATTTCAACAGTCAGCTCTGTGAACCTAAGTTCAAGGGGAGTAGTGTCTACGAGCGACACTGGTCCCTGGCGTGTTATAGTCAAATTTCGTGAATCTGGAACCAAGTCCAAGGGGGGATATTCGACGGCTCTTGAAGCTGAATTCGCAGATTTAGTGGCGAAGACGGCACCGGTATCAGTCCGTCCGTTTTCCGAGAAGCGGATAAACAGTTTGGAAAATGCCGCATTCGGCGGAGTCCGCGTAGTTGAGTACTCCACAAAGCAGCAAGCTGATGAGTTTGTTGCTGCGACTTTCCATTCAGACTTATTCGAGTATGTTGAGTTGGATCATCGGTTGGAGTTGTTTGAGACTCCTAATGATGAACTATTCCACTATCAGTGGAATCTGGAAAACGTCGGTCAACGCTACTTCTCTGTCTTACGCATCGAAGGGGACAATAACGATTTGCTCATCATGCAAAGGGGATCGGCAGGTGCAGATATTAGGTTCCCGGAGGCACCGGACGTGACAGACAGCAATCACATAATAGTTGCGATCATTGATACGGGAGTTGATCGAGATCATCCGGAACTCGGAGGCCGTATTTGGACGAACACCGATGAGGTGTCGGGCAATGGCTTCGATGATGATCACAATGGATATGTGGATGATATCTGGGGATGGGATTTTTCGGCAAATGAATCTTCGATACCGATTTTTTCCGACAACGACCCAAGCGATACTTATGGACATGGAACGCATTGCGCAGGAATTGTAGCTGCGACGGCAGATAACTCGATGGGGATTGCGGGAATTGCGAACAATGCCGATGTGATGGCGCTGAAGATATATCCCACGATGTCCGTATCATTGGCTGCACAAGCCATTATCTATGCGGCAGACAACGGTGCAGACGTCATCAATATGTCGTGGGGGATGGTGTTTGAGTCATTGCTGTTGCGTGATGCGCTTCTCTATGCGCGCGAAAAGGGAGTTGTCTTGTGTGCGGCAACGGGTAATTCCGGCGCCGAGGATGTGATATTCCCGGCGGCTTACGAATTTGTTATCGGTGTCGGAGCCACCACGAGTAAGGATTATGTAGCAGAATTTTCAACTTACGGACCGCAAGTGGATATTAGCGCACCGGGTGAGTCCGTTTTGTCATTACGCGCCAGGAACACCGATCTCTACGGTGACTCGCCTTCAAATGAACCATCCGTCCATGTAATAGACGAATTGTACTACGAAGCTTCCGGTACCAGCATGGCCTGCCCACATGTTGCGGCAACAATTGCAGAAATGCGCGCCAAGTCGCCGGGCCTCAAGATTGACCTGATTGAGGAGATTGTCTATTCCACGAGCGAGGATTTGTTGGACCCGCGACATAAGGGGGAAAGCTATCCGGGATGGGACAAGTACAGCGGCCACGGGCGGTTGAACTTGGCGCACGCCCTCGTGAATACTCCGGCATCTCAGGCGAGAATCGAGTACCCACGGGAAGGCGCCATTATTGACGGCAATATTGAGATCACCGGCGATGCGATTGCACCCGGCGGAGTTGAGTATTCAGTTGAGTATCGCAGAGATGGTGAATCAGAATGGGTGCCAATCAGGAATGGGCAAGCGAACATCTCAAATGGTGTATTAGCTGAACTTGAGATGTCAGAGACATCAGGACTGATCGAATTGCGGCTTATAGTCGGCGAAGAAAATGAAGCGCGTCGAACTGTGCTGCTGGTGCCGTCTGCGATAGTTGAGCTAAACTTTCCGGAGGGACCAGTGGTATCTTCGGGCGGCATGGAACTCGGACTAAATTCAATTTGTCCGAATTTTGAAAGGACTGTCGTAGATTTTCGACCGGCAGGGGAGATCAGCAATTGGACGACTATTACTGAGTTGACATTTCCGACTTTCGGCGATCTAAGTGTTTTCTGGAGCCAAGTCGGACTCCCAGATGGCGACTACTTTGTTCGAGCAAGAGTGTTCAGCAGCGCTGGACTTGAGGGGGAATTCGAAGACAGAGTTGAGATAGCATCACGATTCTCCGGAGAAAAGGGTTGGCGACGCCAACTCGGCGCAAACGCCACGATTATGGCGAACTATGGCGACTTCAATGGAGATGGGCGAAACGAGATAGTTGTCGGTACCGATGCCGGGCTGATGGTCTTCGATCCCGAAGGAAGACGCGATTTCGCAGCCCTGCCGGACTTGCCTGAAGGAAAGTGCCTGGTAGTGCCGGCTGTGTGCTCGATAGACGGAGACGGTATTGATGATCTGGTCTTCTTGTCAGAAACGTCAAACAGCATCATTGCTGCGGGCTCAGCAAGTGGTCTCTGGACGGAAGTGATCTATAGTCCGCCTCGGACCCTTCACTATTCAGCATCCAGTGAGTCGTTCTTTCCCATTCTATTTGCCAGAGACCTTGATCGGGATGGTTATGACGAGATAGTCTATAAGCCGGGTGGCAATCCCATAAGCGAAAGTGAGCTGAGAGTATTTAGCCCTGGGGCAACCGGAGAAACGTGTTTCCCTCTCAAGATCAAGGGTGGATTGATTCAAGCGGCAGATTTGGATCGCGATTCGATAGACGAGCTATATGTGCTGGGACTAAACAACTTATTGACTAGATACAATCTGTGCGGCGAACCTCAGAGGACATTCAATTTTGACTTCGGTGACGTCTCGTTTAGGGTCTCAGGAATGGCGGCGGCTGATGCAAATGGTGACGGTCACTATGATCTCGTTGTCATGGGAGCACTGTCCAAGGGGAATCTCAACTATGGCTATTTCGAGATAATATTGGATTCCGATTTTCGAGTTTTGAACAGACTGGCACGTCATCTCGGAATCCCGGGATTTCTTGATCCGCCGATGGCGATATTCGGAGATGTAAATGGTGATGGCGCTCCGGAATCGGTGGTTTCGCTTCACGACGGAAGCTTTGGATACCTCTTTGCGTGGGATGCTGACGGCGAGCCGTTCCTCGACGAGCAACCGATGACAGGACTGTTGGGAGCCGAACTGCATCCAGGGATAACTTCGATGCCATTGTTGATAGACATCGACAACAATCCTGGAGCCGAAGCCGTGGTCGAGGTAGGGCGAGATATGTTTGCAACGTTCCCGGTACAGCGCTTCGATGCTTTTGGAGCCTCAGGAGAGCGAATCGAGGGTTGGCCGTGGTATACATCCGCACATTCGCTGGGGAGGCCGTCAATGGCTAATATCCCGACTTTTGGCGATATAGACGGTGACGGCTACACTGACATGCTTGCGATTACACCTGAGAATGAGTTGATATTCACCTCGCTTGTTGGCGTGTTATGGAGTGAAGAGAATTCGCCATGCCCGATGTGGCGGTACAACCGGAAGTTGGATAATGTTGCGCCCCTTCGCCATGATGTGTCTACTGATGTTGAGGAAGACATTGACCTTCTGCCCCGAGATTTTGTGACCGTGCAGAACTATCCGAATCCGTTCAACGCAGCAACCACTATCGAGTACTCGATTCCGAAATCAGGTGATGTCATCATCAATATCTACAACCTGTCGGGTCAATCGATTTGTAAGATTGTAGCGCCAGCACAGTCCGCCGGGCGGCATCGTATGAATTGGGAGGCGACGGATCGAAACGGCAATGTATTGCCTTCCGGAGTTTACTTCTATCAAGTGGAGAGCAATAACGCCATAGCAACCGGAAAGATGGTGTTGATCAAGTAGATCAGAGATTTGATCGACACTTGCAAATGAAAACAGGGACACGATGGTGTCCCTGTTCAATTTGTGGTCTACGATTTGAATTATTCGCAAGAATCCGGAGCAGGGCCACCGCCAAAGATGTGATTGATCAAGTAGACGGCATCAGAAATTGAGATACTTCCACTACAATCGCTATCACCAGACTCCAAAGGCGAGGGAGCCGCACCAGCTGCAAAAACATAACTAATCAAGAAGACGGGATCTGAAATCGAAAGACCGCCTGAACCATTGGCGTCGCCCGGAATGAAGCTTGGCGGCGCGAATGAATAATTGAGAGCTGCCCAAGTATTGATGATACCCCAACCATAGTTGTTGTTCGGTGTGGCCGCATTGTTTGCAGTTACCATCAAGGCTTCGCGGACCTGCATATTTGTCCAACCCGGGTTGGCTGCCCACACGATTGCTGCGGCGCCGGCGGTTAACGGACAAGAGAATGAAGTGCCGCTTGAGGCGCCATAGGAAGCGTCTCCACCCGAGCTGGCGACTGAGACATTTGATCCCTGGGCACAAACCTCGGGTTTGATTCGTCCGTCGGCGGTCGGTCCACGCGATGAGAAACTAACAATGGTACCACTAGAATTGACTGCGCCCACGGTAATGATGCTATCTGCATCGGCAGGCGCACCAAGTGTCTGAGGCGCCGAGCCGGAGTTTCCGGCAGAATTGACGACGAGGATTCCGTTGGAGGCAGCGATGTCGGCAGCGACCGTCGAAACGCAGAAGTCGCCATTGTAATTCGTAGTCACGTACCAATCGGTATAGCCGAGCGATGAAGTGATGATGTCTGTTCCGATTGAATCGCACCATTCCATGGCAGCTGCCCAATTGTTTTCTTCCACCACAGTTTCGCTGCGAACGTCCTCAGTCTTGCACAAGATGAACTGAGCCAAGTAGGCTGGCCCGTAATGGACTCCAGAGTTAGCGCCGCCACAAGTCGACCATGTACTGGTGCCGTGACTCCAGGCACTGGCATCATCGCCAACTTCGTTGGAGACGTTTCCGTCATTGAAAACGAAATCGTGTTCCGCAATGACGCGGCCATCGATATATGCTTGCGCAAAGGAATTGTGACTCTTGCGGAATCCGGTATCGAATACAGAGATTAGCATTCCTTGTCCGGCGTAGCCTGAATCGTGGCACATCGGAACATTGATTTGCGTCAACTGCCCGAGTGACGAACCATACAAGAGAGAAGTCGGTTGAAGGGACTGCTGGTCACCCTGCGGGATGGCCTTGTCGAATGAGACTTCTTCGACAGGACGCTTAAAAGTTGCGACCGGCTGAACGCGATTGACAAATGACAAATCGGTAATCAAGCCGACGCGATTGATGTCGATTTCGATTGATGCCGAATTGAGCCATTTGGATGTACTCAGAACTTTGGCGCCCATCGATTCAAGCTGATCGACGTAGCGGCCATTAACCGGCAAATCGATGAAGCGAATTTCAGAGACTCCATGTTTTTCACGACGTGCTTTTGCGCGAGGTGTCAAACCGGCTTTTGCAGTCAAAGCGGCTGCCGTGAATTCGGACTTGTTAAAAATACCTTTGTCAGTGAAGAACACCCAAATCTTGACTTTGCCATCGATTTGATTCTTCGCGAGATAGTCGACGGCGCGGTCGGAAATCGGAACTTCACTTTTCGCGGTGAAGTAGCTCGGGTCCTGAAAATCGGGACGCTGTTTTGCGACAGTAATACCGACAATCAAGAGCATTGCAATCAACGCCCCAGTGCCAAAAACTTTCATGCTCACCTCGTGCGTGGTCCTATGTTGAAGTAGACGTTACATATCCAAGATATCAACTAATTTCAATTCTGTCAACAATTTAGTCGGCAACGAGCCGGACACAATCTTTCGAACTTCAGGAAACAAGACGCGATTCAACTGTCTGTAAGTACATCGGCTGATTTGCTGATATTCGTCAGTTTTGTCTGGACGTTTCACGGTTCGCTACGTAATCTAACCAGCTGAATGAACAAGAGTTTCCGGAAATTCGTGGTATATGCGCTTTGCTTCGCAGGTCTTGCAGGTTGTTCGCGCGACAACTCCGAGATAACCCAAAGCGAGTGGGAGAAACTGATAGCGATCAGGGGTGAGGCCCGTGAAGCCTACCGGCGTGAAATCGCGTCGAATTATGTAGATGCGACTAAGACTGATTCACTTGGTGTTCAGCCAGATAGCGGGCAGACGTATGACGATATCTTGGCCGAATTGACGAAGGACGAGAATCTGAAGCTGCTTCAAAAAATAGAAGACAGTTATTCTGCGGATTCCGAAGATGAACGAAAGGTGCGACGGTTGCGCCACTTTCTGTTGAATTCGGTAGTCCAGCAACGAAAAGATGAAGTTGAGCGCTATTTGACGGAGATGCGAAACATCAGCGCTGTCGTCGTTGGAGACAAGAAGTTGGGGCTTGGCGATCTGCAGGAAATTTTGGCGAACGATAGCGACCGTGATCTGAGGCAACGGGCGTATTACGCATGGATCCCCGAACTTGAGAAAGAAAACGCTGTAATTGAGAGCATAGTTGAGATTGAAGACTCTACGGCATTTGACATGGGATATGGAGATTATACTTCGCTTTGCCAGGAGCGTCAAGAACTCGACTACGGAACGCTTGCAGAGCAGGCTCGCAGTACGGTGCGACAGACGGACAGCATTTTCACGACGCTCGCCAAGTTGGCGGTGCCGGAATTGTCGGGATTGAAGTATGAGATGTTGCGGGGGTATGACTTACCGTACTTAGTCGGCACCTCTCCATTTGATGAATATTTTCAGAGCGGCGATCAATTTGAACGGTGCGACCAAGTGTTGAAGCAGTTGGGGTTAGGATTCGATGACACGAATCTACCGACGGTTGCGCGGCAACAGAGTCGAGTGAATACTCGCGCAGCAACTTACGCAGTGAATATTCCCGATGACATTAGAGTCGTTCTGCCGAGCGACTCCGGACTTTGGGCGACATCGGCGCTGTTCCACGAAATCGGCCATACGCTTCATTGGGTAAACACAACGGAGCGTGAATTTGAGTTTACGCAGCTTGGTGGCGGCGCCTTGAAGGAAGCGTATGCGTTTCTTTTCGAAGGACTGCTTGACGAGCCGGAGTTTGTGAGTGCCAACTTCGGAATTCCAGTTGGCGAGGTGAACCAGTATCTGCGACAACGAGCGTTCGTGCAACTGCTTGCAGTGCGATCGTATTGTGGTGACTTTTTGTTTGAGCTTGAGGTGTATGGCGGAGCGACAGATCCGCGACTTGCTTATGAGCAGATCAATAAACCGCTTGGCGCGTTTAGCTGGAACGAAGTCGATCGCGAATTGATGTTTCGACGACTCGATGGGTTTGCTTCAGCGGAATACTTGACGGGTTGGTTTTTGGCGGCGCAGATTCGCGAGTATCTTCGCGACGAGTTTGGCGACCAATGGTACATGTCGGCAGATGCCGGTAGTTTTCTCAAAGGGCTTTGGGCTCACGGAACGCGCAAGTCAGAATTGGAGATTGCGGCGATCATCGGCGACAGCACGATTACTCCCGATGCATTGGTGAGGCACCTCACTGCAATCTCGACGCGATAGACAGTTACCAGAGACTTCTTTCTAATCAGAATCTTCCTAAACAACAGGAATACTTTTCCTCGACGATGCTGTTAGTCATCCGAGTCGCATTTTTCACACGCCCCGGAAATTGTTATCAGCGAGCAAGTTAGCAGCTTGGTTGTCGAGTTGGCATTACTCTTGCAAAGCAGTTTCACGGCAAGAAGGCGCAAGTCGCCATTTGGAGGATTAGTAATGGCCGAAAAAGAAGTCGAACAGCAACCGCAAAGTGAACCGCCGAAAGCGAAGGCGGGCGGAAAATCACCAATGATGCTGATTATCGGCGGCGCGGGTGTATTCGTGTTAGCCGTAGTGATATTCTCACTCCAACTTGGCGTGTTCAGCGATTCAAATGTCAAGCCGGGAGCACTCACCGCTGACAGTCTTGCTCAGGCAGCCGACACCGCACATCACGAAGAGGCCGAAGAAGAGGAAGCGGATCCGTATCAGGCTCTCTTTGAAGGATACGGCGGCGAAGATGAAAGCGGACTAATGAGCGATACCGCAATCGTACGCGACTCCATCGAGAAGAGCGTTTGGTTCATTCAGCAGAAGCAGGATCTCGATCGCCAGATTGCACAAATGGAACTCGAAAAGACGCAACTCAATACTCTGAAGAGCCAGGTAGAAGCCTTAATGGATCGCAAGAAGTCGATGGAAGAAGGCAATATATCGCAAATGGCAAAGCTTTATGAAGGAATGGGCACCGAGGAATTGGTTCCGATTCTTTCTAATCTCACGGACGCACAAGTCAGCGTGCTAATCAGCAAGATGAAAAAAGCGAAAGCCTCGGAGGTTCTCGGCAAGATGGCTCCGGAACGCGCGGCAAGAATTACACAGTACATTATCTCGATGAGCGAATAAGAAACGATGATCCCACTGCTTAACATAATCGCCCCGCAAGCATCTGAAGCCCCGACCCAGGTCGGAGCGGCGACAAACGGCCAACCTTCCGGGGATGGTCTTTTTGCACAGATGTTTGCTGAAGCGATGGGCACAGTGCCACAGCAGACGGCGATTCCGACTATCGGTATCCCGGTCAACGGAGTTGTGGGCACTGGCGTTAGGGAGTTACAGGTTGCAGTAGCGGAACTGTTGCCGATTACCAGTGACAGTGAAGCCGTTGATGACGTTGTCATTCTGCCTCAGACAGAAACTGTTGAAAATCTGCCAATCGCGAAAGATCAAGAGACAATCACAGCATTACCGAGTCAAGATGTCAATGAAGTACTGCCGGTTAGCGAGAATGTTGCTAATGCGGCTGTTGTGATTGCGCCGAATGTACAAACTGGCAATCCAGTGTTCGAACTCACGGCCAAAGCGTTTCCGATCTCAATGGAATCGACATTGGTTGGTCGCATTGAAACTGAGTTAGCAACGCTAACCGACAAGAACTCGAACGGCGTTATGATTAATGCCAACGTCGAAATGAGTGACGACGCGGCCAAAGTGCTTTCAGGCGAAGTCATGAACGAGAAATCGTCAGTCGTTCCTCAGATCGTAGCCGAAGATGCCGTACCGGCGATCAAATCTTCCGTGCAACAGGCATCGAAGAACACAGGCTTGCTCAAGTCAGAATTGAAACGGTCATTCCCGAATTTGAATATCGAGTCGGCATCCGCGAAAGTGAATGTCCAAATCAAGTTAAACAACGCGCAAAGTGAAGTACAAGCTAAGCCGGAAGTTGCGACAATAGCTCAACGTGTCGTTGTGGCTTCGGATCTGCCGATCGCAGCGGCGCCGCGATTTGTGGCGGCAACGGCGATCAGCGGACAAGCCTCGAAACCGGTAAAGCTGGTGCGTGATGCCCATGCGTCGGCGAAGACAGTGACTCCGTCCGACCCGAAGCCGATGCAGGAAACTGAAAACTCCCCCAGTGCCGAACCTCGTTTGGTTGCGCGCAAACCGGTGCAGACGGCATTGAAGCAGCAGGGATTTGACATTGAGAAATTGATCAACGCTGGTGGTAACGCGAAAGAAACGCTGGTGGAAAACCTCGCAATCGACAAAACGGATTTCAAGGTAGCAGTAGACAAGCAAGTAACGCAGGTAACGGATAACAGCTTCGAGCTAAACGGTACAGAGCGATTTAAATTGGATATCAAGCAAAGCCACATCGAAGCACTGCTTAAGAAGGGCGAAATCAAGATTCAGCTTCAGCCGGAACATCTCGGCAATCTGAAGATCCGCTTGATGACAACTCCAACTGAAGTCAATGCGCGCCTTGAGACGTCGAGCGAAGACGCTCGTCGCGCAGTCGAGCATTCACTCCCGCAATTGCGCGAGAGCTTCGAACGTGCCGGTCTTAGATTGAATAGCATTGAAGTCTCAGTAAATGACGATAGCAATTCGCGTCGCCAAAGCGCGTTCCAACAGGAATGGCGCGGTCGAAACAGCGAATCACGCGCGAATGAAGGCAAGTTTAGCGCGGACATTCCGGCGACAGCCGAGATATCACAGAACTTGTACACCGCGTACGGCGGTGCGCTGAACCTGGTGGCATGAGGACAAAATGGAACCACAGTCAATCAGTTCGATGTTAGCTCCGCAGACGACCGAAGCGACCCAGGCGTCGAACGGCGTGCTCGGCAAAGATGATTTTCTGAAAATGTTGACGGCGCAGATGCGGTATCAGAACCCGCTGGAACCGATGAAAGATCAAGAGTTCATCGGACAAATGACGCAGTTTTCTTCGCTGGAGCAGTTACAGAACCTCAACGAGACCATGTCGACGAATGCACAGTGGAATATGCTGCTGTCGCAAACGATCAACAATACGATGGCGACTTCGCTTATCGGAAAGACAGTCACCGCTGATTCCAGCGTAACGGCAGTCGGCAGCGATCACGTATCGCCGATCAGTTTCACAACGACAGACTTCGCCCTTTCGGGTGTTGTCAGCATTTATGACGCTGAGGGCACAGTAGTTCGCACCTTCACAGTGTCGCAGCTGCAGCCTGGCGAACATAGTCTCGCGTGGAACGGCAATGACAATGCCGGTAATGATTTGCCAGCCGGTAACTACGGTTACAAAGTCACATTGAGCGATCCGCAAGGCAAGGCAGTCAGCGCTGCCGGATTCAACAAAGGTCTCGTGACCGGAGTGGACTACATCGACGGTCAAGCTTATCTGTTGGTTGAGGGCGGAATGATCCCACTGGCGAGCGTCAGAACCGTGAGCGGAGGTTGATATGGCAATTAATCCCGTCAATCAATTGCAAGGTGTAAATAGAATTGAGTCTGAGCAGAAGTCGGTCGGTACTTCGCGAAGAACCCAAGAGGGAGTTTCCGGCGAAGGACTGACATTCTCGAAGCATCTCAATGATCGGATTAGCCGGCGCCATTTGGATATGGGACCGGAGAGATTAGCACGTTTGACAGATGCCGTAGACCGGGCTTCGGACAAAGGCGCCCGCGATTCGGTAGTACTGCTGGACAACCTTGCGCTGTTGGTGAATGTGCCAAGCCGGACGGTTGTGACAGCGATGGAAACGGAAAAAATGAAGCACGGTGTTTTCACCAACATCGATGCGGTGGTAGTTGGATAAATAAACAAAGAACCACAGGCCGGACCTCCATAGAGGAAGCCTGAATTCGGAGGTAAAGGATATATGTTAGCATCACTCTTCGCAGGTGTCGCAGGACTAAGAAACCATCAGGTTCGAATGAACGTGATCGGTAACAACATTTCGAACATCAACACGGTCGGATTCAAGTCTGGTCGTTCGGTGTTTCAAGAAGCGCTGGTCCAGACGCTGCGCGGCGCGGGGCGCCCGTCATCAGTATCAGGCGGTTCGAATCCAATCCAATTGGGTTTGGGCATGAACGTGGCATCAATTGACAATCTGTTCACCCAAGGTGGTCTTGAATTGACCGGCCAAATTTCGGATTTGGCGATTCAGGGTAACGGATTCTTCGTGCTATCAGACGGTAATCAGAAATTCTATACCCGCGCAGGCGCATTCGGATTTGACGCGAACAGCTTCCTGGTAAATCCGTCGAACGGACTTTATGTCCAAGGTAAAACGGCGGATGCGTCGGGGCAGATTCCTTCGACAGAGACAGTTAAGAATATTCAGCTTCCGTTCGGACAGCAGGATCCTGCCAAGGTTACGACGCGCGTTTCGTACGGCAATAACCTTGATGCGTCGGCGACGCGTTCAGAGGCGACGTTGACAGATAGCTTCTCGCCGACCAATGGTATCACGTTGGTTTCGGGCGTTGCCCGAAACGGCGCCGGCGGTACGCACATGATTACACTCACCGGCGACAATGCGACCTTTGCAACGCGTTCCGGAACGAATATCACCTCACCGGGAGCATTGACCGGAAATGAAACATTGACGTCCCTTGGTGTAACATCGCCCAGTCTTACTCTGACGGTCGACACTGGATCGCCAATCACGATCACCGGCTTGACTCTAAACACCACAGTGAACGAACTGAAAAACGCCATCGACATTATTGATGGTATCGACGCTTCGATTGTAGGCGGAGAAATACAGATCAAACGCACGATGGCAGGTGCTTCCTATACGGTAGCAACAAACGTTGCTGTTGCCGGAGACATCGCTAACCGAGTTTTTGGTCAGGCGGCGGCCGCGGCATTTACGGTTGTCAACGGTACAGATCATGACCTTGTCGCTGAAGATGAATTTACACCTTCAGTCGGCGGAAATTCAGTGACGACGTCGCTGGGCATTACGATCAGCGCTTCTACAGGACTTGCAACCGGAGTGACTGGACTTGGTGATGGCGGAGTGACGATTAGCTCTACTGATGATGGATTGAATGCCGGTGTAGCTTCGATTACGACGAAGGACACGGCAAAGGCCACGTCGCTGACAGTATTCGACTCTCTGGGCGGCACGCACACGTTGATGACGAATTTCATCAAGTCACATGAACCGAATAAGTGGTACTGGGAGTCGTCGCTGCAAGGCGGAGAAATCATCTCAGCAGGTGGATCGGGCACCGTTGAATTCAACGCGGATGGTTCGCTGTTGAGATGGGGCTTTGATGGCGGCGCAGACAAGTTGATTTTCGATCCGAATAACGGCGCCATGCTTGAAGAGATCGAGCTGTTTGCCGGTACATCGGGAGAATATGACGGTTTGACTGGATTCTCGGGAGTTGAGACAGTTGCCGCGATTAACCAAGATGGTTACGGCATGGGTATTCTTGATAAGATCTCGATTGACCCAACCGGAATGATCATCGGCATTTTCACGAACGGCGTTTCGCGAAACCTGGCACAGATTGCATTAGCGGACTTCAGCAATGAAGCCGGTTTGCTCAAGTCAGGCGAGTCGTTGTTCCAGACTTCGGCAAACTCGGGTGAAGGCATTGAAGGCATTGCCGGCGAGACAGTCTCGGCGACGATTTCCTCCGGCGCACTCGAATCAGCCAACGTCGATTTGGCGCAAGAATTCACGAACATGATTATCGCCCAGCGCGGGTTCCAGTCGAATGCACGTGTCATCACGACATCCGACAACATGCTGGACGATCTGGTCAACTTGAAGAGATAGTGAGTTGAGGCATTTATGATTAAAGTCACACGATTGAATGGTACGGCCATCGTTATCAATGCCGATCTCATTGAGTTCGTCGAAGAGATTCCGGACACCATTGTGAGCCTGACCACAGGCAAGAAGATAATGGTGAAGGAAAATTCGGAAGAGATAATTGACAGGGTCACGCGTTACAAGCGGTCAACGCTGGTTGGATTTCAATCAGTACCGATCCGGGAAGTATAGGAAGTAGTATATGCCGGATATCAAAGAGAAAACCGAAGTCGCCGAACAACCGGCAGCAGCAAAGAAGAGTCTGTTGCCACCAAACCTGGCAGCGATGCTGACAAAGGTGGCGATGTTCGGCCTGATCGGCGTAGTGGCAATATTTGGCGCATACATGCTGACTGCCAAAGTCCTTAAACCGATGATGGCGAAAGACACTGCGGTAGAACAGCCGGCTGAACCTGCTAAGGCGGAACCGGTCAAAGAGGAAAAGCACGAAGCAGCACCTCCGGCCCATGGCGGCGAAAGCAGCGGACACGGCGAAGCTGGCGCGGCTGGTTCGGGCAATTTCTTTACTGTCGAGGGTATTGTAGTCAATCCTGCCGAGACGCAGGGTACGCGGTATCTCTCGTGCAGTATCAGCTTTGAGCTGGCATCCGCAGAAGACAAGCAAGCTTTCGAAGACAAAGCGGTCAAAATCAAGGATCTATTGATAACAATTCTGTCGTCGAAGACAGTGGATGAGCTTGCGGATATCAAGGTTCGCAACGATATGCGACGCCAGATTCTGGTGGTGGTAAATCGATTTACAACGCCATCACAAGCGACGGCCGTGTATCTGACAGACTTTGTTTTGCAATAGGATAACGAGAAGGTAATTGCGAAGTGGCGAAGATACTTTCACAAGACGAAATTGATGCCCTGTTATCGACGGTGTCGACCTCGGACGAGGTTGATCCAAAGGTAGCGCGGCAAGATGATTCGATGCGCTCGGTGGTTGCTTATGATTTTAAGCATCCGAACCGCGTATCGAAGGATCAGATTCGCACGCTGGAAAACCTCCACGATAACTTCGCCGGACATCTTGGTTCCAGCCTATCGGCAATTCAGCGCGCCATGGTGGACATCGAATTGGTCAGTGTCGACCAGATTACCTACTCAGAACTTATCATGTCGTTGGTGAATCCTTCGAACGTGTTTACGATTACGCTGGAGCCGCTTGAAGGCAGATGTTTGATCGATTTTAATCCGACACTGGCGTTTCTGTTCATCGATCGCATGTTTGGCGGCGTTGGAAGAATCATGGAGACCGAGCGCGAATTGACCGGTATCGAAAAAGCGGTGCTGGCAAAGATCTCGCGCAATGTCTTCAAGGAGCTTGAGCGCACCTGGGCTTCAGTCGTGAAGATGCAAATTCGCCAGAACTCGTTCGAAACGAATCCGCAGTTTGTGCAGATCGTTCCGCCCGGCGAGACGGTGATCGTAATCGGATTTCAAATCAAGATGCTCGGCAACTCCGGGCTTTTAACGATTTGTTATCCCTACGTTACGCTCGAACCGATCATGAAGGACTTAGTCGGTAACACCTGGGCTGACCAGTCGAAGAAGGGGGACATCGATCAAAATCGCATCCTCAACTCGACGAATTTGCAAGAAGTGAAGGCGGAAATGACAGCGCAGCTTGGAACGGCAACTCTGACAGTGCGTGATTTCATTGCACTTAAGGTTGGCGATGTGATCCAGCTTGACCAGCGTATCGAAGAGCCGCTGGAGATTTATGTACGAGGAAGAAAGAAGTTTTATGCTCGCCCCGGCATTGTCGGACGGAAGACAGGATTTCAGCTTACCGGACACGCCGAGGAATAGGAGACGATAAATGGCAGATGAGATCACACCGAATACGCCGCAGGACGACGATTCGATTTTAGGCGGACCACCGCCGAGCGGAGGCAGTGCCGGCACACCAATCAAGGCGACTCCGCAATCGATACCGGCGGACCAGCTGTCGGCGTCGGCATCGGTAGATGACGAAGTCGAGGCGGCGATGTTGGCGGAACTGGCGAGGGTCGAGGCTGAAGATGCCACGCGCTTAGGTGCGATGGGCATGCCGACGGTACAGCCGGTTGAATTTGACAAATTTCAGCGTGTCCAATCTACCGGACAAGCACAGAACATTGACATTCTATTGGACGTCAAACTTCCGGTCGCCATCGAGCTTGGCCGAACCGAAATGAGTATCCGCGACATATTGGAATTAGGCGCGGGCTCAGTCGTGGAATTGACCAAGCTTGCCGGCGAGCCGGTGGATTTATTGGTAAACAACAAAATAGTAGCGAGAGGTGAAGTCGTCGTCGTTGACGAGAATTTTGGATTGCGGGTCACAAGTTTGATCTCGCCCGAAGACAGACTCAAGAGTTTATAACATGAAATGGACTATATTCAGCATCGGATCGCTGATTCAGTTCTGCAGTGTCAAATTGTTTGCTCAGGAAGAGCAAGTCCCAGACTTCGCCAGTGAAATGGGTCCAACCCTGCTTCAATTGGCCGGAGCACTGCTGCTGATCATAATCATCATCTACGCCTCGGTTTGGGTGATGAAGCGTTACTCTACCGGAAAGTCGCCGGTTGCCGGCGAACTCATCAAGATCGTCGAAAGACGACATCTCACTCCCAAGCAAGCAATCTATGTAATCAAGGTTGGGGAGAAGCACGTACTTCTCGGCGCGACTGAAGCAGGCATCAACAAGCTATGTGATGTCGAAATTGCTCCGCCGCCGCCCGTTAAACTTGGCGAAACCGCGCGCAGTTCCACCAAGTTCGGGCAGTTTCTCAAACAAGCCAAAGAGTCGTTGATGCCGCGCACTGCGATTGAGCAGAAGGGTGCGGAGGTATGAGACTCTCATGGCGCATAATTGCGATCATCGCGCTGCTCTTGGCAATGGGCACTGCGGAACTTATGGCACAGTCGATGCCGCAGGTATCGATTTCTATAGGCGGACAAACGACCGACGGCAAAGGGTTATCGACGACACTACAGATAGTGCTGTTGTTGACGGTATTGGCGCTTGCGCCTTCGATTCTCGTGATGACGACCTCGTTCATTCGAATTGTGATTGTCATGTCGTTTCTCAGGCAGGCGCTGGGGACAAACCAGTTGCCGCCATCGCAGCTAATCATGGGGATTTCACTGGTGATGACGGTTTTCGTCATGACACCGGTGGCGACACAGATCAATAACAATGCGCTTCAGCCATATCTCAAGGGCGAGATATCTCAAACGGAGTTCTTCGAAACGGGCGTGAAGCCGCTGCGCGAGTTCATGCTCAAGCAGACGCGCGAGAAAGATCTGGCGCTGTTTGTGAAGTATGCTGGATTGGAAAAGCCGGCGACGCGCGACGACATACCAACTCACGTTGTCGTGCCGGGATTTATTCTTTCAGAGCTGAGAACTTCGTTCCAGATAGCTTTCGTGATTTTCATACCGTTTCTGGTTATCGATATGGTTGTAGCATCGGTGTTGATGTCGATGGGCATGATGATGCTGCCTCCAATTCTGGTGGCGCTGCCATTTAAGATACTGCTGTTCGTCATGGTTGACGGCTGGTATCTGATCGTCAAGTCGCTGCTGGAGAGCTTCAAGATCGCAGGAGGATAGGTGACTTCACAATATGTAATAGCACTAGGCAAGGAAGCGATCATGCTGACGCTGATGGTGTCGGCACCGATGCTGATCCTTGGATTGATAGTAGGTTTGGCGATTGCAATCTTTCAAGCGGTGACTCAGATTCACGAGATGACGCTGACCTTTGTGCCGAAGATCGTGGCTGTGGGTCTGGCGTTGTTGATCTGCTTTCCCTGGATCATCAACATGTTAGTGGGGTTCACTACCAGGTTATTCACTTCGATTCCGACACTAGTGGGCTGAAATCTTTTCCTCGAGGGGAAGAAAAATACTCCTTTGACAGGCCCGGGACAGACTCGGACCTGTCTGCAACTGTCTTTCCGGTAACAAGTTAGAACTGCGTTCCTCTTCGGCACAGGCCTTGCTAAAGGTAGTGCGAAGAGGAGAAATCTAACTCGTGCAGACAGAAGCGATATTCGGACTTACACTTGACAACATAGTCGTCTTTCTGCTGTCGACCTTCCGGGTCGGCGGGTTGTTTGTCGCTGCTCCCGTTTTTGGCCAGACCACAGTTCCCGTACAGGTAAAGATCATGCTGACGTTGATGTTCGGCTATTTCCTGTTCCCGTTGGTCGGAACCCAAACTTTCCAACTCGATCCGGGTCTGTTGCCGTTGGTGATGCTTGGCGCCAAAGAGTTCATGTTTGGCTTGATCATCGGATTCTTGTTTCAGCTCATTTTCCTCGGTGTTCAGTTTGGCGGCGGTGTGCTCGGTTATCAGATCGGCTACGCGATGGTGAACGTGATTGACCCATCGACATCGGAAAGCGTGCCGATTATCGGTCAACTGAAGCTGATCATTTCGACATTGATATTTTTCATCATAGACGGCCACCACGTGATCATACAGGCGCTGTTTGAGTCATACAAAGTCGTGCCGATAGGGCATGTGTCATTCAACCCGCTGGCTATGGATGCTGTTATGCATGCAACGGCGGCGGTGTTTATCGTCGGCGTCAAGATAGCGGCGCCAGTATTGGTGACGCTGTTCATCACAGACATCTGTCTGGGCATTGTTGCTCGCACGATGCCGCAGATGAACATCCTCATTGTCGGCTTCCAGGTTAAGATCGGCGTGGGACTGTTCATGCTGGCTCTGGGGCTGCCGTTCTTCCACTTCATGTTCACCAAAGTTTTTAATCAGATGAGTATCGAAGCCTTCTCGATTACGAAAGGTTTCGCAGGATAGGTCATGGCAGACGAATCGTTCCAGGAACGGACAGAAGAACCTACTTCCAAACGGATAAAGGAAGCGCGGGAAAAAGGGCAGGTTGCCCGATCGACCGAACTGAGCTCCGTTGTGATCATGATCGCATCGGCGGCTTCGTTGCTTGCGCTGGGACCGTTAATGTCCTCGACCAGCCGCGACATGCTAACTTGGATACTTACTAATGCTACGACCTTTGATTTGACGGCTGCCACTGCACCGGCATTTATGCTGCAAATCACGATCCTCTTCGTGAAGATCTGCGCACCGATTGTCATTGTGATGGTGGTGATTGCGTTCGGTGTTTCGTATGTGCAAGTCGGCAATGTGATCTCGACGCAAGCACTAGAACCGAAATTTGAGAAGCTCAATTTTATCTCGGGGCTGAAAAAGTTGGTAAGCGTGAAGTCGATGGTGACTGCGCTGCGCGATATCATCAAGCTGACGATTATCACAGTCATTGCCTACTACGCCATCAAGAAAGAAGTCCCGAACATGATCGGGTTTACTGACATGGATGTAGCGGGAATAGCTTCTGCGATGACGGCCATTACTCTCAAGATATCATTCAAGATACTGCTGGCTCTGGCCGTGATCGCTATTCTGGATTATGTCTATCAGAAGTGGGATTACACCAAGGGTCTGCGGATGTCGATTCAGGACATCAAGGAAGAACTGAAGCAGACCGAAGGTAATCCACAGATCAAGGGCCGCATTCGGGCAATTCAGCGCGAGCAAGCACGCAAGCGAATGATGCAGGATGTGCCAAAGGCGGATGTTGTAATTACCAACCCGACGCACATTGCCGTTGCGCTCAAGTACGATACAGATGTGATGGCGGCGCCGACGGTCCTCGCAAAAGGCGAGCGGTTGATTGCCGAGGCGATCAAGAAGATTGCCTACGAATCAGGTGTTCCGGTCGTGGAGAATAAGCCGCTGGCGCGCGCGTTGTTCAAGTCGGTGGAAGTCGGTATGCAGATTCCAGGCGACCTGTACAAGGCAGTCGCTGAGGTATTGGCGTACGTCTACAGTCTTAACGGCAAGAGCAAGAGGAGAGCTTGATGAAAAGCTTCAGCTCATACTCTGATGTGATTCTCGCTGTTGCTGTCGTCGGAATCATTGGTGTTTTGATTATTCCGGTGCCAACCGGATTTCTTGATCTGCTATTAGCAGCAAATATCTCGCTGTCACTCGTGATTCTGCTTTCAACACTCTATTTGAAGCGCCCGCTGGAATTCTCGGTGTTTCCGGGATTGTTGCTGGTCGTCACATTGTTCCGTCTTTCATTGAACGTTGCTTCGACAAGACTGATTCTTGGCGAAGGCTATGCCGGCGCGGTGATTGACTCGTTCGGTAACTTCGTGGTAAAGGGCAACTACGTCGTCGGGTTCATCATCTTCATCATCTTAGTAGTGATTCAGTTTGTGGTCATTACAAAAGGCGCAGGACGAATCAGCGAAGTCGCAGCAAGATTTACTTTGGATGCAATGCCCGGAAAGCAGATGGCGATCGATGCCGATCTCAATGCCGGTTTGATAAATGACGATGATGCGCGCCGTCGGCGCTCTGAAATCACGAAGGAAGCAGACTTTTATGGAGCAATGGACGGCGCGTCGAAATTTGTTCGAGGCGATGCGGTAGCCGGTATTCTGATCACGTTGATCAACGTGATCGGCGGATTCATCATCGGTATGGCGCAGGAAGGTCTGCCGCTAACGGAAGCTTTGCGGCGTTACACATTGCTGTCGATTGGCGACGGCCTCGTCACTCAGATTCCGGCGCTAATCGTGGCGACGGCTTCGGGTATTCTGGTAACGCGCGCTGCCGGCGATTCCAATCTTGGTTCGGAAATGACCAAGCAGATGACACTTCAGCCGAAAGCGCTGGCAGTAGCATCGGCAATCGTATTCCTGCTCGGCATCGTTCCGGGCATGCCATTCTGGCCATTCAGCATATTCTCGATACTGGTCGGAGTTACGGCATATATGACATCACAGGCGATGAAGACCAAAGAAATTGCGGACGCCACCGGCGAAGTTCGCATTGAACCGGAAGAGCACAAGACTCCGACACAGCAAGCCGAAGAATCGCTTCATCTCGACACTCTGGAACTGGAGATTGGCTACGGACTGATTCCGTTGGTAGATGTACAGCAGGGCGGCGATTTGTTGGAGCGCATTTCCACTATCCGCAGGCAACTCGCGCAGGAACTTGGAGTCATAGTTCCGCCGATCCGAATCCGCGACAATGTCCAACTGAAACCGAATCTCTATGAAGTGAAACTAAAGGGCAACAGTATCGCCCGTTTTGAATTGATGGTCGACCACTTGCTGGCGATTAACCCAGGCTATCTCGATGACGATATCGACGGCTTCGCCGCCAAAGAACCAGCATTCGGAATGAGCGCAAAGTGGATCATCCAGAACTTCAAAGAACTGGCTGAGATGAAGGGCTACACCGTTGTCGAGCCTGCCGCGGTTATGGCGACACACATTACGGAATTGATCAAGATCCATGCAGCCGAAATCTTCACGCGTCAGGATGTCAAGAATCTTGTCGATCGCGTCAAGAAAGATACACCGGCAGCAGTGGAAGATGTAGTCGGCGACATCGTGCCGATTTCGACCTTGGAAAAGGTGCTGCAGAATCTCCTCTCAGAGCGAATCAGCATGCGCGACATAGTGACAATTCTGGAATCACTGGCGGAGTACTCGCAGCAAACCAAGGACGCGGATGTATTGACCGAGTATGTGCGTATGGCACTGCGCCGGACGATTACTCATACCTATGCCGGGACTGACGGGACGATGAGTGTCTTCACGCTGGAACCGCGCACTGAAAAATTCTTATCTGACAATGTACAGGCGACGAAGCAAGGGCTAATGCTGGTGATCCAACCGGCGAACGGCGAACTGCTGACGCAGAGAATTGCCAAAGCCTCCGAGCGGATGAGCCGCGAAGGCAACACGCCGCTATTGTTGGTCAGTCCAAATGTGCGGATGGCGCTACACCGATATCTGCAGGGTGCCATTCCGAATCTCGTGGTAGTCTCCTATTCGGAGATTCTCCCTCAAGTTGAAGTTTTCTCAAAGGAAGCAGTGAGCATATACGATGCTAATTAAGAATTTTCAAGCCAATACGATTCAGGACGCGCTTGATCTGGTCCGCAGGGAATTCGGCAAAGAAGCCGTGATTCTCAAGACAGATGTTGTCCGGAACAACGGTTCGAGACTCTTCAGTGTTACAGCGGCTCGCGACTATGACGCCAAGCAAGTGTCAAGTGCAACGATGGCGCCGGAGACTTCGCCAGTTACTCCACCAAGGACGCCTGCAACAGGCACAGCACGACTTGAGTCGGCACTGCTGGATGTTGTGATTCCCGAACTACTGACTGGTGAAGTCAAGCAACTGTTTCTTTCGATGCGCTGTCATGACGTTGAATCGCAATTGGCACTCGATATCTGCCGGCAGCTTCAGCGGCAATCGACAACGAGTCGGGAGAGCCTGGCAAAGATCATGACCGCAATCGCACCGCAATCGATTGGATTGCCGGAAAACAGTTCGAACATCGTGTTTGTCGGGCCGTGCGGTTCCGGCAAGAGTTCGATGCTGGCGAAGCTCGCTACCGAGTTCGTGTTCCATCGCAAGCAGAAGGTGACACTGCAGACACTCGACAACTTCCGTCCGGGTGCAGAAGAAGAAATCACAAATCTGACTGAGATACTTGACCTGGTAGTGGAGACGAACGGTCACAAATCAAAACCGCGACCGATTTCTCATCACTTGATCGACACTACCGGAGTAGTGCTTGGTGATCACAGCGGCCGCGAGTTGCTTGAAAGCGAACTCTCGAATATCCACAATCGCTTTACAGTCCTTGTGCTGGCACTTACGACCGGATGGACGAATATCAGACATTACATCGAATTCGCCCGGCCGTTAGGAATTGACGCTGTCGCATTGACGCAGCTTGACGCAACAGATAGTTGCGGCACGGTACTGAATCTTGCTGTCGGCGATTATCCGCCGTTGTTGTGCTTGAGTGATTCACGGTTACCGAACGCAGTGATATACGACTTCAATGTCGAAGTCTGCCTTGACAAGCTGATCGGAGGCGAGAGTGTCGAATAACGGCAAGCGTCCGAACAGTCGCGCATTCTGTGCCACAGTTTGTTCGGGAAAAGGCGGAGTTGGAAAATCGACAGTCGCGATCCTGCTGGCTTCGCGGTTGGCGGACGCCGGTTACCGGACGCTGTTAATCGATGCCGACTGCGGCTTGGGAGATTTGGCAACACTTACCAATTCAATCGTGAAGCGCGGCTTTGAGTCTATCCTCGCTGGTACGGCAACGTTGGAAGAAGCAACAGTGAAGATCGGGCCACGTCTATGGCTCATTGGAACAGAGGCCGGCTCCAAACTGACAGGGCAGAACAGCGAGTTGGCTGGGCTTGAGAACTGCCTCCAGATTGACACGCTGTTTGACGTCGTCATTATCGACACACCGTCGTCACTTGATCCACTGATTCTCAATCTGATTGCTTTGAGCGATCTGAGCATCAGTGTCACCACACCGCATATCCCTGCGATTGCAGATTCCTACATACAGATTAAGCAGGCAAGTGAAGTCACCGATAAGGGGCAGGCGGCATTTGTTGTCAACAAAGCTGACTCGGAAATAGAGGGCGATCAATCGGCCGCCAAGTTCAGCGAGCTGGTGGAGAAGTTCCTCACCAGAAGCATGTTGGCGCTCGGCTACCTCGAATACAATCCGCTGATACAGAAATGCTCGGAAAGCCAGTCACTTACGACGATTCCGGCGGAACTCGACGGGGCTGTTAAAAAATTGGACAGAATGGTTAAGACGTTGTGTGAACAACACATAGAGAAGGCAAGACGCGGATCATCATTATGGGTGCGGTTGGGAGAGGCGATGGCGCTAAAACGCGTTGTCGGCTTTGACGATACGCAAGTGATGGTTCATAACTAAACGTAAGATCGAAAAAAATGGATTTCTACTTCGATATAATCAGGAAAGGCGTGAAGAGCTTATGAACGTTGCAGATGCATGGAAGGACTACCGCAGCACGGGAAACCCGGAGATCCGGCAACAATTGCTGTCGCATTATCTGCCGCTTGTCCGAAACGTCGCGGGACGCCTCGCGATGGGATTTCCGAAAACTGTGGAGCTGCCGGATTTGGTGAATACCGGCGTCATCGGACTGATCGAAGCATTTGCGAATTTTGATCCGACACGCGGAATCAAATTCGAAACCTATGCTGTGCCGCGAATTCGCGGAGCCATCCTTGACGAATTGCGCAGTCTGGATTGGGTGCCGCGTTCAACGCGCGCAAAGTCGCGTGAGCTTGACCGCGCACATCATGAGCTGGAAGGCAGACTGGGCCGCAAACCGTCGCATCGCGAGCTGGCAAAGTACATGAATGTCACAATCGACGAGTTCGGCGCCACGTTGTCGGATGTCAGTGGAGCAACACTGCTGTCGCTCGATGAGATGATCTATCGCGAAGAAGACAATCGCCAGATTCCACGCATTGAAACCGTTGAAGGACCGGCGGAGTTTTCGGTGCTGGGCGAGATCGAAGAAATGGAACTGCGGGCTTATCTCGGCGTAGCGGTCGCGAATCTGACCGAACAGGAACGCCTGGTGATAGCCCTTTACTATTACGAAGAACTAACACTTAAGGAAATCGGCGAAGTGATGACGATTTCCGAATCGCGGGTTTCGCAGATTCATACGAAGGCAGTTATGAAGCTGCGGAATTTGGTTCGCGAGAAATTTGCAATGTAGGCAGGTGATGCGATGTGGTAAAGCCGATAGCCTTCGCTGACAATCTGGCGAAAACGCCGTTAGCCGAGCGGGTCAACCAACTTCAGAAGACGGCACCCGATACGGACCAGCGGCAGGCAGCCCAGATTGCCGAAGCGCAGCGAGTGCAGAAGCACCGCGAGGCTCAACCAACGGAAAAGACCGATGAGGCGATCATTCATCGGGACAAGCAGCACGCGCAGCAAGAGCACAAAGAAAAGAAGCAAGAGAAGGACACAGACAAAGATAAGAAGAACGGTCTGGATGTGACCGGCTGACATAGGAGTCAAGTATGGATACATGGAATGTGGCACGAATGATATTGGACAGCACCTTCGCGATTGCAATCGTGAGTTTTGTCGCAGTCTTCTTTTACCGGCGGGAAAAGAGAATCCGGTCGCTCATCGCGCAGTACGTGATGAAGGCAGCCGATCAACCGACGCCGATGACGGCACGCGAGTCTCAGCGCGAGCAGGTATACGAACCGCAGGTAAATCATCGTCCGGTCATGCCACGCAACAGCAAGCCGGATTTGGTAGCGCAGTACGAATCGCAGCGCAATTTCGCACCGGCGCCGCAGCCGGCACCAGCAGCCAGAAAAGCGAGCAGGGCGGAGAAGTATCTCGAAGCCGTACGCATGTACCGGCAAGGGAGTCGGCGAGAAGATATAGAAAAGAGTCTCGGCATTTCGTTCATGGAATTGGAACTGCTGGGTCAACTGAAGTAGAAACGCGGAAGATTAAGGAGAAAGTAGGCACATATGGCCATGGAATCACCGTTTTTTCTGACCAAGGTTGAATGCCCGGTCTGCAAAACGATCAATGAATTCGAAAACATCAAAGTCGGCGCTTTCATAGAAGAAGACCACGACACGGATTTCTGTCCGATTGGCCGTCAATGGCGCAATCCGAAGTACGAAGTATACAATCCATTGCTCTTCTTCATGGCGACCTGCGAAAATTGTCTCTATACGAGAGAGTTCAATCAGGCATTCAAGGACTGGAAGAACGACAGCGCATTCCGCAGTTATCGACTCAAGCCGATGCAATCGCGTCACCTTGAGGCGCTGGCAGTTGACGGTTCTGTGCTCAAGATGTTGGGACAGGCACGCGATGCACAGCTCAACCCGTTTGCAACTGCAGTCACGAAATTCCTTTTGGGCATATACGACGAGCTATTGCTCGAACATCCGCGCAAACTGGACCTGGGGAGATTCTATCTGCGAATCGCCTGGCTCTACCGCGAAAATTACGGGCAAGCGCCTGTTGCCGCGCCGGATGATCCGTCGCATTTCGCTTACGATATAGAAAAGGCTTACGCGAAGCTGAAGCAAGCGCGCGACTTCTTTACGCTCAACGTTAACACGATTTCACAGTTAGTTGATGAAGCTTTCACTAAGAACGGCCAGGCTGCCTCGGCGAATTCGGAATTCCTGACAGTCAAAGAAAACTTCACGTCGGAGCTTTCCCGCATCAGTGAGCTTCAGGCGGCACTCAACAGCGCGATTGGCGACATGGCGAGTGCAGTCGAGAAGAACTCGCGGCTTCGCCTTGATTCAGCGCCGCAGTCGGAACGCGGCACGGTGGCATACGGCGGGTTCGCATCATTTGAAGAGTTCATCCGCGAAGTCAAGTCACGCTGGGAATATGCGCCGGTAAGCGAGCAGGAAGCACTGTTGTACGCGATTGAATTCTACAAGAGCGCTCTCGAAGATGGTCACGAGATCCAGCAGGGCAATCAGCAAATTCAGGCGACGTACTTAATCGCCGAGCTTTCGCGCCGTATTGGCCGCAATACGGAAGCGAAGCTCTACTTCAACAACACGATCAAAGCCGGGCAGCAGTTTGTTTTCGACAATCGCGGCGATCAAACACGTACTGCGCTGGCGCGCAAGATCATTGATCTCGCCGTGGCGCAGGGCAAGAGTAACCTTGAGGCCAGCAAAGGCAATTGATCGTGGAACGTACGAGAGAACACGTTGTGACAGTCGGGGGAATGCTCGAACTGTGGGACAAGCTGGAACTGGTGTTTGAAGAGCGGGGGAAGACGGGAAAGTACCGTACCCGTTTGGAGGATGTCACCGATAAGCACCTGGTTATCAATCGTCCGAATTTGATTTCGGGGGATGCTTTGTTTACCGAAGGTGCCGACTTTACGGCATTCTTCTACAAACCGGATTCGGCTTACACATTCAGCGGGAACATAATCGGCAAGAATCCTGACGGTCACGATACTTACTTGATTCCGAAACCACGCACAATCGAACGCAACCAGAGGCGGCGCTACTATCGAATCGCAGTTGAACTACCGGCGGTTCTTATTCCAGCAGACGAATTGCTCGCGGGCAAGATACCGGACCAGGAGTTGAAGGAATTCGAGGCACAGTGCCTCAATCTTTCAGGCAATGGCGCGCTATTTCACACTCGATTCGAAACGGAGATCTCCACCAAGCTCTTCGTGAAGATGCGAGTCGCCGAATTGGGCCGCGAGATCAGTGTGCTCGGCGTGGTTCGCCGAAGCGAAGTCGCGGAAGAAGGCTGGTACAGATATGGCGTGGAGATTTTCACGCTTGAGGAACAGCAAATGTTGTTGTCCAACAGCCAGCTTCAGCGGGTACCGAAACGATTTCAATCGTTTACAGAAATTCAACGCACAGCAATCCTAAACTACATTTTTGCACAACAAGTAGCCCTCAAAAAACGAGGGCTGATTTAATCAGACAGGAGAAGACAATGAGCAGACAAGAGTCACACACAAAGGACGAGAATTTCGTCATCAAGCAGCCACTACAACTCTACAAAGAGCGCAAGCGCCGTTTCGTGCGGTTGGAAATCGCGGCGCCGGTAACATACGGTGTATTGAACATCGATCGCCCGCTGGATGAAGCTCTGCAAAACCAACACAACGGCACGATGCTGAATCTTTCCGGCGGCGGAGTACTGATGGTGGTCGACCAGAACATTACTGAAGGCACGTACCTAACGATGAGCTTCGAACTGGCCGGAAGCGACCTGATTACTGGAATCGCCGGCAAAGTAAAGCGAATCGATGACGATGGTGAAGGCGGATATCTGGTTGGAATCGAATTCTGTTCCGAGACAGAGCTGAACTCAGTGTTCGGCAACGCCAACATCGGCAGCGTGATTTCGAGCTTTGACAATAAGGTAAAGCGGTTCTTGCTCAAGTACATCTTTGCCCGCAAGGTGCAAGAGCGCATGGAGCAGACCCCGGATGAAGAATAGTCGATTCATAGCGCTGCTGTTCAGTTTAGCGATCCTGGCAACTTCGGCGGTTTGTTTTGCACAGGCTGAGAAGTCGGTTATCGTGGTTGTCAATACTGCTGAATCGAGTTGGCCCGACCAAAGTTTTGCCAAGCGTCTGAATACGTTAATGGCAGAGCAAAGTGGCGTGGAGCTTGCCGAGCCAGAAGACTCCGATGAATTGAAGAGAGCAAGCAACGGCTTGTTCAACAAACAGCAGGCAATAGACCATGGTGTTGCCGGCGAACATCGATATGTCTTGTGGTGCGATGTCAGGCGCGAAGAAATGCGTATCGAGAAGGGATTCACCTTACCGTTCTTTGCCAAACAGCGACGAGTGACCGCATATATGGATATCGAATATCGAATCGTCGATTGCCAGCGCGGCCGACTCATGGTGAGCGAGAAGCTAAAAGTGAAGGAACACGGGCCTTCATCAATGCAGTATCTCGATTACACCGACGCTGATCCGAGCCTGTACCTGTCCTACGCTGAACGCAAGGAGATATTCGACAAGCTTGAACAAGAAGCAGCCGACAAATTGACGGAAGTTATTGGCGAGTTGGCGCGGCAAAGATAGTTGATATGGAGGAGCAACTGTCGGACACAATTCGAAGCGCCGTACTTGAGCCTTCGCATCTGGTGTTCGACAATCTCCCCCTGGCGGCATTTGCCGGGGACGCAAAGGGGCAAATCGTTTACACCAATCCGGCTTTTCACCGGCTAATTGACCCGGAACATTACTCCCACGACCTGTGCACGAAACTTGAAGATCTGGAATCGCTGTTTGACACCAACTTGAAGCGGCATTGGCAGGAGATCTTCGCGGGGTGCAATGTAACGCAGATCGAGCCTTTTACTTTTACGAACCGTCGCGGACGCATCTACTATTTGTCAATGTCGTTGTCACGGTCTCGAGTCGAGGAAGTGACCGGCATTATTTATGATCTGACTGAATCCAGCGAGGCGACCGCTAAAGTAGAACGACATTTGCGAGAGCTGAAAATTATCGAGGAGATCTCCCGCGCGCTTCATTCGACGATGCGTTCTGAAGAGATTCTGCGAATCATTCTTGCCGCTGCAACCTGTAAGGAAGGGCTCGGGTTTAATCGGGCGTTCTTGTTCCTACGCGATCAGAAAAGCAATCTCATGGCAGGAAAGATGGCGATTGGTCCCTCGACTCCGGATGAGGCGGGACGAATCTGGGCAGGTATGAATGCGGGCCACAGGTCGCTTTCCGATGTATTGCAGTGCTATCTCAGCAATGTCGACCAATACGACATCGAGGTAAATCACATTGTCAGATCGATGAAGTTTGATCCTGCCAATGAACCACTGATTAATGAGGTCATTGAGACCGGCCATTGGATCAATATTGACAGCGAAAAGCGATTTCGAGAGGCAAGCGAATCAGGGGCATTAAGGCGGCTACATATTTCGTGGTGTTCGATTGTGCCGGTACTGTCAAAAGGGCAAAGCATCGGTGTGATTGTCGCAGACAATTTGATCACAGGAAGACCAATTGAGGACAGCGCGGTAAGGTTGCTTCAAGTGTTTGCCTCACACGCATCGACAGCAATCGAGCATGCCCAGCTCTTTGAGGAAGTTGAGCGTAAGGCTCATTCGCTGGAAGAAGCACAGAAGACGATTGAACGGGTGCAACAGCAGATTAACGCAATCGAACGAATTTCGCTGGCATCAGAGATTTCGCACAAAATATCGCACGAACTACGAAACCCGCTGACAATCATTGGTGGATTTGCCGCACTGCTAAAAAGCAAGCTTGATCCTGCCGATAAACTAAGTGAGCACGCTCAAATCATCGTTGAGGAAACAGCACGACTTGAAAATGCGATGACTGAAGTCCTCAATTTCTCCAAATCATTCGCATTGGAGAAAGAGACGGTGGATTTGAACGAGATAGGTCGAATCGCAGTTGAGGTCTTTGTCCGTCAACATGAATCGCGAGCATTGAGCCTGGCCCAAGTTTCGGATTCGCGACACTTTGTCTGTGTGAACAAGGATCAGGCGGTCCAGTCGCTTTACGACATTCTCGAGCACATCGATTCGGCGCTACCTGCATCGGCACGCCTGAGTATTCGACCCGACGCAGTGGAAAGCAGACACCGATTGGTAATATGGATTGAGTGCGAGAAGTGTGAAGAGGAAGAGACTCGCAACGCTCTCTCGGAGGCATTTGACTCGGAATTGCAGGGGTCGTCACTGCGAATGACTTTGGCTTTTGAAACGATTCGATATAACGGCGGCGAGCCGGGAATTGAGATCGGCGACGATGGGCACGCTTGTGTCTTTATCGCCTATCCGGTACTGGAGGTACTTCATGTCTAAGACAGTAATGTGCGTCGATGACGAAATCAATCTTCTCAAGTTATACGAGCAGGTATTGACGGATGAGGGATATCAGGTCTGGGCCGCTCGCACAATCAAGGAAGCAAGGGAACTAATGGGATCTTTCCCGATCGATCTGGTGGTTTGGGACATCAAGATGGAGAAGGAAAACGGTCTGGACCTGCTCGAAGAGATCAAACGGAGCCGCCCGGAAGTGCCGGTAATTCTCAATTCGGCTTTCAGTACCTACAAGTCAGATTTCAAGAGCTGGCTGGCGAACGAATATCTTGTTAAGAACAGCGATTTCGGCGAACTCAAGACCAAGATTGGAAAACTTCTGGATGAATAAGACCGAGTCGGCCGTCAGTTTCTCGCAACTAATAGAGCACGTCACTCTGTTGGTTGACGAGATCAAGCTGGTCAATTTGAATCTCACCATTGCCAATGCAAGACTTCGACTGACAGATAATGCTTTTCAGGCAGTCGGCGGGAGTTTCCGGCAATTGATTGATACGACAACAGAGACTCAAGAGGCGGCAGAGATTGTGCTAAAGCGAGCCCGAGGCGAAGATCTCAACGACGAAGAGCGGGAATTCATGAAACGCGAGTTGGATCAGAATCTCGAAAAGATACAGCGCGCTGCTGAAAACATCATCCAGACAGTTGTGGCAATCAAGAAGGGGCAACGAGTTAATCGTGAGGGATGACAATAGGAAAGGACGTGGGATTCAGTGCGACTAATCACCATTTTGACTGACATCGGCGGACCGGTTGCTCTGCACAATATTCTTTCGGAACTGCCTCGAGATTTTGGTACGCCAATATTGGTGATCCAACCTGCAGGTCAGGTGCTGGCGGAATCCGCAACAGCTGCGCTTCGGCACACGACTGAATTGCGAATCTCCAAGATTCATGATGGGGAAGAGCTAAAGGCGGGATCTGTCTATTTTGTCGAGTCAGGGCAATCATATATGCCGGATTCCGACCGGAGTCTGTTGAAGCTTGTCTCCGCGTCGAAAGACGGGCATAGCCAAGCATCCAATATGCTGAGTGCGTTGGCCCGGCTTTTGGGCTCAGAAATGACGGTGGTGTTTCTATCAGGTCGCGGAGATAGCAAAGTTATCAAGCATGTATGTTCCGCTCTGGAACAGTGTGGATGCCGGGTGTTGGTATTGGATAAGAAAGAAAGCGTTGTCGACGAGTTAGGGCGATGTGCGCTCAAGTTCGCACCTTCGGCTCATGAAATGACCGGCGCCAAGATCGTCGCGACAATATCGGCGGGAACTTCGATTCTACCAACTCAACGAAATGCGACCAAAAGTACCTCGGAATAGTGGATAGGTTTCTTAACCTGCCGATAAGTTATAAAGATGTCAGTATAGGGAGAGTACCATAATGGAAGACTTCGATCCGATAAAAGTTCTGGTTGTAGATGATGAAGAAGTCATGAGAAGTCTCATGACGAAGATTTTGGAGAAGGCGGGCTACAAAGTCATTACTGCAAGCGGCGGTTTCGGCGCTCGTGAGATACTGGCAGAGCAGCCGATTGATCTTGTGCTTTCTGACGTGAAGATGCCGGACATGAACGGATTCGAATTGCTTAAAGAGATCAAGGCAAATTATCCCCACATTGCAGTCATAATGATGACAGCTTACGCGGATTCTTACACGATTAAGGACGCGCTTATTTACGGAGCAGACGAGTATATCACCAAACCCTTCAAGCACTATGAAGTAACCGTCGTAATGGAACGTGCATACTGGCGCAGTCAAGCAGGGCGCAGCCAGGCACCAAAGCAGAGTCCTTAATAGGAGCAACAGTGGCCAGCGATATCAAGCATCTCAAGACACCGAAAGGGATTTTGTTAACTGTCACGAATGAAGGTACCGTGGCGAACCTTCAGATTGTGGCGGCTGAGCTTGAAGAGGCAACTCCTGATCTAGACAAAATCAAGCAATTGCTGAAAGAGAATGATGTCGTTTTCGGAGTTAACGAAGATTCCATTACCAATGCTCTGAGCAATACCGAGAATACTGAGCCGACGGTCATCGCACAGGGAATTCCAGTGCAGGCCGGTAATGATGCGACAATTGAGTTACTGTTTGAGGTACAGTCTTCGGCAGAGCCGAGCGTTGATGACCGCGGAAGAATTGACTACAAGAATCTCCATTTCATACAGAATGCACGTGCAGGGCAAATCTTAGCAAGAAAGACACCGGCAACTGCAGGGACGCCGGGAAAATCGGTCTTTGGGACTCCGGTTGCGGCCAAGCCAGGACGTGATCGCCAACTGGGCAAAGGCACAAACACCGAAATCAGCAGTGATGGACTTGAGTTGTCTGCAACCATCGACGGAACGATTGCCTACAAGTTCAATACTGTGGCAATTCACCCTAATGAGAATATTCCAGCTTCGGTAGATACTAAGACCGGCAATATCGACTGCGTGGGCTCTTTGAAAATCGGCAAGGACATCTCCTCGGACTTCACTGTGATCGCAGGTCACAATATTGAAGTGAGTGGAAACGTCGCTGACGCTATAGTACAAGCTGGCGGCAGTGTTATGATCCACGGCGGTTATTTCGGAGCAGGAAAAGGCAAACTAATCGCAGGTGCGGATGTCACGGCCAAGTATGTGGAAAATCAGAAGATTCGTGCCGGCGGCAGTGTGATGATCGGCGGCGAGGCGCTCAACGCTGACATATATGCCGATGATGCGGTATATGTGCAGGGCAAACCGGGAAGTATCATCGGCGGAAGTGTTGCCGCAAAGAATCTGGTTCGCGCTGTTCAGATCGGCAATGAAGCATCGGTGCCGACGCATATTCATGTCGCATATGATATGAAGACTGTAGACCGCCTCCGCGAAGTTGGTCATGAACTTGAGCGACTTCACGCGGATGAGAAACGGATCAAAGATGCGATGGTATTCCTGTACAAGCTTGAGATGAATGGTAAGCTTCCAGCGGACAAGAAAGAAGCGCTGGATCAGTTCAAGGTGTTTATCAAGGATATGCCGAATCTCATTGGCGAGCTGAAACAAGAGCAGGAGCAACTACGCGCGAAACTTCAGTTGATGACTGAAGCGCGAATTGTTGTTGAGGGCAAGGCTTACGCGGGTAGCGTTCTGCATTTTGGCGGCATCTACAAAGAGCTGATGGATGACGAAAAGGGTCCGATCGTGTTCGAAAAAGCGGGCGACACAATTATTAAGGTGCCTTTAGACGGCAATTATGAGCGTGTTCTTGAAGAGGAAAAGAAGAAACGCAAGCGCGAACAACCGCAGGAAAGCGAATCTCCCGAAGGTCAACAGGTCCAAGAACAGCCTGCAGTGGCAGTCAAAGTTTAGTCCCACTTAACAGTTCATTTAACCTCCTATCTACTGATTCCGTTGCGATTTAAGACGGCTTGAGAGTTGCGTATGCGGCCACGACCAAGAAATCCCTTGCAATGGGGCGATATTGGGCGTAGGTTTTGCTTTATTCGCTGCGGGTGTAGTTCAGCGGTAGAACGTCAGCTTCCCAAGCTGAATGTCGAGGGTTCAACTCCCTTCACCCGCTATTTTCTATGTCTTTAACGAATTGAGTTATGGCGCTACCAGTAGTCGCAATTATCGGACGTCCGAATGTCGGCAAATCGACATTCTTCAATCGCATCATAAAAGATCGTCTAGCCATCACGGATGATCAGCCTGGTGTAACAAGAGACCGGCTCTATCGAACAATGGAGTGGACCGGCAGATTCTTTGTCGCCGTGGACACCGGCGGTTTCTTACCGCGTTCGCACGAACTTTTTGATCAACGAGTACGCGAACAGGCTGAGATTGCTATTCAGGAGGCCGATCTTGTGTTGTTCATGGTGGACAGCAAGGTAGGCCCAATGGAAATCGACAAAGAGATTGCGAAGATGTTGCTGAAGATGAAGCAGCCGACTTTGCTGATAGCCAACAAATCAGACAATGAGACGCTTCAATTGGAAGCGAATGCATTCTACTCATTGGGATTGGGCGAGCCGTTTCCCGTTTCTTCGACCGATGGATTTAATGTGGGCAATGTCCTTGACGAGATTGTGGCGAGATTGCCCGATGTCAGCGAGGAGAAAGAGTTTCGACCCGACGCGATTCGTGTGGCGGTAATCGGGCGGCCCAATGTCGGCAAGTCGTCGCTCGTGAATAAGATGCTCGGAGATGCTCGGCTCATCGTGACCGATATCGCGGGGACTACGCGCGATTCGGTTGATACGTTTCTTGAGTACAGCGGGCAGGATTTTGTCATGATCGACACCGCCGGACTGCGCCGACAAGCGAGAGTCAAGGATAATCTGGAGATGTATACCGCGCTGCGGTCAATACGTACGCTTCAGAGGGCAGATGTGGCGCTGGTATTGGTTGAAGCACCGAATGGAATCACTGGCCAGGATATCAAGATAATCGAGCAGGCTGAAGAAGCACGCAAGGCGATAGTGATCGTTGTCAATAAATGGGATTTGGTCGAGAAGGATACCTATACGGTCGATCATTTTACCCGCACCTTCCACGAGAAGGCACGAACGATGAGTTATATCCCGTTGGTCTTTGTTTCGGCATTGACCGGGCAACGAGTCACGAAAGTGCTTGATAAGGTAATCGAAGTATATAATGATCGGCAGAAGCGGATTCCGACAGCGGAGTTGAACAATTTCCTTGAGGCCGCCGTGGAAGAAAGACATCCACCTGCGCATCGCGGAGTTCACATAAAGTTCTATTATGTGACACAGACTGAGATTTCGCCGCCGACATTTGTGTTTTTTGCCAATTATCCGGAGCAAATCGATATCACATATATCCGCTATTTGGAGAATCGACTGCGAGAGCGTTTTGGCTTTGTAGGCAATGCGCTGCGCATGAAATTCAATCCCCGTTCGACCCGACCCGATATGGAATGAATTGAAGTCGTTGACAAGACTTCACAAAGTTTTATGCTCGTGTAGTAAACTTTGCGAGCATACCGAGAGTATATTGGAGACAAGAATTCGGGTTGGCGCCTGTATGTTTGCAGGCAGGTGTTTTGTGAATCTGTTGAAAGGAATCTGACCATGAGAAAGATGATAGCCGCCATCTTCGCCGTTGTGCTACTCAGCGCGGCTCCTTCGCAAGCATTGATGATCGGTCAAATGCGCAGCGCCGAGACGTCAGGATGGGGAAGTCTTAATCTGACGACCGGTATCGGCATCTTTGACAATGTAAAACACATATTCGGGACCGTACGCTACGGGATAGCTTCACAAGTGGATATTTCTGGATCGTTGGCTTTGCTTGACCATGAGGCTAACGACGACGCATCGCTGTTATTGAACGCGGATGTACAGTATCAATTTATGCAGTCTAAGTTGGGATATTCGTTTGATATGGCTGCTGGAGCGGTGTTTGAGTACTTCTCGATGGGCTACGGAAATGTCGATGCTTCGACGTGGACGATTGGATTGAATTACATCGTGAGTAAGCCGGTTAAACTCGAAAACGGGTTTGCGTTTACGCCTTACGGACGATTAAATGTTCGTTCCGATAATTACAGTGCTGAGACCGAGGTAGTTGAATTGGGTGTTCCGGGAACGACTTCGAGACTGTCGAAGTTGCTTAACTCACAAGCGACAGTATCGAGTGATGAATCGGATTTCAATATCGGAGTGAATTTGGGTTCGGTGTTTCCGATCTCCAGCAAGATCAGTTTGACCGGTGAAGTCCAGATTGATGATGAAGTCGGATTTCTCGGCGGCATTACGTTTTTCATGTGGTAGACCAGACAACTAACGAATGAATATGATAGACGCCATCATCCTTGGAGCTGTGCAAGGCGCCACCGAGTTCCTGCCGGTTTCTTCCAAAACACATCTGATTATTGGGCAGAAATTGCTCGGCATTGATGAGCCGAGCATTTTTCTTGAAGTCGCTTTGCATATAGGTACACTGCTTTCGGTGCTAATCTATTATCGAAAAGATGTCATCAAGTTGTTGTCATCATTCTTTGGGTATATTTTCGGGCACAAGCGACAGGCGAATGAAACGAGTTTCCGACTGGGGCTGTACATCATAATCGGGTCGATTCCAGCGGCGATTGCGGGGTTATTGTTCAAGGATTGGATTGAAATGCAATTCGATTCGACAACACTTGGCGGTTACCTACTTTTGGTGACGGCAGCGGTGCTGATCTCGACACATTTCATAAAGAGGAAGCGCCAGCCAATAAAGATGACCAATTCGTTTGTCGTGGGGATTGCTCAAGCGTGTGCTCTGTTGCCCGGTATTTCGCGATCAGGTTCAACAATCTCGGCTGCGCTTTATCAGGGGATTGAACCGGCACAAGCCGCGAGATTCTCATTTCTGTTGTCGTTGCCGGCAGTTGGTGGAGCGGTGTTGTTAAAGGCTGTCGATCTTTTGAAGGAACCCACAGTCGTAACTGACTTGGCAAGTTTCGGGGTGGGAATCGCAGTCTCGTTTATAGTCGGACTTTTGGCAATTTACTGGCTGCTGAAATCGCTGGCAGGCAGCAAGTTCTATATGTTTGGATTCTACTGCGCAATTGTCGGGGTATTGACTATAATATTCCTGTAAATGCGGCATATCCTGATCATCCGTTTTGGCTCCTTAGGCGACATTGTACTAACGGAGCCGATAGTTCGACAACTGCGCAAGGCCTTCCCGGATTCTCAGATACACTACCTAACTAAATCGCGATTTGGTGAATTACTGTCGATGTTTGACGGCGTTGATCGAGTTCACCTTTGGGATTCGGAAGCAACAGAGTCCAAACTTGTCTCTGAATTGCGTAAAGTTGGTTTTGATCGGACTATCGACCTTCACAACAACATTCGGAGTGCGAAGATTCGTTCGTCGCTCGGTGCAAAGTGGGTTTCGACGCGCAAGGAGTGGCTCAAGCGATTCGCGAGTGTACGGATAAAGTGGTTGCATACCAAACCGAACCATGCGATAGAACGATATGGTAGAGCGCTGGAGTCGCTTGGGATAAGCACGAACCTTGATTTACCGAGGCTCATTGTTGGGGCAGAATTCCGAATGAAATGGGCTGAATTCAAAGTGGCAGGTAACATCCCCGAGGACTACTTCGTCATCGCTGCTGGCGCGGCACATGACACGAAACAAGCGCCCGGTGAACTATGGGACCAAGTCGCCAGGTTGATAGCTGATGAAAATGGTTTGAGGGCACTTCTGGTCGGGGCGCCGAACGAGAAGGCGTCAATGGAAGAACTGAAAGCCAAGCTCGGCCAGAACTGCGCTGGAGTTCTTTGCGAAGAAAGCATCGGATTGTCCGCAGCGGCGCTCGAAAGGGCGCGATTTGTTCTTTCGAATGACTCAGGTTCTGCGCATCTTGCGGCAGCGTTAGGGAAACCGACACTCGCGTTGTTTGGGCCAACGCATCCGATACTCGGATTTGCACCGCGTGGAGCGAGGGCAGGATTCTATTCAGTGAATGAATATTGTTCGCCGTGCAGTTTGCATGGGAAACGACACTGTCATCGCGAGCAGAGATATTGTTTCACCAAAATGGAGGCGAGGAAAATAGTAGAGCAGATCAAGGAATTGATCAGCAAGGATGTTGATGTACAATGAGCGAGCGGGCGATTTTTTTCGATAGAGATGGAACGGTGAATGTTGAGAAGGACTATATCGTAAGTCCGGATCAGGTAGAACTGATTCCCGGGGCACTCGAAGCATTGAAGATGGCGAAGAAGAGGGGATTTCGGGTCTTCATCGTGAGCAACCAATCGGGAATTGCGCGCGGGATTGCGACGGAAACGCAGGTGAGTCGGGTTAATGAGCGACTCGAGGAATTGGTTGCCATCGCAGGAATCAGGTTTGACGGGATTTATTTCTGTCCGCACTTGCCGACGATCTCGGGGCGGTGTACGTGTCGCAAGCCGGGACGAGGAATGGTTGATCGCGCTCTTGAGACCTTCGACATCGATTTGGCTAATTCGTATGTCGTCGGAGATAGGATGTTGGATATGGGGTTGGCACACAACATTGGAGCGACGGGGATTCTCGTACGCACCGGTTACGGTTCAATTGAAGAGAAACAGTTGCCTTCCGGGGGTGGACCGCATCACATTGTGGCGGATATTCTGGCAGCGGTGAACCTCATAGTCGACAATATCAACGAATGACGAGTAAACAGCGCAAAGTGAACATAAATGAGTGTCCGCAATTTGTAACGAAGGACACTTCGAAAATTCGCGAGATTCTAGCTCCACGAAATTCAATTCTGAAGATGCAATCACTGGCGGAAGCCGTTGTTCCGGCTGGCGGAGCGACGGAGGAGCATTTCCATGCGACCTCGGAAGAAATCTACTACATCATAAGTGGTGTCGGTGAAATGCAAGTCGAAGGGGAGTCATTTACGGTGCACATGGGAGATGCTATAGCTCTTCTTCCGGGCGAGAAGCATAAGATTTGGAATCGCGGAGATGCAGATTTGGTGTTCTTATGTATGTGCGTGCCGCCATATGAGCACGACGATACGGTGATTACCGAGGCTTAGCAGAGCAAGAGCGGGCTATTTCTTCTTGGCGGGGGCAGGGCCGATCATCGGCTTAACACATTCGATACTTCTCAAGAAACCAAGCAGGTCGTCGCGAAAGCCATCTTCATTGATAGCGTAAATCACTTGCTGTCCGCGGCGCTTGCAAACCACCAAACCGCTTTGCTTCAAGACAAGCAAGTGGCGCGAAATCGTCGGCTGGGAAACACTGAAGAGATCGACTATCTCACCGACCGAACGGGCGCGAGTATTCAGCATGAGGATTATCTTAACGCGCGTTTCGTCGGAAAGAGCTCTGAAAATTTGAACGACTTCGGTTGTATCTGCCATCTTCTGTAATCGTGTTAAGTGTGTTGTCGGAGTATGTACTATGATTGCGGCAGTGTCAAGCCCTTCTGAATGAGCAGAGAGAATTCGATTGACACTCTGGAGCTTGACAGTTACAATTCTTTATGGATGGGCAAGAAAACACAATGAATCATCCGGGAATGGCATACAATGAGCACACAGATGGTCAATAAGGCGGCACGAATTGCGGAGCTTTCGCAACGCGCCATGGAAATGCAAGCATCGCCAATTCGCAGATTGGTGCCACTTGCTGATGCGGCAAAGAAGCGCGGAACGAAGGTTTATCATCTAAACATCGGCCAACCGGACATTGTCACGCCTGATGAGATCATGAAGGCGGTGCGTAATTTTGATGAAAAAGTGCTGGCCTATGGACCTTCGCAGGGGCTGTTGGCTCTGCGCGAAGAGATTCGCAAATACTTCCACAGGTTTGATATCAGTGTCAATGTAGATGATATCGTCGTAACGACGGGCGGGTCGGAAGCGATTCTATTTGCTTTGATGGCGATTGGCGATGCCGGCGATGAAATCCTTGTGCCGGAGCCGTTCTACACCAACTATAACGGCTTTGCGACGATGGCAGCGATGAAGCTTGTTCCGGTGCCGACCAACATTGAAGATGGTTTTTCAATGCCGACGCGGGAAGAGTTCGAGAAACGGATTACACCGCGGACACGTGCCATCATGTATTGCTCACCGAATAATCCGACCGGTGCGATATTCAGCCGCGATGATTTGAAGATGTTAACGGAATTGGCTGTTGAGCGGAATTTGTGGGTGCTGGCCGATGAAGTTTATCGCGAGTTTACCTACGACGGTCGGATACACACCAGCATTCTCAGCTTTCCCGAAATTGCCGACCGGGCGATCTGCCTTGATTCGATTTCAAAGCGGTTTTCGGCCTGCGGGGCGAGGATCGGCTGTCTAATAAGTAAGAACACTGATATCATTGCGAGCGCGTTGAAATTGGGGCAAGCAAGGCTGTGTCCCCCGACAATAGAGCAGATGGGCGCGATAGCGGGTTATCAGGTTATTGACAAGTTCTTGGATACCATGATTTCGGAATACCAAACTCGGCGCGACATTGTCTGCGAAGAGCTCGCCAAGATTCCGGGTGCGGTATTCACCAAACCGGCGGGTGCATTCTATATTATGCCGAAACTGCCTGTCGATAACGCCGATAAATTCGCGCAGTGGCTACTGACGGATTTCTCCCACAACGGTTCGACAGTGATGGTTGCTCCGGGTGATGGGTTCTATGCTTCGACCGATAAAGGGAAGCAGGAAGTACGAATTGCCTACGTGCTCAAGGAAGCCGACTTGCGCCAAGCTCTGCAGGCGCTAGTTCGTGCTGTAGAAGTCTACAACAAGTAACCCCTTCTGAGCGGGGAACGACCGAGATACAATGTCCTCCCCGTACTCCCATCTCGACTGGAAGCGGCTTTTGGAGCCGCTTGAAGAACTGCGCGGCTGCTCGATCTGTCCGCATGAGTGTCATGCTGATCGCGCCGGCTCCAAGCTAGGGTTTTGTCAAAGCGGGGTCGGATTTTCGGTAGCTTCGGTTTTTCCACATCGAGGCGAGGAGCCGGTGATCTCTGGAAAGAACGGTATCTGCAACATCTTCTTCAATCACTGTAACATGCAATGCGTTTACTGTCAGAATTATGAAATCTCACGTAATCGCGAGACTGTGGCGCAGGAATCGAGATCAGTTGAAGTAATACTTCAGAGCATTGAGGCGGTGCTGGACCAAGGTATCAAGCTGGTAGGCTTCGTGTCGCCTTCGCATTTCATCCCGCAGATGAAGGTACTGATGAATGTCTTGAACGAGGTCAGGCCAGGGTTGAGATTCGTTTTCAACAACGGCGGATACGATCGATTTGAGACGATTCGAGACTTGGAGGGGCGAGTCGCAGTGTATCTTCCTGACTTCAAGTACTCTGATGATCTGTTAGCCCGAAGATACTCGCAGGCACCGCATTATCCCGAAGTAGCTAAGCTGTCACTTAAGGAGATGTTCCGGCAAAAGGGAAGCAACTTGTGGCTGGATGACGACGGTGTTGTTGAGTCGGGACTAATAATCAGGCATTTGGTTCTTCCGGGCGAAGTCGAGAATTCCAAGGGCGTGTTGCGGTTCATTGCCGAGGAGTTATCTGTCGGGGTGCACATCTCGCTGATGTCACAATATTGGCCGACGCCAGCAGTTGCAGACCATCCCAAATTGGGTAGGAAAGTGACGGCGGAGGAATACGAAGAGGTGATCGCTGAATTCCACTCACTCGGTTTCTATCGCGGGTGGGTACAGGAATTGGAATCGCCGGACCACTATCGACCACAATTTTCCGACGACCAACCGTTCCAAGAATAACATCCCCAGTTCATTCCCGGTTTTAGTTGAATCTGAGTTGCTGCCGGTTAGTTTATGATCATGGCAAAGCAACTTTTCGCAGGCATTGATCTCGGGGGCACAAACATCAAGTACGGTTTGGTCGATCGTCACGCCAAGATCGTCTACACCAATTCGACACCAACCGGCTCAAGCCGCGCGGCAATCTTGAAGCAGTTTGGAATGATTGCTTCGGAACTCGAATCATTCGCGGTAGAACACAAGGCGGAAGTCTTCACGATCGGTGTCGGCAGTCCCGGGATAGTTGATATTCAAAAGGGCAAGGTAGTCGGTGGTTCTCCCAACGTCGTTGGTTGGCGTGGGACGGATATCAAAAGGAGTCTTGAGAAGGCAAGCGGCCTTGAGGTCTGCGTTGACAATGATGCCAATGTCATGGCATTGGCGGAGCACCGATTCGGAGCAGGAAAGGGCAAAGCATCAGGACTTTATATCACGGTTGGCACGGGGCTCGGTTCCGGAATAATTCTCAACAACTCGATATGGCGCGGCGCTTGGTATGCCGGGGCTGAGATGGGGCACAGTATCATCAACTTCGATGGAGTCCCTTGCCAATGCGGAAAGCGCGGTTGTCTGGAAATGTATGTCAACGCCGCTTCGTTCGCCAAGTACTATGGCCGCGAAGTTCCGGCAGGGAGCGGAAGCAAGTTCATTTTCGAGCTGGCCAAAAAAGGCGACAAGGAAGCAATCGCTGCGATCAAGACTTCGGCAGAGTATCTGGCGATCGGAATCGGCTCGGCACTAGAAATACTGAATCCCGAGATTGTCGTCATCGGCGGGGGAGTTGCAGCAGGTGGAGCGATCTACTTTGGGACGATTCGCAAGTGCTTGAGGAAGTATGCGTCGAAAGCCTCGGTAGCCCGGGTGAGGATAGTGCCTGCCAAGTTGGGCAATGACGCAGGGATGTTGGGTGCAGCCCTTCTGCCGCTGGAGCGGGAATTCCACCATTAAATACAGAAATCGACATATGTGCATAAAAACAATATGGGCGACATGGTATATCCGATTGGGATCTTCTTGGGTGATGGTGTGAGTGCAGGCGCGGCAAAATGAACCTAAGAAAGTTTTCGGCAGTTTATCGCTTGCTTCGTCCTAATCACATCGACTATATTCGGCGCTGACTTGAACATTAGGTTTTGGAGGAGATAGAGTAATGAAAAGGAATATCACCCTGATCGCGGTAGTTGCATTAATCGTCATGGTTGCGGCGGCTGCCGTATCGCAAACGGGAATGCGCAAGATGTTTCGCGGTAATGGCGACAATAACCGAAATTTCGTCGTGATGGAGAATAACGCTCAATTGCAGTCTACCTTAGCGAAGACATCCTCGTTCGACATTTCTGCGGACATTCGGCTTGATTCGATACAGGATGGCGCTTCGTTAGAATTAAATGTGCAACTTGGCACGTTGTCGACCGGCAATTCGAGTTATGATATGGAAGTCTTTTCTTCGCGGTTTATCGATTGGAAGGGCGCAAGCACGGCCAACTTCCGGTTACTGGATTTCACGGTCAGCCGAAATTATGCGCTGGAGAACGAAAAGGCTGTTCCAGCTACCGGTCGCGGGGTTCTGACCATCGGTTCGATTATCGACACGGTCGGTGTGGATGTATCAATCCGCTACCTTGCCGCTAATGATGTTACTCTGGGTCGTCTGCCTGGGGATCTGCTCCATTTGAACGGGGCGATTAATTTCCGGTTGTCTTCGTTCGGAATCGAGATTCCGCAGGAAGCTCTTCTTCGTATGGACGACAAAGTTAAGCTTCGTTTTGACGTCTATTGTTCGACGCAGATGTAAGCAATTGGATTGTCGAGAATCAGCCCTGCTGCCGAAAGGCAGCGGGGCTTTTTTGTGGGCGTCGGATAGAGATATCATAAATAGGCATATGCGAATATGCGCATTAATATGTGTTACCCATGTTTTGTGAACGGAAAACAGCTTTCTCAATATCACAGGTGAAGTGCGAGTAGGGAATAGACCTTCGATCCGGTAGCTTAGATTCGGCGAAAGGTCGGAACGGTTGCTGGCCACAACTAGATGGTATTGTGGTATTGTGTAAGGAGAGTGGTGCAGTTGTGGATGACAAGATCAGGAAATTTCGGGACATTTGTCAAAAAGTGGTTGACATTTTTGAGCTATGCGTTACCTTGTGTGCGTCTAGGGTCATTTATCGTACACAATTAGTCATAGTCTCTCTTAATCTCAACTGTAACCAAGTTTGGATTTAGCATCCTTTTATTAGGTCACGCTATCCATCAGCCCACCGTAAAATTATATATCTACTGACTTTTTCTTCGTTTTGTCCTCCCACATGGGCGGTGACGAAATGAGATTATCATGAAGATCTTTCCGAGATCGTAAGCGAGGGTGGAACAGATAAATCCTCGGAGAGCACTTCGAACCTTTGAAACACTTTTTTGTGGAGCAATAAGGAGCATAGAATGAAGCAAAGAAACTGTTCGTTCTTTTATTTGCTACTGACATTAATGCTTCTGTTCTCGTTTAGCTCGATTTACGCGGCAGTAACGGTGACCTACCAACCGGGTAGTTTTCCGTATAATACCACTGGCAACGTGATTACCGCGCGTGTCGTTGCGACCGAGCCGATCGCTGCTTTTGACCTTATGTCAAATGTACGTTCGACGGTTACCAACGCTTTCGGTACCATCACGTCTGTGAACGTGGCTGCAGTAGCCGGCGCCGTTGCTAATACCTCCAAGGTAAACGGCAGCAGCGAAGATTCGACCAGAATCTACGGTTTTGGCTGCGCCACGCCGATCATTATGCCGGCGGGTTCATATGATTTCACGTTTACGGTAACCACTTCCTGTGATACCGGTTTATTTGTTGTAGAAGATGGCGGCGATTGGGTTGTCGATATCGACCCGGTTATTGCTTCGACTCAGTTTGTAAAGACTGATGCGACGCTTGCCACCCTGACGAGCAATGCTGGAACCTATCGTGTGTACAACACACCTCCGACGGTTTCGAATTGTCCTCCAGGCGCATTGGTATTTAATGCCTGTGCCGTCGTTCAATATGACTTTAACTTCACTGACCCGGACCTCAATTGCAATCCGAATCCAGATCAGAGCTGGTCAATTGTTTCCGGTCCAGGATCAATCGACAATACAGGTAATTTTGTATGGGATCCTCCGGCAGTCGCCGGCGTTTGCGGTCTCTATGAAATCACTGTAAAGGTCACGGACGAGTACGGCGGCAGCGCGAACTGTCAATTTGAAGTTTCGCTGGTTACCGATGCTCCGTCATTCACCGAATGCCCGACCCCGGGTTCCGAATTGTTCGTATACTGGGGATGGACGGCTGACGGCGATGTGACCGCTGTTGATTTGGATAACTGCCCGGTGGCCCTGACCTATTCGCTTAACAGCTTCTCAGGTCCGGTTACTGCTGGTGCATTTACCGTTAACCCGGCAACGGGTGCCTGGAGCTGGCCGACCGAATTCGGTAACAATGCGTACCTTGGCGACCATGATGTCACCATCGACGTAACCGACGGTTGCCAGACAGTGTCTTGCAACTTTACGATTCATGTTGCCCCGACCTTCGAAGTTGTGATCGAAAAGACCCACAACACGCTTCAGGGTAACTATGAGTTCGTATCGATCAGCTTGAATCACTTCACTGAAGGATTCGGCGGTTACGACTTGTTAATCAAGTACGATGCGAGCGCATTGTCGTTCATTAGTGCTACGCCGGGTAGTATTCTTACCAATTGCGGTTTTGAATACTTCACCTATCGTCATGGCGCCGTTGGAAACTGCTCGGGTTCCTGCCCGTCCGGTCTTCTTCGCATCGTGGCTGTAGCCGACATGAACAATGGTGCAAACCATCCTTCATGCTATGGTGAGAACGCTATTGGCGCGCTTGCCGAACTGAAGTTCCTTGTAACTAATGATCGTACCTACGAATGCCAGTACCTTCCGATCCAGTTCTGGTGGTTTGACTGCGGCGACAACACCTTCTCGTCGATCACTGGTGACACCCTCTATATCGCTAACCATGTATATGGTTTCGATGGCGTTGGTGAAATCACTGGTCAACAGTACTATGGTGGTTGGCAGGGTATCCTTCCTGATGTGAACTGTATGGTCACATTAGGCGCCAAATACCATCCTGATTCCGTCGTTAACTTCTTTAACGGTGGAATTGACATCGTTTGCGCCGACTCGATTGACGCTCCTGGCGATCTGAACCTTAACGGAATTCCGTACGAAATCGCGGACGCCGTTCTGTACACGAACTACTTCCTGTATGGACTGGCCGCTCTCGATCCGAACCCGCAGTTCCGCGAAGCCCAGATTGCTGCTTCGGACGCCAACCAAGACGGAACAATACTTTCGGTCGGTGACCTTGTTTACTTGCTGAGAGTAGTTGTCGGTGACGCTCTTCCGTTTGCGAAACTTGCTGCCTTCTCCGCGACTGCTGAAGTCACGGTACAGAACGGCACCCTTTCGACAAATAGCTCCGATGCAATCGGCGCTATGTACTTGACCTTCGACATTCAAGGCGCTGTCTCGGTAACGAGCAACACCTCGATGAAGGTTGATTATGCCGAGAGAGATGGCAAGCTTCATATGCTCGTATGGTCCGGTTTGGATGATATGTCCAACTCGATCTCATACGGCGCGAATGAGCTTCTGACTGTCACTGGAGCTGAGCTGAGCAGTGTTGAAGTTGCCGACTATTATGGCAACCTCATGAACGTTCGTGTTGAGAAGTCCGCGCTTCCGACCGAATTTGCGCTGTCTCAGAATACCCCGAACCCGTTCAATCCGCTCACCAAGATCGGATTCGACCTGCCAGTCTCTGCCGACTGGAAGCTTGACATTTACAACGTAAATGGTCAGCTGGTTCAGAGCTATAACGGAACGAACATAGGCCATGTAGACGTTTCTTGGAATGCGGCGAACACCGCCAGCGGTATCTACTTCTATAAGTTGACCGCCGGTAGCTTCACCGAAACCAAGAAAATGGTGTTGATGAAGTAATTTAATCCTACTTCACTAATACATCGTTCAACAGGAGCGGGTCGAACAGCCCGCTCCTGTTTTTTTGTGGGTGTGTGACAGTAGATTATAAGCGCGGTGAAGAAAGTGCGGACTCGACTTGTCGACGGCGCCGACGGCTGACCTCTACAAGGTCGCCTGATTTCATTCGGACAGCCCACCTCGATTCCGCAATTGACACGAGTTCCTTGATCATGCTGGAATTTACCAAGGCGCGCCGGTGGACTCTGAGGAATTGGCCCTGCGGAAGTTGGGCTTCCAAATTCTGAATGGATTCACGGTGGAGCAACTTCGAGCCGCGAGCACGGATGTTTACATAGTAATCGGCAGACTCGACCCATTCAATTTCGGACACGGGCAGAAAAATCGTCTTATCAGCGAGCCGAATCTGAAGTTGCTCAAGCGGCATCGAATTCGGGAATGTAGGTACGCTGTCTTGGGAGATGGTTGCGATATCAGGATTAGGTGCTTCGGTGTCCGGAATGCTAGGCGAATCGGTGCGAATCGGAGTCTGACGTACAAGCAAGGTCGTCGGGATGGCAATTGCCAAGTAAACGGCCAAATCGATGAAAACCGCTTGATAAGTCAAGTAGTCGGTAAACCTAAAGCGATTGAAGACCTCAGCATAGGTTCTTCCATAGAGGAGCATCGGAGGCACAGGACGGATAAGGCGCAGATAGAGGGCTTGAGCGAGAACGACAGCAATTGCCATTATGGTGTGGGATAAAATCTTAGGGGCTATCTCTAATTTCGAGTTCTCGATCTTTCTCGACAGGCGAATTATCAGGGCGGCGTAAGCAATCCAAGAAAGCCAGCGAATTTGCCCGCCCAGAATCAACTCAGCCCAACGCGGTTCTTGAGTCGAAGACCATTGAATCCCATAGAAAATACTCCCAAGAAGTGCCCAAGTTACGAAGGCGGCGGCCAATAGCATCATATTGCGGGCTGTGAGAGACACTTGATCGTAGTCCTTAAAATTGGGTTCGGTGAGTATACGTATGCTCGCCAAAAGTGTTTAGAGATTGCTGAACAATCATACTAATCCGAAACTTGCATTCAGGGCAATTCCGTTCGACCGTCAAATCTGACCGTTTACTGCATCGCTGTATACTTAAGTCAAGTCAATGCGTTATCAGTCTGATGAAACGAGCTTCACAACTCCAGAAAGGACAGAACGCATGCAATTGACTCAGCACTTTCAAAAATCTCTAAGCGCAATCGTCGCGTTAGTGATCATTCTCTCCGGCGGACAAGCTTCAGGACTGAGTTTTACGAAGTTGACGACTGGTGAAATCGTAAACGACGGCGGGTATAGTCGAAGTGTCAATCTTGTCGACTACGACAATGATTCAGACTTGGACGTATTCTTCGTAAATCAGACGGGCGGTAACGCGTCCGCGTTTCTGTATCGGAACGATGGAGGGGCAATTTTCACGAAAGTCCAGGGTGATCCGATTGTCGCGGATTCGTATGCAGGCGACGGTTCGAGCTGGGCAGACATTGACAATGATGGAGATCTGGACTGTTTCGTCGCCACGTGGTCAAATCAGAACGACTATCTATATCTGAACAACGGCAACGGGAGTTTCTCCAAACAGTTGACAGGGCCGCTGGTGAGCACACCTGCATACACGGACTATTGTTCGTGGGCGGACTATGACATTGACGGAGATGTTGACCTCTTTGTGAGCGTAGGGTTCGGCGATTTCAAGAATCTTCTCTATCGAAATGAAGGTGCAGGGGCGTTTACACGGATCTTGACCGGTCCTATAGTAAACGATGGCCTGCGCGCCCATGGGGCGGCCTGGGGAGATTACGATCGCGATGGTGATCCTGATCTCTTCGTAGCAAACATCCTCCAAGACAATTCGCTTTTCAAGAATTTGGGCGGCGGGAATTTTGTGAAAGTGACAGGGAGCGATCCGGGTATTGGTGTAGGGTTTTCAGAAAGATCACTCTGGTCGGATTTCGATAACGATCGCGATCTCGATTTATTCGTGACGAACTACCAGAATCAATCGAACTTCCTTTACCTTAATGTCGGTGACACAACATTCACCCGGGTTGTTTCCGGAATCGTGCCAAATGATCCCGGCTACTGGTTCTCGACAACATCAGGCGACGTTGATAATGATGGGGATATCGATTTGTATGTCACCCAAGCATTCAATACAGCGGGGGACCGGAACAAACTGTATATGAATGACGGCAGCGGCAACTTCAGTGCTTTCGCCGGCGATGCGATCGTAACGGATTCCGGGTGGTCCATTTCCAGTTCGTTTGGGGATCTGGATCGGGATGGCGATCTCGACTTAGTGCTAGCAAAGGGTTTCGGCGAGACCGAAAACAATGCAGTGTACTTCAACGACGGGAATACAAATCACTGGCTCGAGGTGAGATTCAGCGGCAACGTCAGCAATCGTTCAGGAATAGGAGCCAAGATAGCAGTTTTTGCAACTATCGATGGTCAACCGCGTTGGCAGTTCCGTGAGACGACAAGCGCGTCCGGATTTGGACAAAATGGACCTGAGGCGCACTTCGGGATGGGAGACGCGGCGATGGCGGATTCGGTCTTGGTCCAGTGGCCTTCTGGCAGGAGTACGATTCTTACCAATGTCTCAGTCGACGTGCTTCTGGATATCTATGAATGCGGGACATCGGATGCCGATTCTGACGGTATCAACGATCCGTGCGACAATTGTCCGAATACTCCAAATGTGACGCAAACGGACACTGACGGCGATCAGGTCGGCGACGCTTGTGACTTCCTCGCAGGTGACGCCGATGGCAACGGGAACATCACAGTTTCGGATGCAGTCTACCTAATAAATTACATATTTAATGGGGGACCAACTCCGTCACCGATTTTGTCGGGAGACGCAGATTGCTCTGAAACAGTGACGATTTCGGACGCAGTGTACTTAATCACTTACATATTCTCGGGAGGACCGGCACCCTGCAATTGGTGATTTGAAGACTACTCGCCGCGGTATTCGCAGCGGGTGAGTGGGGTTTCGCTGATGGTGATCTTGCTGAGGCCGGAGAGCTTTGGTTTGATGCGCTCCCAGAGCCAGCGGGCGATGTATTCGGTAGAAGCGATGGTTAAGCCTTCGATATCGTTGAGATGGTGGTGGTCAAGTTGGTCGATGAGCGGCTTGACGGCGTCGTAGATCTCGCGGTAGTCGATTAGGAAGCCGGTTGCAGGGTCGACTTCGCCGGTAACCTCAACGAAGACGACATAGCCGTGGCCGTGAAGGTTATGGCAGGGGTGATGAGAGGGGAGATGGTCGAGCCGATGGGAGGCGTCGAAGTTGAATTGGTGGGTGAGGGTGACGATCATTTAAATACAACCCCCTGTGTCCCCCTTTGCTAAGGGGGAATCAGACCAACAAATATTCATCGGGTCCCCTTTGCTAAGAGGGAATAAGACCGAGAAATATTCATCGGGCGCGCTCGTTTCCCCAGGCTAGGATATGAAGGCGGGGCGAGAAGCGGTAGCCGCGACGGATGCATTCTTCGGAAAGCCACGGCATGATCCGGGTCTGGACTTCAGAGGTGACGCCTTCGGGCATCAAGATGATTCGGTCGGCTGGAATTGGCGGCATGAAGATCTTTTCCATTTCGTCGATATCTTTGGGCGCTTGAATGACAAACTTGAAATCGCATTTGTGGGTCGCGATGATAGTCGCCAGAGCCGCTGCGACGCGGGTTTTCATCGTGTACAGGCCGCTATTGGAAAGCTTGGGCGAACAGTTCCACCAGTTGATGCGGGCGATCATTGCAGGCGAAGGGACGTACATGCCGTTGGTTTCGATTTCAAAGAACGAGAATCCTGCCTCGATGAGGGCATCGATCATGGCTGGAATCCTGTCCTGATGAAGCATCGGCTCGCCGCCGGTAATGACGACATGAGTCTCGTGTTTCGGGCTGGATGATTTGGACATGATTTCGAGAGCATGATTGGTGATTTCCGAGACTGTGAGCAGCGAGCCTTCTTCGATCTTATCTTCATCCCAAGTGAAACGGGTATCGCACCAAGCACAACCGAGATTGCAGTATTTCAAGCGAACGAAAAGGGCAGGAATCCCGGCGAAACGTCCTTCTCCCTGAATGGAGAGGAACATTTCGCTAATGGGTAGTTTCCCGTCAAACTCGGTCGGCCAAGAAACGATCTTCGGTTTGTAGCTCATTTGGATTTCAACTCACGATAAGCTGGGGTATAGATTGTCGGATCGGCTACGCGGGCATCTTCGAATCCGCGACGCCGGATTAAACAACTATCGCATTCGCCGCAGGCGCGGCCTTGATTGTCGGGATCGTAACAACTGAGCGTAAGAGAATAATCAACGCCAAGGCGAATGCCTTCCTGGATGATCTGAGCTTTAGTCATGTGAATCAGCGGGGCATTGACAATGATGCGAGCACCTTCAATTCCAGAGCGCGTGCCGAGGTTGGCCATGTTCTGGAATGCTTCGATGAACTCGGGCCGACAGTCGGGGTAGCCAGAGTAATCAATGGCATTGGCGCCAATGAAGATTGAGCCAGCTCCCAACGATTCCGCCCATGCCAAGGCTATCGCGAGAAAAATTGTATTTCGAGCAGGAACGTAGGTAATCGGGATGTGAGTGCTCATTTCCGTCTCGATGCGATTCTTCGGCACCTTGATGTTGGCCGTAAGAGCGGAGCCGCCGATAGGGCCAAGATCGATTGGGAAGACCAGATGGTCCTCGACGCCAAATTTCTGAGCCAATGTTCGTGCTGCAGCAAGCTCCTGGAAGTGGCGTTGGTGATAGTCGAAGGAGATAGTGCGGACTTGATAGCCGTTCGCCTTTGCCATGGCGAGGGTAGTTGTTGAATCAATACCGCCGGAGAGCAATACCACGGCGGAATTCGGATTTATGTTCGGTTTGTTCATAGTGTGGAGAATATAGGCAATTGCCCGGTCATGTCAAATAAAGCCTTAATGAGTCGCTGTTGCAATTGGCGAGAGTATTTCTTATACTCCGGTCATGACAGAATCATCTTACGAAGGACGCCAGGACCAGATTCGCGAGTGGAAGACTCCGGAGATCGAGACGTTTCGCAATATCTACAGCGACCGCGACTACGAAATCAAAATGGAGACGAACGAATTCAGCTGTGTCTGCCCCAAGACAGGACTTCCGGATTTCGCGACGTTGATACTGACGTTTGTGCCGGCAGAGTACTGCATTGAGCTAAAGAGCTTCAAAGAGTATTTGCTGGCCTACCGGAATCAGGGAATTTTCCACGAGAACGTGGTGAACCGAATAACTGATGATCTGGTCGCGGCAATCAAACCCAGACGGCTACGTCTTGAAGGGCGATTCAACAACCGTGGCGGAATTCAGACAACTGTAGTAAGAGAATACCCCCAACCTTGATGCGGATGTACGGCAATTTCTCACCCTATTCGCGGCAAATGCACGATGAACGATAGTCAGTCAACATATTTCCTTGAGAACATCGTTGTGGGCGAGCTGCAGATGAACTGCTACATCTTCGGCTGTGCGGATACTCGCGAAGCGGTGATAATCGATCCGGGCGGCGACGCGCCGCAGATTATCGAGGCGGTTGAGGAGATTGGTGCGAAGGTGAAGATGATCCTGCTCACGCACGGCCATTACGACCACATCGGCGGATTGAATGAAGTCAGAGCGAAGTATGGTTGTCCTGTTCTCATTCACGTTGCAGACGAGGACGCACTGACCAATCCGATGGTAAATCTTAGCGCACTTACTGGGGGCAATGTCAAATGCGCTGCAGCAGATCAGATTTTGGAGGATGGTGACAAAATCACCGTGGGGAAGCTGCAACTCGAAGTTCTCCACACGCCGGGACATACACCGGGAGGGATTTGTTTCCGGTGGGAGAAGATTGTGTTTGGGGGAGACCTCTTGTTTAATGGAAGTATTGGCCGGACCGACTTACCGGGCGGGTCGTTTGACGATATTGAGAGATCGATAATCAGGAAGATTTATGTCCTGGATGACGAAACGGTCATCTATTCAGGACATGGCGAGCCGACTACGGTCGGGTTTGAGAAGAAATTTAACCCGTACGTGAGGTCGAATTGATGAGATTTCCAATAGGTGACAGCCATGTTCACACCGATCATTCGGTCGATGCCAAGGGGACGGTGTACGAGTTCTGCCAGAAGGCGTTCGAGATGGGGCTCCACGAGATTACGTTTACAAACCATTATGAAATAATGCCTTCGCGAAAAGACCGAATGGGATACTTCATGATTGGTGGTGAGAAGGTCCCTGCTGGACCGGATGCTGTCAAGAGAATGATCGAGGAATTGCGGGAGGCAGGAGAGCACTTCTTTCCCGCAGGACTGAAAGTCCGAGTCGGGCTTGAAGTAGGTTGGGATGTTAGCCTTTACGATAGGCTGGCCAAAGAGCTACGGGAGTTTGATCTGGATTTCATTATTGGTTCGGTTCACGATATTGATGACGAACCGATTCTGGAGCGAGCCTATGCGCCGCAGTTTTTTCAAAGCCGGAAGATCGAAGACTGGATCGGGAAGTACTTCAAAAAGGCCGAGGAGATTGCCGAGTCCGGACTATTTAATGTTATAGCCCATCTTGATGTCTATAAGCGCTATGGACTCGCAGTATACGGTGACGCCTTGCGAAATGCACATGAGCCGTATCTTGAGAGCCTGTTTACCAAAATGAAGGCGAACGATCTCGCGCTTGAGGTCAACACGTCGGGCATGCGGCACGGAATCAACGAGTATTATCCATCGATTGCGATATTAAATGAAGCGCGTCGCGCTGAGGTATTTGTGAGCGGTCTTGGTTCGGATGCTCATGCTCCCGATCAACTGGCTTTGGATTTCGAGTCGGCGGTGGCGCTGGTCCCAGAAATCCTGCCGTGTGATCTTGAAGAAGGGTATGGCGTCTAAACTGTCGTGTGACTTCTATCGGCAGCCGACTCTTGATGTTGCCAAGACACTAATCGGGAAGAAGTTCGTACACCGAAACAGCAAGGGGAAACTATCCGGCAGAATTGTCGAAGTTGAAGCGTACATTGGCGAAGATGATCCTGCGTGCCATGCCCGATTTGGAATGACGGGGCGAAACAGCGTGATGTACGGTGACGGCGGACATCTCTATGTCTACTTCATATACGGTATGTACAATATGCTGAATTTTGTTACCGAAGACGAGGGCGTACCCGCTGCTGTACTGATACGGGCAATTGAGCCACTGGAGGGGATCTCTGAGATGCAGGCTAATCGAGCGTGTATTGACGAGCGACAACTCTGTTCAGGTCCGGGGAAGTTGTGTCAGGCATTCGGGGTTAAGGTATCAGATACAGGAAAGAGCCTAACTGGCGCGGAGTTTTCCGTAGTCGATGATGGCATTCAACCTGGGCAAATAGTCGCCAGAACGCGAATTGGCATAAGGCAGGGACGCGATTTGTTGTGGCGATTTTATGATAGTGAAAGTAAATTCGTCTCCCGCAAGTAGGAGGAATAATGCAAGGTCAGATCAAGTCCAAAGACGTGCCGCTCTCTGTCTTTGAGAATGTGCTCAATCAGATCGACACGGCTGCTGCGTTGTTGAAGATCGATCCTGCCCTGGTTGAGATCATGAAGCAACCTCGGCGGAGTGTGATAGTCAAATTGCCGATTCAGATGGATGACGGGACATTCCAGGTCTTCACGGGATATCGCGTTCAACATTCTATTGTACGCGGGCCCGCAAAGGGTGGAATTCGATTTCATCCCAATGTTACCCTCGATGAAGTTCAGGCGCTTGCGAGTTGGATGACTTGGAAGTGCGCTGTGGTGAACATTCCGTTCGGAGGAGGCAAGGGCGGAATCACCGTCGATCCCAAGAAGCTCTCGAAAGGTGAACTGGAGCGCCTGACGCGTCGCTATACAGCGGACCTGCTGGACGTTTTCGGTCCCAATTCGGATGTTCCGGCGCCTGATGTTAATACCAATGAACAGACCATGGCTTGGATCATGGATACGTATTCGATGCACGTTCGGCACACTGAAGCCGCCGTTGTGACCGGCAAACCGTTCTTGATCGGCGGATCACATGGACGCCGCGAAGCGACCGGCCGAGGTCTGATGCTGACGGTGCGAGAAGCGTACAAAGCGCTAGGGATGGATATCAAGAAAGCGACTGCTGCAGTTGTTGGCTTCGGTAATGTTGGGTCGATTGCGGCGGAGCTCTTGCATGGTATGGGCGTGAAGGTGCTGGCTGTTACGGATGTCCTTGGCGGAGTGATGAACAGGGCAGGACTCGATATACCGCGTTTGATTGAGCACGCAAAAGCGACAGGCTCGGTTGTCGGCTTTCCTGGCACGACACCGATTAGCAATGAAGAAGCGGTAGCATTGGATGTCGAAATCCTGGTGCCGGCGGCTCTGGAGAATCTGATTACGGGAGAAAACGCGGATAGTGTCAAGGCTCGGATCGTCGCCGAGGGTGCGAATGGACCGACAATGCCGGAAGCAGACAAGATTCTCGAAAAGAAGGGTGTTTTCATCATTCCGGATATTCTCTGTAATGCCGGCGGCGTGACTGTGTCATACTTTGAGTGGGTGCAGAATCGAATTGGATACTACTGGACGGAGGATGAGGTCAATCGTCGCCTTGAAATCGCGATGGTGGCGGCCTTTAATGATGTTTATTCAGTTTCCGAGCAGTACAAAGTTAACATGCGCGTGGCGGCATTCATGTTAGGAATCAAGCGGGTAGTGGATGTGATACTACTGCGCGGAGTTTACGCATAATTCGTAACATGAGCGCGTTGATAGCGTTAATCTTGACGGCTGACCAAGTAGTTGGCCGTCATTTTTTATGGGGAACGAAAGGGTCGGAGTTCGTATTATATAGAGCGAAATGGAGGAGATAACTTGATTGACTGGCAGCAGGCGCTAATTGGGCTGCCGATACTTTTTCTATCATTGACGGTTCATGAATTTGCACACGCATGGGCGGCTAACAAACTGGGGGATCCGACGGCGCGATTGCTCGGCCGGATGAGCTTGAATCCGATTGTCCACATTGATCTGATGGGATTAGTAATGATGGTGGCTTCGGGATTTCGATTCGGCTGGGCGAAGCCGGTGCCGGTTAACCCTGCCAACTTCCGCAATTGGCGTCAAGGGATGCTTTGGGTTAGTCTGGCAGGACCGATTTCGAATATCATACTCGCGACTGGTGCCGCCGTGCTTTTTCGCCTCTTGCCGTTTGTAGGCATGGGCGAGCAGGATACAGCGCTTGCGTATCAAATGGTCTACATGATGATCTTCATCAATTGTGCGTTGGCGTTCTTCAATATGATCCCGCTTCCGCCACTCGACGGATCGAAAGTGTTGATTGCGCTTCTGCCGCCGCAGTATGAGAATTTTGCCATAAGCCTTGAACGCTACGGCCCAATGGTACTTCTGGGGGTAATATTCCTTGGGTTCATCATGCCGATATCGCCGATCTGGACGATCATTGGTCCCTTTGTCAAAACAGCGGTGTGGCTTTACACCGGCTATCCACTGGCATAGAAATTGAATTGGCGACGACTCATCACGTTGATCGTTGGTCTTGCAATTGCGGTCGGCGGTTGTGCGGCACAGAGTACGTTACCGACAGGTCGAACTGCGATCGATCAATATCGCGAGATTTCGACGCGACATGCGAGCGAGTTGAGAACATATGCGGCACTTTTGCGAGTCAAGCTCAAGCGCGATCGGCGAATCGATGATTTTCGCGTTGAGATTTTCAGCCGCAAGCAGGACGAGCTATCGCTGTATGTCCGGGGATTTCTGGGTTCGGCCGTTTTCAAAGCGGTTGTCAGGGGCAATGAACTTGAATGCTACTTCCCGAGAGAAAAGCGATATTTTCGAGGACTCGTCGACGATTTGGAATCGGGAGAATTGAGCGAATCGAAACATATCATCAACTTGTTGCTATCGTTCTATCGGGGAAGATACGAAATCTCCGACAGTGGAATGTGGATTACGCAGTTCAAGAAGGGCGGTAAGAATTTCCAGGTTAGAATGGTTGACTCGCTGCATGCTTTTCGGTTCGATTCGAAGTTGCGCGCTCAGGCAGGATTTCCAAATTTGCGTGCTCAGAACATCAAACTGGAGTCACGCGACCGGTCGTTTGTAGCCAATATCGAGATTCAGAACAGCAGTTTCAATCGCGAGATTCCTGATGAAAAGTTTGCTTTGGAGATACCGGAATCGTCAGTCGTGCTGACTCGCGAAGACCTCGCCAATTTGCTGACCGGACTTAGCCAATAGCCTACCGCCGGAAGTTGACATCGTTCGCCCGTCGCCTTAACTTGCATTCTTAAGACTAAATTGAGTATAATGACCGGATGATTCGTCGCCTTTATTCATATTTTCTACCATACCGCAAGCATCTGGCGGTGTCGTTGGCGTGCATTCTACTGTATAGCCTAACGTCGGGAGCGCTGGTGTATCTGGCAAGCGCACTGCCGGGACTCCTATTCGGTTCGGGAATCGCGACACCAGCAGCAGATCCAGCCGTTAGCCTGAGTCTATTGGACGAATGGCGAGCGGAATTGAATCGAATCACGGCAGAATTACTGATGAGCGACGACCACGAAGCCAACTTGCGCAATTTGTGCTTTGCGTTGGTGATTATTACGCTGGCCAAAAACCTGTTCTTGTTCCTGCAGGGTTTCTTTACAGCGTACGTCGAGCAGGGAATAACCAAGCGATTTCGCGACCAGATTTACGAACATCTTCAGAAACTATCACTGTCGTACTTTCACCGCAGCCGCACCGGTAACTTGATCTCGGTGACTATCAATGATGTCTCGAAGATTCATGAGACACTGAATAACACGATCAATAACCTATTCCGCGACCCGCTGCAGATACTGGTGTTTCTGAGCATTATGGTGGCCGTCAGTTGGAAATTGACGCTGGTCACGATTGTGGTGCTGACATTGATATTTCTTTCAATTTATCAGGTGGGAAAGCTGATTCGACGCTACAGCAAACGGGCGCAGGAGGCGATTTCGGACGTTTCCAGCACATTGGAAGAGACAATCAACGCAATTCGAATTGTGCGTGCCTATGCTGCGGAGAATAGGGAGATCGGAAGATTCAGGGAGCGGACGCAGTACTATTTTCGGACTATGCTGAAGATCAATCGAGTGCGCCTCGTTTCGGGACCGATCAATGAGTTGTTGGGAGTCGCGGCAGTGGTGGTTGTTCTCTGGTGGGGAGGCCGCGAGGTATTCGGACACGGTTTGCTGCAAGCGAATGATCTAATGCTCTATGTACTCGCAATGTTTTCGATTATCGCGCCGGCGAAATCAGTGTCGAGCGTTCATGTCAAGATCAATGAAGGAATGGCGGCTGCGCAGCGAATTTTCGATCTGCTTGATACTGAACCTAAGGTTGTCGAGGCAGCAAAGCCGGTGGAGATCAAATCGTTTGAAAACGAAATTGTGTTCGACAAAGTTGGATTCGAATACAATACGGGCGAAGCGGTATTAAAGGAAATTAGCTTCAAAGTGAAGAAGGGGCAAATTGTGGCATTGGTTGGCGCATCCGGCAGCGGCAAATCGACACTGGTGGACTTGCTTTGCCGTTTCCACGACCCGAACAGCGGCTCGATTACGATAGACGGACATCAACTTTCGGATATCTCGTTTGCATCACTACGCGGGTTGCTGGGCATTGTCACACAAGAGACAATACTGTTCAACGATAGCGTGAAGAACAACATTGCCTATCCTGCAAGCAGCGTGGATGAAGAGCGATTGAAGCAGGCAGCCAAGGCAGCAAACGCATTCAATTTCGTGATGGAGATGCCCAACGGATTTGACACTGTGATCGGCAATCGTGGTATGATGGTCTCAGGCGGAGAACGGCAGCGATTGGCGATCGCCAGAGCCTTGATGAAGGATCCAGAGATACTGATCTTTGATGAAGCGACTTCGGCGCTGGATACACATTCGGAGCGGTTGGTGCAGGAAGCTATTGATCACTTGATGAAAGGCCGAACGGCTATTGTGATCGCCCATCGGTTGTCGACGATACTCCATGCCGATTTGATCTTAGTGATGCAAGGCGGACACATTGTTGAGCGCGGGCGTCACGAAGAGTTGCTCCGGATGAACGGAGTATACCGCCATTTGTATGATCTCCAATTTGAGAGGAACAATGCAGCAGAAGCTGGAGCGCAAGGCGCCGCGACTGGCGCGCTTCCTAAAAGAGATTGAGATACAGTTCAAATGGCTGTTCATCTGGCTGTTTCTGAAAGTGCTGACAGGGCCAAGCCGGAGGCGGAACAAGCCACTCAATCCGCAATCCGTGAAAAGTGTTCTGATCCTGCGCCAGGACAAGATCGGCGACATGGTTGTCACACTGCCGACGATTCACACGCTTCGGTATCACCGCCGCGACATCTCGATCGGGGTGCTGGCATCGGCAGTGAACTACAAGATCATCGAGCATGATGCGGCAGTTGCCCGAGTACATATCTGGCGCAAGTCTCTTCCCAAGATCATCAAGACAGTGCGGGAAATCCGCAAATGCAACTACGATGCGGTAATCGATTTGATGACAGGAACGTCGGTAACTTCGCTGGTGATTGCGATGTTGTGCGCACCGCGAGCTTATCGGATTGGAATCGCAAAAGAATCGTTCCGGAAGTATTATGACTACTACACCCTGGAAAAGATGAACCACGCTCACAAGTTGCATATTACTGAGATGTTTCGGGCGACCTTGGAACCACTGGGAATCAAGCTGGCCAACGGAGTCACCGAGTGCAAAATCGCGCTGAGCGAGAAACAACAAGAGCGTGGACGGCAGTTGGCTGAGCAGATTCGCGACCTTCGATTTGATGCTCTAATCATGCTCAATGTTTCCGCAGGTAAACTGGATAGGACATTGAGTTTTGATAAGTTTGTGAAGCTGGTAGGCGTGCTGTCCAGCAAATTTCCGCGACTGCAATTTCTGATTTCGTATGCTCCGAACGAGGAGCGCTTGGCGCGAACTGCGCTTGAAGCGGGCAGTGAGAATGTGTCGCTTCTACCATCAGGTGTGTCGATTATGGAGTTGATCGCTCTGATGAACTACTTTCAGGCAGTCGTTTCAGTTGATACTTCGATTTGTCACATCGCGGCCAACCTGAATGTGCCGTTACTGGCGATGTACAACGGCAACAATTTCAACTTCTCGCGCTGGTATCCCTATTCCAAGCGCGTCTGGATTGTACGTTCACCGGACTGGAAGAGTGTTGATGGTATTACCTTTGAGCAGCTCTCGGCGGCGGTAGACAATTTCATTTCTGATCTGTCATCGCTGTCAGTATTGAAGAAAGTCCAGTAGCGCAATGCTATCGGTAATCATAATCACAAAGAATGAAGAGCAGAATCTTCGCCGATGTCTGGAGTCGGTGAGATTCGCTGACGAGATCATTGTCAACGACTCGGGGTCGACTGACAAGACATTGGCGATTGCAGCCGAGTTTGGCTGCCGGACGATCACTTCGGCGTTTGCAGGATTTGGCGCTGCCAAGCAGATGGCGCTGGAGCAGGCAACCGGGGAGTGGGTACTTTCGATTGATGCAGACGAAGTAGTGGACGAGGAACTACGCAAAGGCATTTTGAGCTGCATTGAGAAGGGTGATCACGACGGCTGGCTGGTCAATCGCAAATCGGAATTCCTGGGGCGGTGGATAACGCATTCGGGTTGGTATCCGGATTATATCCTACGATTGTTCCGGCGCGACAAGGCGCGATTTACACCGAATGAGGTACATGAGAAAGTGGACGTCAGTGGGTCAGTGGGAAGGGTAGAAGGGCACATCCTTCACTATACTGATCCAAATATCTCTCACTACCTAACTAAGCTCGACAGGTACACCGCTCTGTCTGCAAAGATGTTGTTCGAAGCCGATAAGAAGTTTCGCTGGCACTACCTAATAGTCAAGCCGATCGCTATTTGGGTGAAGATGTACATTCTCAAGCGCGGATTTCTCGATGGGATGGCAGGATTCATTTTGGCAGCGCTATCGTCGTTTCACGTCTTCTGCAAGTATGCCAAGCTGTGGGAATTGCGAAATCAATGAAGCGAGTGCTTTTATGCAGGACGGACGCCGTTGGTGACTTGATCCTGACATTGCCGGTCGCCCGGTCGCTTAAGACGGTGCAACCTGAACTGGAGATCACCCTTTTGGCTGCGAAGTACACTGCGCCGCTATTGGCAGGTGAAGCGTATCTCGATAACGTAGTTGCAATCTCCAATAGATCGCTGGAGAATCTTAACGAAGTGAACGCATTGGCTCGAGACCTGAAGCGGATGAATTTTGACGAGGCGGTGTTCTTCTATCCGCGGTTGTCATTGGCGTTGGCATTGTACTTGGCAAAGATTCCGATTCGAATCGGGACCAGTCGCCGCGCATACAGCTTCTTGTTAAACCGACGGGTCAAGTTGCATCGAAAAGACTCGGGCAAACATGAGCTGGATCTCAACTACGAATTGGTCGAAGGTTGTTACGGTAACTTGAAGCGCCTGGAACCGCAGATAACAGTCACTCCTGACGAGCAAGTGAATGCGAACCGATTGCTTGCCCAGGTGGGAATTGACGAAGGCGAGCACTATGTATTGATTCATCCTCTATCTCATGGTTCTGCGCCAAACTGGCCGGTTGAGCGATATGCGGAACTTGCCAGTAAACTTGCAGGCGTTGGCCACAAAGTGGTCGTGACCGGCTCTGCGCTCGAATCCAGCGATATTGCAGGATTCCTTTGGTAAACTTGGCGATAAGGTTGTGAATCTTGCTAGTCGGACCGACTTACCGCAACTCAAGGGAATCATTAGGCGAGCGCGACTCGTTGTAAGCGGAAGTACCGGGCCGATCCATATCGCCGGGGCAGTTGGTACATTTGCAGTGGGGATTTATCCGCCAAAGTCGACGCTTTCGCCAATGCGATGGGGACCGCGAGGAAGTGCAAACAAACTGTTCCTGCCAAGTGTAGATGATAGTAAGGGTGATGCGAATGCGCTGATGGCGAGTATCGCGATTGAGCCGGTAGCGGAATTCATCATATCGCATCTATCAGCCGATATCAAATCAAAAGCAAGCAGCGAGTAAGAGTGGAACGCTTCATATTTCCAAATGTCACCGATAATCTAACGCGTTATCGACTTCCGGTCGGGATGATGAATCTTGCCGAATTCATCATTCATATCGAGTCGATGAATGCGAATATAAGTATCCCCGTTGTCCGCAAAGCGTACGAGTTTTCCAACTGGGCGCATAAGGGACAAAAGCGGGCTTCCGGGGAACCATATATTGAGCATTGTTTGAATGTCGCATTCATTCTGGCCGAGCAGCATCTCGATGGCGACACCGTTGCAGCGGGATTGCTGCATGACATCGTCGAAGATTGTAACATTGGGATCAACGAGCTTGCGCACGAGTTTTCGCCGGAAATTGCGGCGCTCGTCGATGGCGTGACCAAACTTGGCGCCTATCAGATGAAGAGCCGCGCCGAGAATCAGGCGGACTATTTCCGCAAAATGCTCATCTCCATGGCAAATGATATTAGGGTCATTCTGATAAAATTGGCTGATCGTCTGCACAACATGCGAACGCTTGAGTACTTGCCGCATGAGAAGCAGTTAGTAATAGCAACTGAGACGCGCGATGTATATGCGCCGCTCGCGCACCGATTCGGAATGGCGAAGATAAAGTGGGAGCTTGAAGATCTTTCGCTGAAATATATTAAGGCGGATGTCTATCGGTACTTGATGGAGCGCATCGACCTGACACGCTCAGAGCGTGAAACCTACATCCAGGATATTGTTCAGACTTTAACCAAGGCACTCACTGACGATGGCGTTGCAGTCGAGATTACAGGAAGAGCAAAGCACTTCGACTCGATCTATCGCAAGATGGTCAAGCGACAGAAGCCGTTTGAAGAGATTTATGATTTGATCGCCATCAGAGTCGTAACGCCGACGGTGAAGGATTGTTACCACGCTCTCGGGGTGATTCACAATATGTGGACGCCGGTTGCCGATCGGTTCCATGATTACATCGCAACACCAAAGCAGAATATGTACCAGTCTCTGCACACAACAGTCGTCGGTCCAAACGGACGAATGGTGGAGATTCAGATTCGCACCCCTTCCATGCATTATGTCGCCGAGTACGGAATCGCAGCCCATTGGCTCTACAAGGAAGGGAAGCACGTTCTCGAAGAATCAGATCGTCAGCTTTCGTGGCTGCGAGAAGTGCTTGACTGGCAAAAGGACATGACCAATCCCGAGGAGTTCATGGAATTCCTGAAGATCGACTTGTTCCATGACGAAGTATTCGTCTTCACGCCGAACGGCGAATTGAAGCATCTGCCTTTGGGAGCGACGGCACTTGATTTTGCGTTTGCCGTGCATACCAACGTCGGAGTGCATTGCGTCGGGACCAAGGTGAACGGTCGATTGGTGCCGTTTGAGACGGTGCTGAAATCGGGTGATGAAGTTGAAGTTATGACTTCACCTCATGCCGAGCCATCGCGCGATTGGCTAAAAGTATGCAAAACGACTTCGGCGCGAGCAAAAATCAGAAAATACATGAAGCAAAAGGGCTTTGACGAGTCCTATGCTCTTGGCAAAGAAATGTTCGAACGGGCGATCAAGAAGCGCAAGCTGAAGTATCCTTCGGAAGAACAACTTGATGATGCCGCAATGGCGTTGTCCTATACGTCATCTGAGCAGATGTTGGCGAAGCTCGGCTCGGGCGACCTGGCGCTCGGAGGCCTGATGTCCAAGCTCTTCCCGCAAGAGGAAGAGACGCAAGGCAAGCCCTCGATCATAAAGAAGTTCGTCGACAAGGCCAGAGGCGGCAAGGGGATTCGCGTTGAAGGCATGGGGAATATGATGTTCCGGTTTGCGAATTGCTGTCAGCCGGTGCCGGGAGAACGCATTGTCGGATTCATCACGCGCGGACGAGGATTGTCAATTCATCGCGCTGACTGCGTCAATGCTATCATTGCTGCCCAGGAACCGGAACGTAAGGTCGAAGTTTCTTGGGATGTCGGCGGCGAGGCAAGTTTCCTGGTGCGTTTGGCGATTGTTGTTGAATATCGCAAGAATATACTGTACGATATCACGGAAGTAGTCGCGAATTGCGACGCAGAAGTGCGCGGTGCGGAGTTGTCTTCGAAAGAGGCTATCGCTACCGGGCATTTCGTAATAGAAATCAAGAACATCAGCCATTTGAACCGCGTGATCGCGGCGATTCGCAAGAAGATTTCGCGAGTCATCAAGATTGATCGCGTATTCGGCGGCGAAACTGATCAAGGCGAGCCCAATGAATCAAATTCCAACTGACAAATGTCCACGGTGTTCTGCTCCACGCAGCAGCGATCACAAATTCTGTCCGAGTTGTGGCGCGAATTATGATGCGCTGATGAGGGTCAAACAGGCGAGACCGCAGAAAGAATCAATACAGCGCAGGCGATGGGAATATGCCGCGATCATCGGCGTCGTTGTCATCGTGGCAGTCGTATACAATGTCTGGGTAGCCGCAAAGAAGAACACAGTACCGGTGAATACGCCGCCCGCGGGCACGCAGACCCTACAATCTACAACAACACCGGTGGGAAACACTTTCGATGAGATAGTTAAGAGCGGGCACAGTTTCATGGACAACGGCCAGTATCCGATGGCGATTCAGCAGTATGAGCGCGCCTTGGCCTTAGACTCGTTGCACCCGGATATCTTGGTCGACCTCGGGGCGTGTTATCACGGAATTGGAGAAGACGAAGAGGCTGTCCTCCAATTCAAGCGGGCATTGGCGATGGAGCCAAACCACTTGATCGCGACTTTCAACATGGGGGTAGTTGCGCTCGGGATTGCCGACACCGTAGGCGCGAAATTGTGGTGGGGAAAGTATTTGGAATTGGCGCCAAACAGCCCGCAAGCCGAGACACTGCGGAAACAACTCCAGTCTATGTAAGGACGTTGAATACCACACACGATTTTCGGGCAAAGCACCTCCTCCGCGATCTGCTTGATTTTGTTTATCCACCAGTATGCCAAGTGTGCCGTCAGAGCTTCGAGCGAGAAGAGAACAATATCTGGCTGTGTCCTTCCTGCCGCGTAACCCTGAGCATAATGCCACAGCCGCACTGCGCGCTTTGTCGCAGTTTTCTTTCTGATCCGCAAGTACACTGCACAAACTGCCGTCGAGTTACTCCGCTGTTGTGGGTCTACTCGCTTGGGATTTATGACGATCACTTCTCACATCTGATCAAGGCTTACAAGTATGAAGGCAAGATCGGCCTGGGAAAGTTACTGGGTCGAATGTTGGGAGAGCAATTGGCACAGTTTCCGCACGTCGGTGCTATCGACATGGTGTGCTCGGTGCCGATTCACAAGAGCAAAGAACGCCGACGGGGATTTGACCAGACTGCGATAATTGCCAGAGAGGTTGCGTCAGCGATAAGTGTTCCATTCGAGGTTGGCGCGTTAGTACAATCGAAGCCGAACAAGGATCAAATCGGTCTAACTGTGGAAGGCAGATACCAAAATGTCAGTGGGATATTTTCGATACCTCACGAACACTTGGACAGACTGAAATCCAAGCGGGTCTTGATTGTAGATGATGTAACAACATCAGGGGCGACGCTCAATTCGGCGTCTGTAACGCTGCTCAGTTCTGGAGCAGCCAGTGTTGCCGCTGCGACATTGGCGATGGCGCTGGAGGATGGTCTTGAGCCGAGCGCCTTGTATGCGCTCATGAGCGAAGAGTTCTGAGATGCTCGAAGAAATCGACTTGTTTCTCAATCATATCGCACTTGAACAGAATCTTAAGCCGAACAGTGTAATCTCTTACCGGCACGATCTCAGTCAGCTTGCGGAATTTGCCAGTACGCTCGGTATCAAGTCATGGCGGGAGTTTAACAAGGGTGCGATAATCAGTTATCTCGGATATGCTGGAAGAATCGGTTTATCGGCTTCGTCAATCGCCAGACGGATGTCGTCTTTGCGCGGTTTCTTTCGATTCCTTGTACGGGAGCGAATTGTCCCGCTCAATCCGTCACTTCATATTGAATCTCCCAGATTGTACAGAAACTTGCCGGTCGTGATGTCGGTTGACGAGGTCGAGAGAGTGTTGAGTTCTGTCAAGCTTGACGGACGCAATGGGTTACGCGACCGGGCGGCAATGGAGATTATGTACAGTTCGGGACTGCGGATCTCTGAGCTGATCGGACTCACAACAGCAAATCTCTTCTTAGAAGTTGGTCATTTGAGAGTATCTGGAAAAGGAGGGAAGGAGCGAATTGTTCCAATTGGGGAAGAGGCCGTACACTACGTTCGACGCTACATGGAGGAGGAGCGACCGGCGCTTGCCAACGACAAATCGCTCGATATCCTGATTCTGAATCGGTTCGGTCGCAAGTTTTCGGCGATGGGAATGTTCAACATTGTCAAAAAGCGAGTTACCGAAGCCGGAATCACGAAACACGTTACACCACATACATTTCGCCACAGTTTTGCCAGCCATTTGGTCGATGGCGGCGCCTCGCTGCGCGCTGTACAGGAAATGCTCGGGCATGCCGATATAAGTACTACGCAGATTTACACTCAGCTAAATCGGTCGTACTTAAAGTCTGTGCACCTGGAATTCCATCCGCGCGAGAGGAAAAATCGTGACCACGACGGCTGACAAACAGAATTTATTTGTCCATCCCCCAAAACCAAGGCTCCGACATCCCGCACAGAACTGCATCGCGCTTTACGATGAGGTTGGCAGCGCTGCTTCGTTAATTCTCGGCGTTCCCGGCTGGCAGGATACGATTATCTTTAAATTTCAAGAAATGACGGACCTGTTCAAGATCACGCATCGCCATCAGATCGATTGCGTGCTTATCAGCGTTGATAAGAGTCTTGACCAGGCGATGAAGTTGGTCCGTCAGATCGATCTGAACATGGCCTTGGCAACGGCACCGACAATCATCTACCACAAGAACCCGACTCGGGAGCAGATCAAGCTGGGGTTGTCATCGGCAGCCGACGACTACCTTTGGGGAGATTGGGATGGTGAGTTGTTTCAGTTGCGCGTGAAGATGATACGTGATCGTACGCAGAGGGACATTGGTGTCAATCCGACTTCGCAACTTCCGGGACCGATCTTGATTGAGCAAGAGATCAATAATCGATTGGCAGCCCGCGAAGAATTTGCGGTTTGCTATCTCGACATTGATAATTTCAAAGCTTACAACGACTATCGCGGTTACGTCTACGGTGATCGGACCATCAGGCTGGTCGCGCACATCATTCGCGATGTTGTTTCTGACTTGACGCCAAGTAGTTTTGTCGGGCATATCGGCGGAGACGATTTCATGTTTCTGCTGCCGACAGAGCAGGTCGACCCGGTGTGCTCGAATATCATCAAGATCTTTGACCGCATCATTCCCGCCCGATATGAAGAGGACGATCGCAACCGCAAGCAAATCATCTCAACTAATCGCCGCGGCGAGAAAGAAATCTACGGGTTGATGACCATCTCCATTGCAGTCTTAATCGCAAACGACAGCTTCACGCATTTGGGTGAGATGTCGCATATGCTGGCGGATCTCAAGAGCTACATCAAATCTCTAACCGGCTCAAACTATGTTATTGAACGTAGGAAGAAGTATTAGGCTGCCTTAGCGAGGCAGTTTCTGCAAAGCATCCCGTGCCTGACGATCGTTCGGATCAATTTTCACAACAGCTTCAAAACACGATCTCGCGGAATCTGGCTGGTTTATTCGCAAGTAAAGCAGTGCGAGATTCATGTGCGCCGGCTTAAGCCCGGGGTTGATTCCAATCGCCGCTTGATAGTGGCGCTTCGCTGAGACATAGTCCTGAGCATTCAAGAGAATATTCGCAAGATTGACATGACCGGCCGCATAGGCAGGGTCAATGGCAATTGCTTGTTCGAGCAAAGGCCGGGCTTCGCTGTCTCTGCCTTGTTTGAGATAGAGATTTGCCAATGAATTGTAGAGTGGCACGAAGCGCGGCGCTGTTGCGATTCCGATTTGAAGGATTGACTCTGCTTCGGCCGCATTTCCGCGACGTTGATGGAGATCGCCAAGATTCAGGTACACCTGTGGGAGATTAGGATCGCTTCGACGTGCGAAGTTGAGGTAGAATTCAGCACTGTCAAGCTCATTGCGATTCAAGAACAACAACCCCAAGTTGGTTATCGCATCGGTATAATTGGGGCGTGACTGAATAGCTTGATGCAGAGTCTGATAGGCTCCGTTCATGTCACCTGATTTCGACAAAGCATAGCCGAGGTTGTTGAGCGCTTCTGGCAATTGCTGGTATTTGGTCGCTTCGCGGTACTCGGCGATTGCGGAATTCAGATCTCCTTGTTTCTCAAAGACGAGTCCGCGCTGATAGTGAAATTGCGCCGGATTGTCATAGCCCAAATCAAACCAATTGTGATTTAGTAAGGCAGCCAAGGCTACGAAGTTGATCGCGAGGATCGCCAAAGCAACTCGCTTATTCCGTTGCCACATTTGCCAAGCCCGCTCCAAAGTATAGCCAGCGAAGATAATCAGAATCACGACGACGGCGAGGCGATGCCGTGAAGTCACCAAGAAAAGCACGATTGTCGGAATGTAGCCGAGAAGAAAAATGTAAAGCAGGGAAATTCTTCGGCGCTCCCGCCATCCCAGAGCAATTCCAATCAATGCCAACGGCGCAATTATTCCGAAAGGGAACGTGATGAATCTATCGAATACGGTAACAGCAAGAATAGGGGAGTTCTCGCTAAAGCGATACAGGTCGGCCTGATCCGGGTTTTCGAAGCCCGAGAACAGATAGACGATGCGCTTACCGGTCAATGAAAGGAAATCGACTGGATGTTCGAGGATGTAGCTCCACGCGCGATCACCCCAGAATTCCGAGACCTCGGAGGGTTTCAGAGTACGCCCCACGCCTGATTCAGCATAGGCGGTCGTCGTGTCTACAAACTCCGACCAGGGGATAGAAAGGTTCAAGTTGATCTCAGGCATCACCATGGTCAAGCCGTCAGCTTCGGAATTGTTGGCCAAATGGAGATTCACGCCGCCCTGCGATGAGATTAGGACGAAATCGCCGGCGACGACATAGTTGCGGATTGTGACCGGCAAGACACAGGCGATGACTCCAAGCGCAAATACGGCGGCACTGAGTAGTCGTCGACGCAGTGGAGCAACTCGAGCATTGGTTGCGATTATCCAAAAAGCAATCAGAGGAAACACGATCAGAATATTCGGGCGGGTGATTGCCGAAAGTCCGCCAAGGAGTCCGGCAAATGCCACGCTTTGCAGAGATACTGACTCGCGAGAACGCAATAGAACCAAGAGCATTGTCAGTGCGAAGAGAATCGCCAACCATTCCAGCAGCAGTTCCGATTCATAGAAAATTAACGGACCGTAAAACACCGCAATCAGCCCCGAAATGCGAGCGGTAGTTTCCGTGAAAGCTGACTTGCCAAGTTGATAGATTAGAACGCAGATAATGGCGCCGCCAACGGCTTGAACGACTTTGGCGAAGAAGATGCTTCCGCCGGAAATCGCGTAGATAAACGCCAAAAAGTAGGGGTAGAGTGGCGCTCGAAAGAATACCTCGCTCCCCCAGAAACTGTTATTCAGGATGTCGAGCGCCCACGAGTGATGCCACAACGAATCAACCTGCGGGTAGTAGAACGATGGATCGTTAGCGGACAAAAATGTCAGATTGACAATTCGAATTATGAGAGCTGCGGCAAAGATACCCACCGGCCATTTGCAGCTTTCGTAGAGCCGTGATGATGGCTTGATTTGAGCCGGCATTGGGAATCTTACCTCGCGCTTCGATTAGGCGTACAGGCGCGAGAACCTTGCGCGCTTAGCTCGCGCTTCCATTTGCTTCAGTCCCGCCGTTGTGTTTCTTAACAGCGACATAGAAGAGGTAAACAACCAATGCCGCAAACGGTACAAGCGCCCACAGGTCACTTTCGGCCCAGGATCCGAGCCAATGCGATTTATCGAATATTGTATTCCAACCAAGTATGTAGAAGATCGCTTGCGTTAATCCGGCAATTGCCCCACCGGCGATCAACCCGCTGGCCAACAGCACTCCCGGTGAAAATTCAGCTTCGGTGCCGCCAGCGCTCTTGGTCTTACGGTCGGCTAACCAACGTACAATCCCGCCGACAAAGATCGGTGTCGACGTCGAAATCGGCAAGTACAGCCCGACTGCAAAAGGCAGCGCCGAGACCCCGACTAACTCCATGATTAGGGCGAGTGCAATTCCGATGAGTACCAGTGCCCAAGGTAACTTGTGTGTCAAGATTCCGTCGATTATCAGACTAAACAAGCGTGCTTTGGGAGCATCATACTTTGTAATCGGCACAAGACGATGCGACAGAGCTCCAGTGGAATCGACCAGATACGTACCCGCCGGAACCCCTGTTCGCTCTTCATCTAAGGTCAGAATCTTCTGCGATCCATCCGCTGTCAGGAAAGTAGCAGTGGTGTCGGGAAGGACACCACTCTGGAAGCTGCGATACGGAGTATCATTTACACGTTCTGCCCGCCAGAGATCTGAACCGCAAACTCCGGGATCGATCAAATAAACGATCTTGGCTTCATCATTGACCAAGTAACGTCCAGTCGGAACACTCCCGGTCAGCTCGGAAATCGAGATTTGTTTGAAAGTCTTGCCATCATACTCGACCTGTCTGGCATCCGCAGGGATTGATGCCGTGAAATCAGGGTAGTTGCGAGCCGAGTATGTCGTCATCGCCTGATTCAACGACAATAGTGTCCAGCCAATGGCCAACGAACTCGTGACGACACCGATGATAATGCCGATCTGCTGCCGCGACGGCGTGGCGCCGAGAAGAAAGCCGGTTTTCAAGTCTTGCGAAATGGTTCCGCCGTTAGAAGCAGCGACGCAAACTATGGCGGCAGTGGTCAAAGCCATGACGCGGTAGTCGATTGTTGTCCAGTCTACAACCAAGAAGAGTAGACATGTTATGAGCAAGGTTGCCACAGTCATGCCGGAGATCGGGTTCGATGATGAACCGATTTCACCGGTAATTCGGCTTGAGACGGTTACAAAGAAGAAGCCAAAAACGACAATCAATACTGAGGGAACAAACTTGATGTTAAGTATCGGAGCCGCCCATATCGCCGCGACCAGAATAATGCAGCCGCCAAGGACGTAGGGCATCGGAATGTCGCGTTCTGTGCGGATGACTGTTGATTGTGCAGCCCTTTGCCTTGACCCAAGCGCCCCCATACCGCGCTTGAACGCGCCGATAATCGAGGGAATTGAACGGACAAGGCTAATGATTCCTCCAGTTGCCACTGCTCCTGCTCCGATGTAGAGCACGTAGGCGTTTCTGATGGCGCCCGGACTCATGTCCTTGATTAGCGTTGTGGATTCCGGAAACACAGCGCCGGTCAACCCTTCGCCGAAGGCCTTGATCAACGGTATGATAACAATGAATGCCAAACAGCCGCCCGCCATCATATTGGACGCAGTTTTGGCGCCGATGATATAACCAACACCGAGCATTGTCGGTGCGACCTCTGCCGAAATAGATGCGCCTTTGAAGAAGCTAATTGTCCAATCTGATGTTTCTTTCCACCAGCGCACGATCAGGTTTAAGAATCCGAACAGGAACCCGATGCCGCCTCCCAGGAAGACAGTCTTTGCCGACGTCCCCCTTTATCGCCCGCTATTAAGACTTCCGCGCACGCAGTTCCTTCCGGATAGGTGATCTTGCCGTGTTCTTCCACGATCAATCCATGGCGCAGCGGTATCATCATAAGTACGCCGAGTGTGCCGCCAAGGAGCGCAACCAGCAAGATGCGGAACAACTCCAAATCCTGCCCCATGAGGAGCAACGACGGCAAAGTGAAAGCCACGCCGGCGGCAATCGACTCGCCGGCAGAACCCACCGTCTGCACGATGTTGTTTTCGAGTACTGTCGCTTTGCCGAAAGCCCTAAAAATCGTTACCGACAATACCGCGATCGGGATCGATGCCGACACGGTTAGTCCGACCTTGAGACCCAAATAGACCGATGAGGCTGCAAATAATATCCCCAGTATCGATCCGAGGACAATTCCGCGGACGGTCATTTCCGTCACCGATTGCGTCGGAGCGATGTACGGCGTGTGGGTTGTCTGGTGTTTCATATTCGGCGTCCTCCTCGTGTGGTCTGAAACTATATGAAATGAGATATGGAGCTTTTGTCAAGGTTTGTATAGAAAGGATTTCAGCCACATTTCATCGGACTGTTGATTTTGTTGCATTCTTCACCTGCATTTCGATTCTACTTTCAATCTGACACCCTTCGTTCGATTTGCCTATCGATTGGGATGCGAGGACTCACATCTGTTCGAGCTTCGCAAATGCATTGACTTTCACCTACTTTGAGGCATATAATCGAGACATGCAAGATCACTCCTTGGAACTGCCTTGATGCAGGCTCACGACGGATTTCGCGAGTCTCGCAGGAGCTCAAGATTCTAAAGCCGCCCGTCATAAATATGCCTCCACCGTTTCGGCGGTTCTGGTCGCGAATCTACGCCATTGTTGCCTATTACTTGGGGATCTGGCCTGCTGTTTATGCGCTTAGGAAGCTTTCGGGGAAAAGGCCGCTATTGACAGTCTTTACGTTTCATCGGATCACGGATGATAAGTCGATTGGTGCCCACCTCGTCACATACGACAAGGGTATACCTCAACAGCTTTTTGATATTCAAATCGCGCAGATACAAAGATTCTATGAGACGATCACGTTAGAAGAGTTCACCGAAGTAGTAACCGGAAAACGAGTGCTGAAACGCAATTCGGCACTAATAACATTTGACGACGCCGACTCGGAGTTCATCACCCAGGCACTGCCGGTGCTTCTGAAGCACGGCTGCAGCGGTGTAGTTTTTGCACCGACTGATTTTATCGAATCTACGAAGCGCTTCTGGCATTTGCGTGTTTCAAACGCCTTTCATCGAATCGACGAGACGACTTGGCCGAGGGTGCAAGCTTTGGCGCAGGAGTTTCCCGAAGACAAGCGGAATTGGCTCGACAACCTCGATTTCAAGAAACGGGAGGATCTCGCGACCGCTTGTTGGCGATTCAATATTGCGCTGGATCGAATGGCCGAAGAAGAAATCGAGAAATTCGTGGACTCTCTGGAGAAGGTTACCGGCAGAGAGTATGAGTTGGGCATTAAAACGATGTCGTGGCCTGAGCTTAAGCAAATTCGAAGTGCGGGGATTTCAGTTGAATCGCATTCCGCCTCGCATCGGAAACTCGCACGGCTGACCGCCGATCAGGTGTCTGTCGAATTATCTGAGAGTAAGTCGTTGTTGGAGAGAAGGTTGGATGTGACAGTGTCGGCGATTTGCTATCCGGCGGGGTCCTTCGATGAAAAAGTTGCTCAACTTGCACTTGAGGCTGGTTACAAAGTCGGATTTACGACCCAATTCGGATTTATCGAACCTCCGCTGGTCGGGGTAGAATTGCTGACTTTGACGAGGTTTGACATGCGGGGAAGCAACAAATATGAAGTCGCAAGGTTTTTGGGAGAGTTGCCAATAAGGCGACCAAAAAAAAGTTGGCCTCTCAAGAATTGAAGACACGGTCACCTTGCCCGTGCGTGTTTGTATTTTTTTTGTTGATGGGAACTTGTTCGGGTCAGACTTTGTATAGAGTGTGGAAACAACTTAATTCAAATTGAGGAATAGGCTTAGAGAGTCAAGTAACTATCAATTCGATTTCAATCGAATCGGGTGATGCTACGTATTGTGTTTAGCTCTTGTACATTGACTCTGCTACCTTAACCAATTTGGGAGACTGTCTGATTACTGAAGAAACCGTCATTGAAGCTTTGCGCGAGTGTTACGATCCGGAGATACCGGTTAACATTGTCGATCTCGGGTTAGTTTATCAGGTTCGGATCATAGACGGTGATAAGGTAGAAGTTGATTTCACATTGACTGCGCCGGGTTGTGGAATGGCAATGTCGATCAAAGACGACATCCATTCCAAGGTTCTGGCTATCGAGGGAGTCACAGACGCCGTTGTGAACATAGTCTGGGATCCTCTTTGGACGCCGGACAAGATGTCTGAAGACGCCAAGAAGGCATTGGGCTTCGGATAAAACAACTTGACAAGAAACGGGTTCGCCCGTAGATTTATATAGTAAGGGTTACCTCTCCAACCCGACTATTCGCTTCGCAAATAGCAGCTTAAGAACATTTCAAAGTCTGACCGTGATTTAGCGGGAATTTTATCTGGTTAACATAAGTTGAAGCCAAGGTGTTTTTATATGCAAGTAACTTTTAGGCAACCCTTAAACCCTATCCCTGTGAGGGGTGATTCTGAATGAAGCGTTATATCGCTTTAGCAATCGCTCTTTTAATGCTCGTTGTGCCGGCGGTGCTGGCCAAGGACTTAGGCAATCGCGACATCTTCCGTGTCGGTGAGGCATCGTTCATTTCAGAATCGGAATTTACGGTTCCGATTTTGATTTCGCATGACGAAGATCTTGCGGCAATGGACATTCCGCTGACGTACTCAAATGGCGTGACACTTGTGTCAGTCACTTTTGAGAACACCACAGTGGCTGGCTTTGACGTACAGATCGCCAACATCGATCAGCAGAACAATCGCGTGTCTATTGGACTCGTCGATATGGTTAACGCTCCGAAGGAAGACGCTTTCCTGAAGCCGTCTGCTTCCGGTGCCAACAATATCGCGTTGCTTCATTTCAGACTGGATGATCCGAATCTCAAAGTTTTGGAGATCGGCACATTCACGACTGAATTTCCTACGCACGAACTTATGTTTGTGTACAACGAAGTTGTTGACGGTGTTCCGCACGTACGAGACCTCGTACCGGAATTTTCGGGCGGCAGCGTATCGCTGAGCTCCCGTGCACCGGGTGCTGCTCTGCCGACAGATTTTGCTTTGTCGCAGAACGTCCCGAATCCCTTCAATCCGACAACCAACATCTCGTTCGCATTGCCGAAAGATTCCAAAGTAAGTCTCTCGATTTACAATGTACTCGGTCAGCATGTGAAGACTTTGGTTGACGACTATATGCGCGCTGGACAGCAGACTGTCTCTTGGGACGGTACTGATGTAACCGGACGCACAGTAGCATCAGGCGTCTACTTCTACAAGCTGAATGCAAATGAATTCAGCCAGACGAAGAAGATGATGATGTTGAAGTAACCCGACTGTTTCAAAAGAAGCAGGAAACTAACTGAGCACAGCTTAGTGAAGACAAGAAAGCGCCCCGTCGTGAGACGAGGCGCTTCTTTTTGGTCAGTCTCTCAGGACAGATTTTACCAGAACCAACCTACTCCGATAGTCGCGGAGAAGAAGCTGATCTTGTAGTCGTCAAACTGCTGGTACATCCACTGAGCGGAAGGGACGATTGCAAAGCGACGAGTCAAACGGAATTCGCCGCCGGCTCCGAGCATGACGCCGCCGCCTTCGTCTTCAACCGAACCGGCGAAAATCGTTCCAGGAATGTCGAACTCGAGTTCTGCAGTTGCGAACGCCGGGCCGCCCTTGATGAAGAATTGCTCGGCAGGGTAGTAGGTGAGTGTCAGTGCTAAATTGCTGACAGTGACTTTGGCGTCGGCCATTTCGCTACCAGTGTCAATATCATAATCCTTGACCCAGACATTGGACTCGACACCGAGCAGCAGCTTGTTGCTGAGCGACGCGCCGAGTCGAAGATTTCCGGCGCCGCCGCTTTCGGCATCAGAGATAAAGTCAACATCATCGTTCTCGTCGTCTAGTTCGACCTTCAGACTGCCCCAGCCCAAGCCAAAGCCGATGTAGAAACCGGAGTGGGTAGCAGGTTTGAGTTCTGCGTGAGCGGCCGTTGTGAAGGCTAGCAACAGTACCGCAATAAGAAATTTCAACTTCATTGATTCCTCCTGTTAAATCCTAAGCTTCATCCAATGCGTTAGCCACCTATTTTACAATTTAGCATGGCTTTTGCACTAAGACTATTTGGACAAAGCTATTTCATGACTTCAAATGTGAATGTGCAAGTTGAATGTACGTCGCTACGTCCGAGCGTCCGCCATGAACTGACTTTTGGAACGGGCTACCAGAAGCGCGCAAATTCGAAGGTCAGCCCGATAGAATTTACCGAGAACTGGTCAAAGTCGGCATAAACGTAGTGGAACGTCGGGAGTATCGAATAGTGATTTGACAATCGAATATCTGCGCCAATTGCGAACTGCATCCCCATCGCATAGTCCGATACCTCGTAGTATTCGAAAGACTCAGCAGCGGTTTTGAAGTCGTAAGACATGCGGGCAACAGCCGGTCCACCTTTTACGAAGATTGAGGTATTGAGATAGTACGTCAAGACGAGTGCGGAAGTGCCAAACTCCCAGTCGGTTTCGTCAATTTCGAAAAGAACACCATTCGATTCAATTCCAAGCAAGACATTGCGCTTGATGATAAACCCAAGCCGTACTGTAGCAAACAATCCGGAGGCTCGACCTTTGTGATCGTCTCCATTGACAAATCCATGCGAAGTGCTTCCCGTGCCTAAGCCGAATCCCAAGTAAACGTCCTTGACTCCAGACTTTTCGAAGCGCTGAGCATGTAATGGGCTTGCCGATGCCAAAGTCAATGCGAACCCCAATACGACGGCAAGTGCGATGTTCCGTAATTTCATAATTCCCACCTTCTGATTGCCAGACATCTCCCTTGAGATATCCTCTAATGATGATTCTTAAGCAACGCCAACCCTAAGTTGCTGCAACGAGTATTCCAAGAGACTCAGAACATTCATCTTGCCCGATTTACCGACTTCGATTTCGGGTCCGACGCAAGAGGGACAGCCGAATTCGCAGTCGCAGTCATGGACGAGTTGCTTGGCGGCGGCGAATATCTCCGGTGCGACTCGGAAAAGCTTCTGAGCATAGCCGACGCCGCCTGGTACCGATTCGTAAATGTAAATAGTCGGCTTTTCGGTGAAGGCCGACTTAACCTGCGAAACAGCACGCAAATCGCGTGGATCGCACATCAGGTAAATCGGCGAAACGATCTGAAGCACATTTGCCATTCCGCGAAGTGCGGCGCCAAGGTTGGCGCGTCCAAAGCCGAGTTCTTCGCCGATCTCTTCGTGAAACTCCTGCCAGAAGGAAGTCGTGTGCATCTCGATTTCGGGCATTGCCAGTTTGCCGGAACCGACATTTTCATGAGTCTCGAACTTGATCTTCTTAAAGAGAACCGTGACGTTGGTAATCGAGATTTCGCCCCAAGAGATTGGCCCTGAGTCCTGATTGATTTCGAGGACTTTCAAATCCGCCTTGGTTTCTGCATCAGTATAGTAATCGACCTTATCTTCCTTGACATAGGCCTTCTTGCCCTCCCAATCCAACTCCTGCACCTGATATTGATTCCCAAGATGGATGTAGATTGCCTCGGGATGAAGCAGCATCGGTGCAGAGAAATAGTCAACCTCGCCAATTACGCGATTACCATTTGAGGTATTGAGAATGACGAAGTTGTCTGGCGATGCGGAGCGAAGAGAGACTTCCGATGCCGGATAGATTTCAGATGACCAGTGCCAGCGATCGGCGGAGAAGCGGAGGACACCGCGGCTCTGCAAGTACTCCAGTACTTCGGCGGTCGTATCAACACCCATGACTTCGTCCTTGTGAAAGGGAAGTTCGAATGCCGCGCATTTCAAGTGTGATGTGAGGATCACGAAATTGTTCGGGTCGATAACTCCCATCTCAGCTGGCGATTCGAAAAAGTACTCAGGATGGGATACGACATATTGATTTATCGCTGAACTCGATGCAACCATGATTGAGATGCTAACGGTATTTTTGCGCCCTGCACGGCCGGCTTGTTGGCGGGTTGAAGCAATAGTGCCGGGATAGCCGCAGATTATTGAGACATCGAGCGAGCCAATGTCGATTCCAAGTTCGAGGGCATTGGTCGAAACGACTGCCGTGATGTCGCCGGATCTGAGATCGCGCTCGATTTCACGGCGTTCGTTTGGAAGATAGCCGCCGCGATAGCCCTCAATACGCGCGCCGGTATTGTCGCGCCTGAGATAGGTTAACAGCAATTCGACGTTTAATCGATAAGGGACGAAAACTATGCTCTGGACTTTGTTGTTGATGAATCGCTTGGCAATGCGGCTTGTTTCGAGCAGGGAAGACTTGCGAATACCCAACTGCGCGTTTATAACTGGCGGATTGTAAAAGACGAAGTGCTTTTCGCCAGATGGAGCACCGTTCTTGTCGACCAATTCCATCGGCTGTTGCGTTAACTGCTCGGCAAGCTCTTTCGGGTTGCGAATGGTGGCAGAGCAGCAGATAAACTGGGGATTCGATCCATAGAATTTGCAGATACGTTCCAATCGACGCAGCACATTAGCCAAATGGGAACCGAACACACCGCGGTATGTGTGAACTTCATCAATGACGATGAATTTGAGATTCTCAAAAAGTTTGATCCACTTCGTGTGATGCGGAAGAACTCCCGAGTGCAACATATCCGGATTGGTGACAACGATGTGTCCGGCCTTGCGTATCTTGCGGCGTGTTTCTGCCGGAGTGTCGCCATCGAAGGTGTAGGTATTTATCTCTAAGCCAAGGTCGTTGATCACTTCGTGCAATTCGACCATTTGGTCTTGGGATAGCGCCTTGGTCGGAAAGAGATAGAGAGCTCGTGCTTCAGGCTCGGCAATCATGCGGGAAAGGACCGGCAGATTATAGCAGAGCGTCTTTCCGGAAGCAGTTGGCGTGACGACAGTAACATTTTTTCCGGTAGCTACATGATTGAAGACCTCGGCTTGGTGGGTATATAGCCGGTGAATTCGCCGTTTACCAAATGCGTCCTTGAGAATTTGCGGGACGGAATCGGGGAAGTCTACGTATTGTGCGTCACGAGGCGGCTGGACATGCCAACGTGTCACGTTCTCCATGAACGAACTGTCGTTTCGCAGTTGGTCAAGAACCTGTGTTACATTGAGCATGCTACATTACTTTCATGTAGGTGCGCTTGCAGATGTCGCAGAACTTCTCGGTTTTTTGGTCGATGTCGAACATCTCGCTGGAGTTGTACATGACGCACTTGGGATTGCGACAATAGGGGATTGAAAAAAGCGCTCCGACGACACGAGTCGCTTCCTTGACAAGGCGCTGGTAGATCATCTTCTCATCATCAGGAAGACCGTAAAACTGCTGTTTGAGTTGAAACAGCGAGACTATTGCTGTACCGCCGACAGAATCGGCATCACTTACCAACGAATGATGGCGTGTGCTGTAGATGTCATCTTCGACGATGCCAAGTATCTTTTCTTTATCGCTGGCTTTGAGTAGCTCCAGCTTCTGCAGTATCATCGTCGAGAAGTATTGGCCCTTGATGACGTCGTACGCCTCGTTCGGAACCTTGATACCCTGGAGAATATCGACGCTGTGTCCGAACCGGCTCGAAAGCGCCGTCGATAGCTTGTTTATCTGGAAATAGTCGACATCGCCAAGCGGGACGATGACAATTTTGGCTCTGTATCTTTTCATGTCATTTCAAAAAACTGCGAAGTACTTCCATCGGGTGAAATGTTGACGCGCATTTGGCGGGCGCATTTCGGGCACCAACCTACAAATGCCGTTTGCTGTTTGTTGATGTAAATGCGGCTGTATACCTTGCAGCATTTAAACATCACACCGAGGAAGGGACGCGGGTTGCCTTTCTTTTCCATATTACAGCCGCTTTAGAATCAATCGCTCCTTACCTGGATCATCATCACCAATTGTGATGCAGTCAAGGAATCCGGAAGTGAATTCGGTCAATTGGGAACTTTGCCGGGAGTAGCCAATTGCCATGGGTTCTCCAGCAGTAACTTTAGAGCCGATTTTGCACAGCAACTCGATTCCAGCAAGGTAGTCTATCTTGTCGGCGACTGCCTGCCGGCCAGCTCCCATTCGGACTGCCAAGAAGCCGAGCCTTCCAGTATCAATCGCGATAATATAGCCAGAACGAGGAGATTTCACAATTGCCTTATGCGCCGTTTTCATCATTCGTTCCGGTCTCTCGAAGACCTTAATGTCGCCGCCACATGAGCTTATGTAACGACACCATGACTCGTAAGCGGAACCGGAGGTGAGTGCTGACTTCATTTGACGGATTCCTGCCGACTTGTTAGTTTCAACTCCGGCGACAGACAGCATTGAAGCGCCAAGCTCCAGAGTGAGTTCAATCGTGTCGCTCGAACCGCCGCCTTTCAGGACTTCCACCGTCTCGACGATTTCAAGAAAATTGCCGATCATCCGACCCGTCGGTTGATTCATGTTCGTGATTAGCGCCCGGGCAGGGAGTCTGTTGGAAAGTGATACCGCAAGCAGTGATTTGGCGAGATTTTGGGCGTCGCGTGACGATTTCATGAAAGCGCCGGAGCCGCATTTAACATCGAATACGATACCATCTGACTTGAGCGCCAATTTCTTGGACATGATGCTGGCGACGATTAGGGGAATAGACTCAACTGTACCGCTGGCATCGCGCAAGGCATAGATTTTCTTGTCAGCTGGGGCAATTTGAGCAGTCTGTCCTGTAACAGCCCAATGGTGTTTCTTGAGCAACTTACCGAAGTTCGTTGTCGAGTGAAATACCTGCATTCCGGGAATTGACTCGAGCTTGTCGAGAGTGCCACCAGTATGACCCAAGCCGCGTCCCGAAAACATCCCAACGGCGATGCCACACTGTGCTAGCAGGGGAGATAGCGTCAAGGATAGTTTATCGCCGACTCCGCCGGTAGAGTGTTTGTCGATGAGTGGGCGGTCGAGACCTTCCACCTGGACTGTCGTTCCGGATGCGAGCATGGCTTTCGTAAGGGCCGATGTTTCGGTAGTGCTCAAGCCATTGATGAACGATGCCATTAAGAGCGATGACATTTGATAATCAGGAATTTTGCCGGCGGTGTACTGCTTGACAACAAATTGAATCTCTGACGCATCAAGTTCACGACCGTCGCGCTTGGTAGCGATTATCTCGTAGATCGATTTCATGAACGATTGCGAAGTTCAGCGATTATTGCGACGCCGGAAGATGTACCGATGCGAGAGGCACCAGCTTCGATCATTGCCAAAGCTTGAGGCAGGTTACGAATGCCACCAGATGCTTTGACGGCAATGCGGTTGCCGACAGTCTCAAATAAGAGCGCGACATCCTCGACAGTTGCTTGGCCAAACATGCCGGTTGACGTCTTGACGAAGTCGACGCCACAATCGGCAGCGATCGTGGCAGCTGTGATCTTCTCTTCACGACTGAGCAGTGTGCACTCCAGAATAACTTTCAGGGTGGTTTGGCGAGAGAGGGCATTTCGGACACCGGCGATGTCTTTCTCATAAACAGCCCAATTTCCCGATTTGATGGCTCCGACATTGGCAACCATGTCGATTTCTTCGGCACCGTGGTTCTCGCTCTCCTGGCCCTCGAATATCTTCACTTCGGTCGTAGTTGCTCCCAGAGGGAAACCAGCTACAGAGCCGAGTCGCACACCTGAACCCCTGAGTAACTGGGCGCACATGGCGGTATAGGTGGGATTGATGAAGATCGCCTTGTAATGATACTCAATTGCTTCAGCACAGAGTTTCTCGATGTCACTTGCTGAAGTTTCTGTCTTTAGGACTGCGGCATCGATATAGCTGGCGAGATCAATATCATTGCGGATTCGATTGCGAAAGTCACGGTTATTGTCGCGTTCAGACATTGCATACCTCATTAGCCACCCTTGAGCAAAGCTATGCGTTTATTGGCGGAATGGTATCACTTTTTTAGGACAAACGGAGATGGATAGAGCTTCTTGAGGGAAGTCTTTTTGACCTTGCCGTCGCAGTTCACCAAGAGGATAGGCAGGTCATCACAGAATTCAGACAACACTTGAAGGCAGGCTCCGCAGGGGGTAATGAAGTCTTTGGTGTTCGACGACAACGCGAGTCGGCGAAAGGTCCGGTCGCGATTGGCAACAGCAGAGAAAACGGCTACACGTTCTGCGCAGACAGTCAAGCCGTAAGAGCGATTCTCAATATTAGTCCCAACATAGATGAAACGTGAAGTCTCGAGTGCCGCACCAACCTTGAACTTGGAATAGGGAGAGTAAGAATGGGATAAGACGGCTTGGCTACTTAAGACAAGTTCCTGTTCGGTGAATAGTTTCATATCTGTCTATGCCTCCCGATTACGCTTTGTATGCCAGATAGAATACACGCAACGCAGTCTTCAGGGTTTGATCGGCCTTTTGGGGCGTTGCAGTGATTTTCGAGAATCCATATCGACGCAGTAGAGTAACGATATCGTTATGAGGATAACCACGCTCGTAGAAGGTTTCCTTGAAACGGTCAACTGCACCGCCAGCGGAACGCACGTAGCCGTGAATTGTGATTTCTGCAAGCCGTTCAGCGCGGTCATACTTGCCTTTCATCAAAACCGCGTGCTGATCCTGTTTTGAGAAGAGGACAGCATCCCATCGACCGAGCCCGATGGCAGTGTTGACGTCGAAGATGAAGAAACCGCCCGGTTTGGTATGTGAAGATGCCATTTTGATAAACTGCTCGAATTTTTCAGGATCGACGATGTGATTTGCGGCATCGAAGAAGCACCCCACCGCATCAAATTGACGATGGAGGTTATAGCGCGCCATATCGCGCTTAATGAACTTGGGAGTCTGCTTGCCCTTGAAGTGACGCAAGCGCTCAGCCGCCATCGTGAGCATTTCCTGCGAGCGGTCAAGACCCACTACGTCAATTCCCATACGGGCTACCGTGAACGCCAATGAGCCAGTACCGCACGCAAGATCAAGATACGTTTTCACGCGATGTCGGGTTAGTAGCGGCTTGAGGCGTGGCAGGGCAATGTCATGGAATTCGTTCCAGCCAAGGAGGTCGTAGTATTTTGCGATGCTTTTGTACAGGTTCGTCCTAACCCTTCAGGATTGAGTTGTATTTTCCGCGGTCCTTGAGAACATCCATCGCCTGGCGAACGGCGGGATCTTCCTTGGTAATAACCTCTTCGTAAACAGCAGAATCACCAAACTTAATATAGAGAATCTCGCGACGCAACGCTGACCGAATGAATTCGCGTCCCCGGTCGAAGTCTAGTTCTTTCTCTCGCGTGATTGCTTTGCGCAGCGCCTCAATCTCTGCGGTCAGAGCTTTCGACTTACCTTCATTTGTCGCGGCCGATTCAAGACTAGCAAGCAATTCTTCGGTGCTGCTGGTGTAGGTAAAGCCTTTGGAGCGAACAAAGGAACGGAAATCGCGAATCATTTCATCCGTCACAACAAAATCACGTGCTATCGCCTTTATCTTGGCCGTATGTGCAACTGCGTACTGGAAGAACAGATTCTCGCGCGACAAATTGTGTTCAAGCGGCAGGAGTCCCTTTCGGACGATGGGCACATCGGGCGTTATGCCCCCGCCTCCGAACACTTTACGCCCGTTGTTTGTCTTGAATACTTTCGGGTCGGACTTTGCCAGCTTGGAAAGTTCTTTATCGAGATTGCCGTTCTTGAAGGAACGTTCAGGTTTTTGAATTGATCGGCCGGAAGGAATGTAATACTTGGAAGTTGTCAGTTTCAGCGCGTATTCAGAACCTTCCCACTCAAAGACATTTTGCACCAATCCCTTGCCGTAGGTAACCGTGCCCATAATCACACCTCGGTCCAAATCTTGCACCGCGCCAGAAACAATCTCGGCGGCAGAAGCTGTTCCGCTGTCAACCAAAACGACCAGATCACCGTCAGGGAAGATCGGATCTCCCGTCGAGAGGTAGCGGCGCTGTGTCGACTGCGACTGCCCCTTGGTATAGACGACGAGCTTATCCTTTGGAACGAATTGGCTAACGACAGAAATCGCCTGGTCCATCAAGCCGCCTCCATTTGACCGAAGGTCGAGGATAAGGGATCGGCAGCCTCGACTCTTTAGTTCACGAAGCGCGGACTCAAATTCGTCACCGGCTTTTTCGGCGAATTTTGAGATTCGCACGTAGCCTACGTTTTGGTCGAGCATACCTGAGTACTTAACAGGGTGAAGCTCTACTACGGCTCGTTCGACAACATATTCCATCGGGTTGACCACGCCGGGCCGTTCGATTGTTAGTCGGACGCTGGTACCGGATTTGCCCCGCGCCAAGTCATTGAATTCAGAATTGGTTAGTCGGGAGACTTCGCGTCCCTCAATTTTTACGATCTTATCTCCGGGAAGGAGGCCGAGTTTCGAGGCAGGCGCACCCTCCAGCGGTGTGATGATGGTAACTTCACCGTCGCGGTAGTCAATGTCGATGCCAATACCTTCGTACCGTCCCGTCGCGGCTTCGCGAAGAGCTTCATAGTCGTCGGTGCGAAGCAGAACACTGTAAGGGTCAAGATTTGCAAGCATACCCTCGTAGCTCGAATTGAAAAGGTCATCGAGGTTTACTTCGTCCATGTAATTCTCGCGAATCGACAGGGCGATGTCGGAGATGATCTTGGTGTAGTAGGCTATTGAGCGGCCACCGCGAGCGGGCTTAGACTTGTCGCCAGTTTGCGACACCGCGGCTGCTGCGAATACACCGACAATCAGAATGACGAGAATTGCGCAATATGATTTCTGATAGCGCTTCAATCCAAACCTCCATGAAGACGAGTACTTGCGAATCTACGAGTTCAATCCGCCGTGTCAAGGAAAGCTGCACAAAACAGCTCCCCAAGTCTTGTCGAGCGAGGTGTTGCGGCGTTCGCAATAAAAAAGGCGGCCGCAAATTGCGACCGCCTTGGATATTCGGATTCCGGCAGATTAGCCTTTGTCGTCTTCCTTCTTGCTCGGTTTAAGAAGGGTGCCGTACTTGGCTTTGTCCTTCAGTAACTCAAGCGCCTGCTTGACGTGCTTATCTTCCTTCATTGTGATCTGTTCGTATATGCCGCGTTCGCCGTATTCACTACGGAGCACTTCGCGCTTTATTGACTGACGGATGTAGTCGATCGAGGCGTCAAAGTCCTTCACTTTTTCCTTCTCGATCAACTGCTTCATTTCCTTGATATCGGAGGCAAAGAGATCGCTCTTCTCCATCTCCTTCGCAGTCGCTTCAAACTTCTCAAGGTCAAGTTCCAAGCCAGTCTTGTAGTCGAATGCCTTTTCCTTCAGGAAACTGCGGAAGTCATTGACGATGGCGTCGGTGACTTCGAAATCCTTGGGGGTATTCTTGTGTTTGGTCGCATATTCAATCGCGTATTCAGAAAACATGTTTTTGCGGACGAGATTATATTCGATCGGCTTCCACAATTCGTCTTCGACAACAACGTCAGGAACGACACCGCCACCGCCGAATACCTTGCGTCCGGCATTGGTGAAGAAGACTTCGCGCGCATCGCCTAACTCTGAGTTCTTCTCCTCGAGTACTATTTCTTCTTCAGTCATGTTTTCCATGTGCTTTTTGGCACGTTCCGGTTTCTGGATGCAACGCCCCGACGGGATGTAGTACTTCGCGGTTGTGAGCTTAAGAGCTGCTTCACCGTTCTGCCCGCCGAAGACCTGCTGAACCAGACCCTTACCAAAGGTAGTGTTACCGACGATTACGCCGCGGTCCCAATCCTGAAGGGCGCCAGACACGATTTCAGAGGCTGATGCGGTGCCGCCATTGACTAGCACGACAAGATCGCCTTCGGGGAAGAGAGGTTCGGATTCAGAGAAGTACTTTTTCTGAGAAGTTGGGTACTTGCCTTGGGTGTAAACGACCAATTTTTCTTTGGGCAGGAAGAGATTGGCGACACTAATCGCCTGATCCAATAGACCGCCGCCATTGGAGCGTAGGTCGAAAATCAAGGACTTGATGCCCATGTTGGTCTTCATATCAGTTATGGCTTTCACCAGTTCGTCGGTTGTTGTTTCGGCAAACTTGTCGATGCGGACATAGCCGACACCCGGCTCAACGAGGCCATAGTAGCGCACGGAATTGAGTTCGATAACGGCGCGCTCAACGTCATACTCCATTGGATAGTCGATGCCAGGGCGTTGGATAGAGAGCTTCACCTTTGAACCGGCCGGACCGCGCATCAAGTTGGCGGCCTCATCGGTCTTCATCCCATCGGTCGAGACTGTATCGATTTTCATGATCTTGTCGCCAGCCTTAAATCCCATTCGCCATGCTGGTGTACCCTCCATTGGGGACACAATGGTTACACGGCCATCGCGAAGGTCAATTTGCATACCAACGCCTTCATACTTGCCGTGAGTGCTTTCCATCAGCGACTCATAGGATTTTGGCTTGAGCACAACGCTATATGGGTCAAGATTGGATAGCATTCCTTCAATACCGGCTTCAATCAAGCTTTCTGGATCAACCTCTTCCATGTAGCGGGAGTGAATCCTGTAGGCAATATCAGCCATCATTTTGGTGTAGTAAGCAATCGAGTGATTGCGTGAATCGACTGGAGGTTGTTGGTCGACAGGCGGGTTTGTAGTTGTTTGGGCAAAGAGGTCTTTGCCGTACACCGCGCTTTGCAGCGTCGATTGAGCTGCATCGCCGGAGCCGACGATCCAAATGACGCTGAGCGCCACAATCGCCAGCATCAGGGCGTAGAGCTTAAGTCTAAATTCGGTCTTCATCAGATTCTTCCTCCGGGCTGAGAATGCTATATTCCATGGAGTAATTAATCAAGTTAAAGCTGCTTCGTTGTCGCTTTACGCTACAATATCGGTCGCTATCTTCTTCATTTACAACGTTTATACAACTCTTTTTGTTTCAAAGTTCTCATTTTCAATAACATACGCCAATTGCTCCAAAGTGATGCCCTGGCGATACTATCCCAGACAATACATAGTGAGAAACGTGCCGAGAATATGGTAATTGTAACTAATTCTTGTAAGCTTATGCAACATTGCGATTTGGGAGTCGTAACATCCATTTAATTCCACGTACTGCAAGCGGAATGGCCGATATGCAGTGATTTGACTTGCATGGAAGAAGACATATATTGCAACACCATAGACTAGTTAAGTGAGCAAAAGCAGATTTGGAAATGTTCATAAAACGAACAATGTCGACGCCCATAGGTGATCTTGTGCTGGTGGGGACCACCAATGCAGTTGAGTACATCCGCTTTGGAGTTGGGAAGTTGCCGGTTCGCTATGCAGGGCACTCCACAGAAACCAAGGGAGCATTTCGGATCGCAGAGGAACAACTGCAGGAATATTTCGAAGGCACGCGGAAGAAATTCTCGTTTCCCATCGAATTGTTGGCAAGCGGTTTTCAGAGAAGTGCGTTGATAGCGCTTCAGAAAGTCGGTTACGGCAAAACTGTAAGTTACAAGGAACTCGCCAAGATGGCCGGGTCGGAAAAAGCATTTCGAGCAGCGGGCACCGCGTGTGCTGGGAACCCATTGCCAATCGTCATACCATGCCACCGTGTGTTGAAGGCTGATGGCTCATTAGGCGGATTCGGCGGCGGCATCGAAACAAAAAAAATGCTGCTCGATATCGAGCAGGCAAAATATCGCGAATAAACCACTAGAGATAGAGGAAGTTATGGATCCAAGAGTTGGAAAATTGGCAGAAGTAATGGTCGACTATTCACTGAGCATCAAAAAGGGCGATTCCTTCAAGATACGCGGACCATACCACGCTTTGCCGCTGATCAAGGCAGTCTATTCGCTGGCTCTGAAACGAGGCGCCTACCCCTATGTCGAATTCAACTGTGAGACTCTGGGAGAGGTTCTTATCAAAGAAGCCAATGACGAACAGTTGACGTATATGCATCCGCTTGATATTGAGGAGGCAAAGATGATGGATGCGTACCTGCACATTTGGAGTTCGGAGAATACCAAGTACTTGTCAAACTCCGACTCTGCGAGACAAGCCCTGAATCAGAAGTCGCGGAAAGACTTCCTCGAAGTCTTCTTCCGTCGCGTTGCCGATGGTTCGTTGCGCTGGTGCGGGACAATGTTTCCCGGTCAGTCCGATGCCCAGGAAGCGGAAAAATCGCTAACTGAATTCGAAGACTTTGTTTATTCGGCGGGCTATTGCGATAAAGCCGATCCCGTCTCACAGTGGAAGAAAATCTCCGCAGAGCAGGCAAAGCTATGTACGAGACTTAACAAGCTCTCAACGATACACGTTAAGTCCAGTGATACCGACTTGCGAATGAAAGTTGCCGGACGCAAATGGATCAATTGCGACGGGAAGGAGAATTTCCCAGACGGAGAGGTGTTCACTTCACCGCTGGAAGACTCTACCAATGGAGTGATCACATATACATATCCTGCATGCTACGGCGGAAGGGAAGTCGAAAATGTAAGATTGACATTCAAGGACGGCGTAGTTACTGATTTCAGCGCGGCCAAGAACTACGACTTCCTTAAGAAAATGCTCGAGATGGACGAAGGCGCCAAGCGAGTAGGGGAATTTGCTATCGGCACGAACTACCATGTTCAGACATTTTCAAAGAATACGCTGTTCGATGAAAAAATTGGCGGCACGTGTCATTTGGCAGTCGGCAACTCGATTTACGAATCGGGAGGCACTAACCAGTCTGCATTGCATTGGGATATGGTTTGTGAGTTACGCAAGGGCGGCGAGATTTACGGTGACGACGAGCTGATTTATAAAGACGGCAAATTCGTGCCGGGATTTATTGACTAAGTCATCTGATTATCGAAATTAGTTTCCTTGGGGACGCTTCTGCGTCCCCAAGGGTTATCTCCTCATAAACATTCAGTTTGCTTTTCCTGACTCCAACACATTATCTCTCTCCTGATTATGGCACGAATAGATTTCATGCGCCCCATCGAATTAGGGTTCAAGCCATTGAAGCGCTTGGCACCTGAGAAAATTCTGGCACTCAGTTTCGGTGGGTTCATCTTTGCGATGACATTTGTGCTGATGCTTCCGCAGTGTACAACCGGGGGGACAATCAGTTTTATTGATGCACTATTCACGATTACATCAGCGACTTGCGTGACTGGGCTGACCGTAGTCGACACAGGCACTTATTTCACCCCTCTTGGACAGGGTGTCATTTTGCTGTCGATTCAGCTTGGCGGGATTGGCATTATGACTTTTTCGACATTTCTGCTGTACGTGTTTGGCAGGCGGCTCACAAGTCGAGATACATCCTTATTGAATACAAGCCTTGGTTCGACAAACGGCACAAGTGCAAGAGGGCTGTTGTTGACGGTCGTGATAATCACGGTCATCATCGAAGCAGTTGGGGCGATTCTGTTGTATTCGCGATTTGAACGCGACATGGGAACAAATGACGCAATTTGGTTTTCAGTTTTTCATTCCGTGTCGGCTTTCTGTAATGCCGGATTTGGATTGCTCCCTGACAATCTGATGAAGTACGTCGGAAATCCGACGGTCAACATCACCGTGATGCTGCTGATTATGCTGGGTGGAATCGGATTCGTGGCATTTCTGGAGTTGGAAAGATTCGTGATCTCTAGGTCACGACTACTCCTTGAGAAGCTGGGATTTTTGAAAGATTCGAGTTACTGGCAAGAGGCGCCATTTCGGTTTTCGATTCACTCCAAGATAGTAATCTCGGCTTCACTGTGGCTCGTGTTGATAGGCGCATTGCTGATAGGATTCTTGGAATTCAATAATGTTCAAGAGGGAATGCCTTGGTCAACGCGAATCCTGAGTTCGCTCTTTCAGTCAGTAACTCCGCGAACCGCTGGGTTCAATACAGTCGATATGAGCGCGCTTTCAGGAGCGACGCTGTTTGTGATAATGATCCTGATGTTCATAGGTGCTTCACCGGGTTCGACCGGCGGCGGCATCAAGACCTCGACTTTCGCCGTGCTCTTGGGCATGGTAAGAGCACGCCTGAAACGACAAGATCATGTGGTGTATTTTGACCGGCGCATCAGTTCGTTTCTGCAATCAGAAGCCGTGACTTTTACTATTATCGCTAGCGCGGTTGTGATTGGTGGTGCTCTGCTGCTCCAGATCTTCGAAACAGGGGGCCAAGGACATCGTGCAAGCGGTGAGAAGTTTGTTGAACTGCTGTTTGAAGCTGTATCGGCGTTTGGTACTGTCGGGCTCTCTACTGGTGTCACGCCAAAACTTGCTCCGCTGAGCAAGGTCGTTTTGATTATCTTGATGTTTGTTGGCCGCGTTGGTCCGCTGACATTGGCATTGGCGATTAGTCGATACCGGCAGCCGGCCAAGGTCGTTTATCCTGAGGGCCGTGTAATCATCGGATAGTGTTTTGATGAATCAATTTCTCAAGGCGAATTGATTCTGCCGTTGAGATGGGAGATAGAATGAGAAAACGAGTATTCGGTATTATTGGATTGTCAAGCTTTGGCCACTATCTCGCGCTGGAGTTGGCGAAGCACGGCCACGATGTGACTGTCATCGACAGTGACAGTGAGAAGATTGAAGACATCAAGGACTACGTAGCTAAGGCGGTCGTTGGTGATGCTTCGGATCGCAAGACACTACAAGAGCTTGACCTGAGTTCGTGCGACGTGGTAGTCGTGAGTCTTGGCACAAGCATCGATGTCAGTATTCTGGCGACGCTCTATCTGCGCGAAATGGGCGTAAAGCAGATCATGGTAAAAGCAATCACGGTCGACCAGGGCAGGATAGTCGAGCTAATCGGCGCCGACGATGTTATCTTTCCGGAACGCGATATGGCAATGAGAGTCGCAAGCCAGCTTCGTTATCCGAATGTTATCGAGCAAATGACGTTGGGTGAGGATTTGCAGCTTGTCGAACTTGCTGTGCCGGATCGCTTCGTTGGAAAGAGTCTTTCCGATTTGAATCTGCGCCAAAATTACAATGTTCTCGTTGTCCTGATTCGTCAGACCATGCCTGCAAAGACAACGCTCTTACCGGCAGGCGATAGAGTGTTTCAACCTGACGAAGTACTGGTACTTCTCGGCGAAACCAAGTCAATCGAGAAACTGCAAAATGAGCTGAGTTGATTTGGGCAACACCCCAGATTAGGATTAGTTAGGCCGATAAGTGAAAACTGCTCTCTTCAATTTGGGTTGATATGAATTACTTTTTCCCTTCAAGTTAAATCACAGGAGTACTTCTATGCGCCGATTTTTGTATCTGACAATGTTCTTGATTCTTGCCGGATTTGCCAATGCCTACTCCGAGGAAGTCAACGTTGATTCGCTGATTTCGCTGAGGTGGCAAAAGACAATGGTGCTCGACATTACTGCAGCCCAGACAGCCTACTCTGATTCGTGGCTGGGAGGCGAAGCTGGTACATTCGCCTGGGTCAGTAATCTGAATGCCAAAGTAGAGCGAAGATTCAGCCAGAAATTCAATCTCAAATCTAACCTGCGTTTAGCTTTTGGTCAGACAACGGTGCAGGACGAGGAGAGCAAGAGCTGGAGCAAGCCGAAGAAATCGACTGATCTCATCGACTGGGAAAACATTGCGACGTTTCCTTTGCAGGCCTTCGTTGATCCGTATGCGGCATTCCGATTTGAAAGCCAATTCCTTGATGCTTCAGTTGCTGCGAAGAAACGCTACCTTAATCCCATGAAGTTTACCTTCTCGGCGGGCATTGCGCGCATATTCTACCGACACGAAAAGGACGAAGTGTCAAGCCGCCTCGGTATGGCAGTTCGCCAGATACGCCGAAATGTGATTACGGATATGGAGACTTTGGCAACAGAGGATTCAACGCAGACTGATGGCGGTATTGAGTCAGTTTCTGATGCCCAATTGACTCTGAGTAAACGGGTGCAGTACATCGGGAAGCTATCGCTTTACAAGGCTCTCTTTTCGTCACAAAGGACGAGGTGGAGGGGACTGATCTTGAGGGATACTGGAAATCGGTGGATGTCAACTTCGAAAATTCTCTCAAGGTGTCAGTGAGTAAAATCATGACAGTAATACTCTACAATCAGTTCCTCTATGACAAGGAGTTGTCAAAGAAGGGGCGTGTGAAACAGACGATGGGAGTTGGACTAACATTTACGATGTGGTAAAAAAGTGATGATTTCATTGAGAAAACATTGCAAAATTGGAAGTTTCTACCGATTCATGTATAAGAGGAGAAACTGAGCGATGATTATCGTAAGTGATACAGCAAGAGACAATATCAAGACAGTTATGTCTTCGCAGCACGCGAAGGGCAAGAATCTGGTACTTTACTTGCAGGGCGCAGGCTGAAGCGGTCCCCGAATGGGGATGACTCTGGAAGAGTCGGTAACTGGATTGGAGAAACTCGAATCAAACGGGATCGATGCATATATCGAGAGCGGGTTGCATGAGTTGGTCTGTCAACGAGGAGATATCTATATTGACTTTGTCGTTGATCGTCATGGAGGCAAGGGATTCTCAATCGCAGTGAAACGAACAGCGGATGAGAAAAGCGATTGCTGTTAGTAATCAGTTGATCAGAATGAATCAATCGGCAAGTGCAGATGCACTTGCCGATTTTGTTTTGGGTCAATTTGGCTTTACGCGAACTTTCAACGCTCTCAAGCTCAATCAAACAGTTTTTCCGTCCATTTTACGAATCAGGTTTGAGCCTTCGACAATTGGTGGAATTCCTCGGGCAATACATACGACAGCCGTGACAATCGCACTGATGTATCCGATTTCAAATCCAATTGTTACAAATCGTTCGGTTAGAAAAGGGAATTCGTGCCAAAGTCGATCGAGTGCGGAAATAAGTAGCAACCATCCAAATGTGAATGCCTTGAGAATCGCATAGCCCGTGCGCATGATCGGGGATCCGGTTAGGAACTTCCCGATGGAACTCTGCATCATTGTCGTCTTGCCGAACGCGGTAAATCCAAATTGCAGTAGATAATTGCGGATGCTGTCGGTGAGAATGGCGCGCGAAGTCACCGCAATTGGAATCCACACGGGGACTAATTCTAGATCAGCCAACACAATCCAGAGCACGGTTTCCAGGATTCGGTCTCCGGCAATATCAAGAACGCTACCCAACTGGGACTGTTCATGCAGCTTGCGGGCGAGGAACCCATCGAGCCAATCGCCAACAATTACCAATATTGCGAGAAATGCCGCCAACAAACGTGACCACATATTGTTGTCATAAACTAAGAGAACGAGCCAAAAGACGATGCCGATTCGAGCGATTGTCACTCGATTTGCCCAGGACATTATTCGCGCCATGCCTTGCCTCCAAGTGCTTGATAGTGCATTACTTGAAACTAAGAGCCTGCAAGATTCAGCGCAAGCTTATTAGGCAAGAGAGAAATAGACAAAATTGTCTTGACTATATTCGTATAATGAACAGATTAGGTATGTCTTCGGGGTGAGGTGAAATTCCTCGATCGGCGGTACAGCCCGCGAGTCTCGAAAGGGACAGAGCCGGTTAAATTCCGGCGCCGACGGTATAGTCCGGATGGTAGAAGACAAACGACCTGACGCTCACGGAATGGTTCCGTTTGAAGTGTCTTGTCGCTCCAAGCCCGCAAAGCAGTCATGTATGATGCTATGCAGCGGTGCTTGTAAATCCCCCGAAGGCCACTTCGGGTTTTTTTATGGTCTTTGAAGAACACATGAAACGCGCACTCGAGTTAGCGGCTTCGGCACTCGGACAAACGAGAACCAACCCGCTGGTAGGCGCTGTCATTGTCAAAGATGGGCTGGTGATCGCCGAAGGATACCATCGGTGCTACGGAGCAGACCACGCCGAGGTCGACGCGATCAATCGCGCTGGTGATAAGGCGGCCGGTGCTGAGATGTATGTGACGCTTGAACCCTGCGTTCATTTCGGAAAGACCCCACCCTGTGTGCAGGCAATCAAGGCGGCTGGAATCCGACGTGTCTTGGTCGCTACAGTTGATCCCAATCCAATTGTAAATGGTGCGGGAATCAGATCACTACAGGAAACTGGAGTCGAAGTCGAGGTAGGAATTTGTGAAGAAGAGGCGAAACGGCTCAATGAGGCATACTTCAAGTTTATCACTACAGGAATGCCGTTCGTTACTGTTAAGATCGCCCAGACCATTGATGGAATGATTGCAGATTCTGCGAATGACTCAAAGTGGATAACGTCAGAAGAAGCGCGCCGTAAGGTGCACACGCTTCGATCAACTGTTGATGCCGTTCTCGTCGGCGCTATGACGGCAAGAATTGATGATCCTGTGCTGTCAAGCCACGGAATCGGCAAGGACCCATTGCGGCTTGTTATAACGAAGTCTGGTGAATTGCGCAGCAATCTCAAGATCAATGATCCGAATACCGGTGGACAGACTATCGTGATTGGTCCCGACAACGAAACGGAAAGAGTACGTGACGACTTTTGGACCGTTGGTACGGATATACGCACTTTGCTTAAGAAGACAGCATCCGAAGGCGTCGCCCACTTGTTGGTAGAAGGGGGAGGAAGCGTCTTCTCGCAATTCATCGAGTCGGGCCTAGTGGACAAGTACATCTTTGTGATCGCGCCAAAGCTTCTCGGTTCCGGCAAGCCCGCATATAATAGCCAGAAGAATCGCAAGATATTGGAGACGCTCAATTTGAAGTTCAAGAGCTGGGAGTCGATCGGCGGCGATTTGTGGGTAGAGGCTTATCCGAGTTAGGGTATCGAATGTTTACCGGAATCATACAAGATATTGGCAAGATAACCACGATGAAGAATCAAGGCGATAACGTCGTGATTTCGGTTCAGAGCAAATTGGTTGACGCATCGATGTTGATTGGCGATTCGGTCGCTATCGGCGGTGTTTGCCTGACGGTGACCACGCTGGATCTGACTTCGCGGCAGTTCACGGTAACTGCAGTGGAAGAAACACTGCGCAAGACAACATTGGGCCGCTTACGCAGCGGTTCGGAAGTGAATCTCGAACCTGCGCTCCGTCCTTCGGATCGATTGGGCGGACACTTCGTGCAGGGGCACGTCGATTCTGTCGGCAAATGCGAACGAATCGATATTCGTGACGGTAGCTGGCTGACAACGATTGCCATCGACGAGCGATTTCGGGAACTTGTAGTTGATAAAGGGTCGATAGCCATTGATGGTGTCAGTTTGACCGCCTACGAAGTTTCGAATGCCGCTTTCACGGTTAGCATTATTCCGCACACTCTTGAGGCTACGACGATGAAGTCTCTCAAGGCTGGGGATCTTGTTAATATCGAGTTCGACATACTTGGAAAATATGTTCAACGAATGGTAAACAAGACCAGCGAGTCTGGTCTGAGCATTGAGCGACTCAAGAACTATGGATTTTAGTACACACTTGATATATGGGAGTGAAATCTATGCCTAATGTCACATTGAAGCGCGACGAGCAAAATCTCTTCGATGATGTGGCAGCCGCAATCGAGGACATACGCAACGGGAAGATCATCATCGTCGTCGACGACGAGGACCGCGAAAATGAAGGCGACTTCATTATGGCCGCCGACAAGGCTACTCCGGATGCAATCAATTTTATGATTACTCACGGCCGCGGCCTGTTGTGTGTTTCGTTGACGCGGGACATCATCAAGAAGCTCAAGTTGGGACCGATGACAACAGAGAACACGGCTCTGCTTGGCACTCGATTCACGGTGAGCGTCGATGCAGTCAAGAACACGACGACGGGTATTTCGGCTTTTGACCGTGCAGAGACAATTCAGCAGATTATGTCTGCGGACTGCCGTCCTGAGGATTTGGCAAGGCCGGGACATGTGTTTCCGTTGGAGGCGCTACCGGGCGGCGTACTCGCTCGTGCGGGCCACAGCGAGGCTTCAGTGGACCTCGCTCGTTTGGCGGGACTCAATTCCGGTGCGGTGTTATGTGAAATAATGTCCGCTGATGGCTCTATGGCTCGCGTAAACGAGCTGCGCGGTGTAGCAGATCGATTTGATTTGAAGTTGATTACCATTAAGGACCTGATCGCTTATCGCCACAAGCATGAGAATCTGATTCAGAAGATCGTTGATGTCGATTTTCCGACTGAATATGGCAATTTCAGGCTGCACCTGTATCGTTCGGATATTGACGACCATCATCATATCGCGTTGGTTAAGGAGATGTCAAGAATCAGGAGAATGTGCTCTTGCGGGTTCATTCTCAATGCCTGACTGGAGACGTTTTCTCTTCGGCGCGCTGTGATTGCGGAGACCAACTCAGGGCTGCGATGATGATGATCGAGAAGGAGGGGAGCGGCGTGGTACTTTACATGCGCCAGGAAGGTCGCGGTATCGGATTGGCAAATAAGATACTGGCGTACAGTCTTCAGGACAAGGGACGCGACACAGTTGAAGCGAACAACGACTT